>NZ_BAAARV010000049.1:0-11894 GCF_039532525.1 Dactylosporangium salmoneum
GCCGCCGGGCCCGGGTCCGGGCCGCCGCAGCCGGCGAGGCCCGCGGCGCCGGCCGCCAGGAGGAGTGTCCGCCGATCCATGCGGGTCGTCCTTTCGCCACGTGAGGGGTCGCCCGTGTGGGCGGGCGACAGGTGAGGGGATGCAGGCCTGTCACGACCGCGCGGCGGTGCCGGCGCCGTGCGTCGCCGCTATCGTGCGTTACCCGTGGTGACCCGCGGTGAACCGCCCGGCGGCCGTGGTGGTCGCCGACCCGGCGCGCACGAGCGCGCGGTCCCGCAGTGCGCCGAGGAGGGCCGGCACGGCGCGGACGGCAGGGGTCAACGGCACGACGCATGGTGCCTCGCCGATCCTGAGAACCGGCCAAATGCCCTGCTCATCCGCGTGGTGGGACGGTTTCACACGCCGACGGCGGTCAGGTCGCGCAGCGCGGCCGGCAGGGGCGGTACCCGCAGCGCACCCCCGCATGCGTCGAGCTGCTTGCGGATGTCGCCGCCCCACAGCTGCCAGGCCCAGCCCGGCCAGCCTCGCCCGGTGAAGGCGGTGACATTTCGGCTGACGTCAAGGTCGCGGCGATCCAGCGGGCCACGCCGTCGTCGGTGTTGGCGCCGATCACCTGTGTGGCGGCCGCCCGGACCTCGGGCGCAGCGTTCGCGACCGCGAGCGCGGTGTCGGCGACCGCGAACATCGGCAGGTCGTTGAGCTGGTCACCGAAGCATGTCACCGTTTCCGCGGCCACTTCGGCCTTCAACGCGGCAACCGCGGCGGCCTTGGTGGTGGAGGTCAGCTCCAGCCACCACTGCCCGGCCGAGTAGACGTCCTCGGCGAGGACGACGTGGCAGCCGCCCAGTGCGTCAGAGAGTTGCTCGAAAAGCTCGTGCAACGGCTGCCGGTCTCCGATCAAGGAGACATAGAACACCGACGCCGCATCGATGTCGTCCCGGTGGGAAAGGGGCAGCAGCCGGGGATCGCCGGGTCGGGCGCGCAGGAAACTCGCCACTCCAGGTGTGATCCGGTCGGCCAGCCAGCAGGCACGGTCCCTGCCCTCCCGGATGGCGTACACAATCGGTTGCACGAGCCGTGAACCGTCGGTAAGCCGAAACACCTCCTCGACCAACGCGGCCGGCAGCAACTGCGCCTGGCGTGCCTGGCCGGTCACCGGGTCCACGACGACCGCGCCGCCGTACGTCATGACCGGAAGCCGCAGCCGCAACGGCGCGGTCACGCGTGCGGCAGAGGTGTAGGAACGGGCCGTCGCGTAGGTGAACAGTCCACCACTGGCGAGGTACTCGTTGATCACGCTGACCGTGAACGCGCTCAAGGCCGCGTCCGGTCGAAGGAGCGTTCCATCAAGGTCGGAGACCAGCAGCTCTCGATGGTGCCGGCGCCCCGCCCCTGACATGTGTGGACCTTAGCAGGATCGGCACCTTGGAGGTCGGCACGCGGTCGTGCCGATGGCAGGATGGCTTAGCACACCAAACGTTCTGACGCGGCGGCTACCCTTCGGCTGCTGTCACCGGCATCCGAGCGTGATGACCGGCTCCTGACGCTGTACCGCAGCCGCGTTCACGGCTATGCCGGTGCGCGCTCATGCGGTCAAGCCACCGGGCGGATGCGCTCGGCGGTCCTCTCCCGGAGTGCGGCTTCCAGCCGGTCGCGGGCGTCGGTCTGGGCGGCGATGCGCTGGTTGAGGACCGCCAGCCGTTCCCGCGCGACCCGCAGCCCCGTGTCCGAGGGCAGTGCGGCGGCGACATCGCCGTCCAGGCATGGCAGGAACACGCGCACGTCGTCCAGGGTGAGCCCGGCGGCCAGCAGATGACGGATGTTGCGGACCCGCACCGCGGCCCGTTCGTCGTAGCTGCGGTAGCCGTTGGAGCCTCGTTCGGAGGAGATCAGCCCGGCCTGCTCGTAGTGCCGCAGCGCACGGGCGGTCGTCCCAGTTGCCTCGGCCAGCGCACCGATCCGCACCGTCCCACCTCCGTGGCCACTCTAGTCACGCCACGACCGCTCCGCCGTCGACCGGGAGTACCACCCCGGTGACGAACGATGCGGCCGGTGCGGCGAGCTGGATGATCGCCCAGGCCACCTCCTCGGGACGGCCGATCCGGGCCAGTGGGGTGTGTGCCAGCTGCCACTTCCGCAGTTCGGCCAACCGCTGCGGCGTCAGGCCCTGGTGCTCGCCGATGGGGGTGCCGATCGCGCCGGGGGCGACCGCCACCACCCGAACTCCGCGTGGGGCCAGTTCGACCGCCCAGCTGCGGGTCAGGAGCTCCAGGGCGGCCTTCGTCGCGGCGTAGACCGAGTTGCCGGGCCAGGCCCGCTGTCCCACCGCCGTGCTGACGTTGACGATCACCCCGCTGGAGGCCTCCAGCAGCGGGAGCGCGGCCTGGGTCAACAGGATCGGCGCGACGAGGTTGGTGGCGAGCTGCGCCGCGATCTGCTGCGGGGCCAACCTGCCAAGGCTGCCGCCGTGCACGATGCC
The DNA here is from genome assembly GCF_039532525.1 of Dactylosporangium salmoneum. NCBI lineage: Bacteria > Bacillati > Actinomycetota > Actinomycetes > Micromonosporales > Micromonosporaceae > Dactylosporangium > Dactylosporangium salmoneum. The sequence goes on from NZ_BAAARV010000049.1 coordinate 2,480, forward strand.
GGCGTTGTTGACCAGCACGTCCAACCGGCCGAAGGTCTCCGATACCGTTCGGACGATCTGCTCGGGCCCGTCCTCGGCGGTGATGTCGGCGGACAGTGGCGTGATCCGGTGATGCCCGGCCGCGGTCTGCTTGAGCGGCTCGCTTCGCCGTCCGATCGCGATCACGTGCGCGCCCTCGGCGGCGAACGCGCGGGCGGTGGCCCGGCCGATGCCGGTGCCGGCTCCGGTGACGGCGACGATCCTGACGCGCTGCGGTGCGGTGCTGTTCATGCCGGTCATCGTGCAACCCTGCCGCCTGCGGCAAGGTCAACCTCTCATCGGCGCCTGTACTGGGGTCAGCCTCGGCCGGGGGTGCCCGGGCCCGTCGGGGGCCGGACGGCGGACAGGTACCGCAGGCCGCGCTTCAGGAAGGCGCGGGGGTTCGCGTCCAGGTGGGTGGCCCACGGCGGGTGTGGCTCGTCGCGGAGCCAGGCGTAGCGGGCCAGGGCGTAGCCGTACATGGGCTCGGTGAGATAGCCCAGGCGGGTGCGGCTGGTGTACGCGTACCCGCCCCGCACCTCCCGCCGGTGGTCGAAGGCGGCGTTGGCGGAGAAGATGCCCAGGCCGAAGAAGACGGTCAGGAGGTCGGTCAGGGCCTCGTGGTCCTCGCGGGCCGGGGAGATGCGCCCGTCACCGAGGAGCAGGACGTGGCCCAGCTCGTGGGCGACGGTGGCGACCAGGGCCATCGGGCGGGCGGTCAGGTCGGTGCGGATGGCCAGCACGGCGCGGCCCGCGCGGGTCCGGAAGTGGCCGGCGGCGCCCTGCCAGGAGGTGTGCAGGGGGACGTGGGCGGCGAGGCCGGGGTCGTGGTCGGGCTCGCCGTGCTCGACCTCGATGCGGGCGGGGTCGACGCCCATGTGGCGGCACAGGCGGTACACCAGCGTCTCCACGTCGCCCGTGGTGCCCTCGTAGGCGCCCGGGAAGTGCTCCTCGGTCGGCAGGAGGACCGTTGCCCGCAGGCGCTGCTCGCCGAACTCGGTCAGCAGCCAGTCCAGGGAGTGCTCGATCCAGGTCTGCTCGACCGGGCGCACCGGGCAGCGCGGGGTCGTCCACCACACGTGGGCAACGGTAGCCGGTGACCCGGTCAGGGCGTGGGCGCCTCCAGCCACGGGCCCAGCTTGTCGGGGTTGCGCATGGCCCAGATGTGCGAGATCCGGTCGCCGGTGAAGCCGAACGAGAACACGGTGACCGTGACCCCGTCGACCTGGGCGACCAGGCCGGGCTGGCCGTTCACGAGCTGCTCCAGCAGCACCATGTCCGGGGTGAGGCCGGCGATGCGCACGACACCCTCGGCGATGACGCCGCCGCCCTCGACCGGCTGCAGGATGGCCTCGGCCCGGCCGCCGCCGTCGGCCACCAGGGACGCGGCCGGGTCGAGCAGGCCGAGCAGGGCGTCGATGTCCCGCGCTTCCCAGGCCCGCTTGAACTCGCGCACCAGGCCGGCCCGCCGGTCGGCGGGCGGTGGGGGAGCGACCTCGCGCTGCAGCCGCCGGCGGGCCGAGAAGGCCAGCTGGCGGCAGGCCGCCGGGGTCCGGCCGACGATCGCGGCCACCTCGGCGAAGGAGTACCTGAACACGTCGTGCAGCACGAACGCGACCCGCTCGGCCGGGGTCATCGCGTCGAGCACCACCAGGAAGGCCATGCTGACCGACTCGTCGAGGGTGACCCGGTCGGCGGGGTCGGCCTCCCCGCCGAACCACCCGGCGTCGCCGGGCACCGGCTCGGGGAGCCATTCGCCGACGTACCGCTCGCGCCGGGCCCTCGCCGAGCGCAGCTGGTCGAGGCAGATCCGCCCGGCGACGGTGGTCAGCCAGGCGCCCGGCGCCGCCACGGCGGCCCGTTCCCGCTCGGCGAGGCCGTACCAGCGCGCGTACGTCTCCTGCACCACGTCCTCGGCGTCGGCGAGCGATCCCAGTAGCCGGTAGGCCACGTTCAGCAGCTGCCGCCGCTCGCTCATCACCGCGGCCAGCTCCTCGTCGCCGTCCATGCCGCCCCTCTCGCGCGCGTCCCTTTCCAGTCTCGACGGGGCGGGCCGCCGGAATGTCAGGTACCCCCGCAGGGTGGGCGCGTGGACGAGCCGGTCCCGCCCGGCGCGATGCGCTTCAGGCGGTGCGGCCGAGCTCGGTGGTGCAGTGCGGGCACCGGGTCGCGGCGACCGGCAGGTCGTTGAGCTGGCAGCTCGGGCATTGCTTGGTCGGGGGCGGGTCACCGAAGACGGTCTTGCCGCGCCGCTGCATGTACGCGCGGTAGGGCACGACGATCAGAAAGTAGATGACCGCCATGAAGATGATGAAGTAGATGAAGGCGCCGATGAATGCGCCTACGTCGATCCGCTGGCCGTTGACCGTCCAGCCGAGTCCCTTCCCGGTCGTCCCGCCGCCGGCGATCGAGTTGATCAGGGGCGTGATGATGCTGTCGGTGAAGGCCTTGATCAAGGTACTGAAGGCCAGGGCGACGACCAGGCCCACGGCGACGACGATCAGGTCGCCCTGCATGAGAAAGTTCTTGAAGCCTTTCAACATTGCGCATTCCCCTGCTGTGAAGCTCTCCCGCGGTCGCTGTCCCTCGCCGCATCATGAGAACATTCGGCGGCCTGCCCGGGAGCGGGAGCGCGTGACCGTCACCTCGCGACGGCCCCGGGGATCACCTCAGGGTGGTGTACGGCGGCCCGCCGAGCGTCCACATCGGACGGACGGGCCGGCGCCCGGCTGGCCGGCCCGCCGCCCGGAGGCTCCCGGGTCCGGGCGTTTCCGGGTCATCCGAATGGACAATTCGGGTGACGGGCGCCACGCACGGCCCGTCACCCGGGCTTATCGTGGCAGCGCTAACATCAACAGCGGGGGGAGGGACATGCGCGCAACCAGCCACAACCGGGCTGCCGTGATGAACGACGTCGCCCGGCTCGCCGGGGTGTCGCACCAGACGGTGTCCCGGGTCCTCAACGACCACCCGAGCGTCAGCCCGGCCACGCGTGAGCGCGTCCTGGAGGCCGTCCGCCAGCTCAATTACCGCCCCAACGCCATGGCGCGCGGGCTGGCCGGCCGCCGCTCCCGGGTGGTGGGCGTCGTCTCCTTCGACACGATCCTCTACGGGCCCGCCTCCACCCTGCTGGGCATCGAGCGCGCCGCCCGCGCCGCCGGCTACGGCGTCAGCATCGTCACCCTCGAGCGCGTCGACCACAACGGCATGGTCTCCGCGCTGAGCGCCCTGGCCGACCAGTCCGTCGCCGGCGTCGTCGTCATCGCCCCGCAGACCGCGGCCGCCGCCGCGCTGCACAACATGCCCCTCGGCATGGCCGCCGTCGCCGTCGAGTCCGACGTCGGCGGCGAGATCCCGGCCATCTCGGTCGACCAGGTCACCGGCGCCCGGATGGCCGTCAAGCACCTGCTCGACCTCGGTCACCGCAAGGTCTGGCACCTCTCCGGGCCCCGCGACTGGCTGGAGACCCACGGCCGCATCGAGGGCTGGCGCTCCGTCCTGGAGGAGGCCGGGCTGCCCGCCCCGCCCCTGATGACCGGCGACTGGAGCGCGAGGTCGGGGTACACGGCCGGTCTGGAGCTCGCCGCCCGCGACGACGTGACCGCCGTCTTCGCCGGCAACGACCAGATGGCCCTGGGCATGATGCGCGCCTTCCACGAGCGCGGCATCCGTGTGCCCGACGACGTGAGCATCGTGGGCTTCGACGACATCCCCGAGGCCGAGTTCCTGTCCCCGCCGCTGACCACCATCCGGCAGGACTTCGACGAGGTCGGCCGGCGGTGCATCGCCGCCCTGCTGCGGGTCATCGAGGCCGACCTGCGCGAGGGTCCCGACCGCCCGTCCCCGGACCCCCGGGTCGCCCCGACCCTGATCCTGCGCCGGAGCACGGCGGCCCCGCGGGCGTGACGGCGCAGGAGCGCTTCGAGGACCTGGTCGACGAGCTCGCCGCGATCGCCGGCGTCACGCCGCCGTCCCCGGGCCGCGGCTTCGGCTCCTCGGCGCTGAAGTACCGCGGCAGGATCTTCGCGATGCTGGTCCGCGGCCACCTGGTGGTGAAGCTGCCGGAGGCCCGCGTGACCGAGCTGGTCGCGGCCGGCGAGGGCCGCCACTTCGACGCCGGCAAGGGCACCCCGATGCGGGAGTGGTTCACCCTCGGGGAGCCGTCCGGGCTGTCGTGGTCCGCCCTGTCCCGTGCGGCTCTCGCCCACGCCGGCGGGGACCGCAACTCCCGCTGACCGGCCGGCCGCGCCGGCGAGCGAAGGCGGCTGGCCGCTGGTCGCCGCATTCCGTCTGCCCGTTCCAGAACTGACGCTTGACCTTGGCCGCCCGCCGTGCGACTTTGTATCGCAACTTAATGAAGTGGGTGGACGAAGTGCCGTTGGCGAAGCATGGGGCCGGGCGGGATCTCTCGCGATCCGCCGTGCTCGCGCTGCTGGGTAGCCGGGGACCGACCTCCCGGGCGGATATCGCCCGTGAGCTGGGTCTCAGCCCTGCCGCCGTGTCGCAGATCATGCGCCGGCTGCTCGAGCAGCGGATGGTCGAGGAGGTCGCGCAGGCGCCGTCCAGCGGCGGCCGCCCGGGATCGCTCATCGGCCTGGTCGGCTCGGCCGGGCGGGCCCTGGGCGTCAAGGTCGCGGCCGACCACCTCGTCGTGGTCAGCGTGCGGCTGGACGGGCAGATGCTGTCGAGCTGGACGACGCCGTTCGACGCGATGGCCCCGGACGCGCTGCCGCGGCTCGCCGCACACCTCGCGCCGCACACCGGGCCCGACCCGGACCTGCCGCCGCTGCTCGGCGTCGGCGTCGCGGTGCCGGGCGTCGTGCACCGCCCGGACAAGGGCACGGTCGACGCCGACGTCCTGCAGTGGCGGCAGCTGCCGGTCGGCCGGCACCTGCGCGGCGTGCTCGGGCTGCCGGTCGTCGTGGAGAACGACGTGAACGCCCTCGCCGTCGCCGAGGTGCTCTACGGCCACGGCCGCGAGGCCGACGACCTGCTCGTGCTGACCATTGGCCGCGGGATCGGCATGAGCATCGTCACCGATCGCTCGGTGTACCGCGGCGGGCGCGGCGGCGCGGGAGAGTTCGGGCACGTGCCGATGGACGCCGAGGGGCCGCTGTGCCAGTGCGGCCGGCACGGCTGCCTGGAGGCCTGGCTCGGCGAGCCGGCGCTGGAGCGCACGGCGCGCGAGCGCGGCGTGATCGGCGCCCGGCAGGGCTTCGCCGCGCTGGTCGGCAAGGCCGACCGCGGCGACGCCGGCGCCCGCGAGGTCCTGGCCGACGCCGGGCGCCTGCTCGGCCGGGCCGTGGCCGGCGCCGCGAACATGCTGGACCCGGACCGGATCGTGATCGCCGGCGAGGGCGTCGCCCACTGGATCCACTGGGAGGACGCGTTCCGCGCCGAGTTCGCCCGCCGCCAGGTCCGCGGCGGCGACGGCATCAGCGTGATGGTGCACACCTGGGACGACAGCAGCTGGGCGCAGGGCGCGGCGGCGCTGGTCCTCGCCGCCCCGTTCGACCTCGACGGGTTCGGCGGCGAGCAGGCCGACCTCGTCGTCGCCCGGCTGCACGGCCGCTTCGACGCCGCCGACGGGGTGACGGGCTGATGGCCGGGCCCCGCGGCCTGCGCAAGGCCGGCCTCGTCGCGCTGTTCCTGCTGCCCAGCGCCGTGCCGCTGCTGCTGTTCACCATCGCGCCGATGTTCGGCGCGGCCTGGATCAGCCTGCACAGCTGGAACCTGCAGTCGCCGATGCAGTGGATCGGGCTGGACAACTACGGCCGCCTGCTCGGCGACGCCGACACCCGCGACGCGCTGCTGCACACGCTGCTGTTCCTGGCGCTGTACCTGCCCCTGGTGTACATCCTCGGCCTCGCGCTCGCCGTCGGGCTCAACCGCCGGTTCCCGGGCCGCAACCTGGTGCGGTCGATGTACTTCCTGCCGGTCGTCACCAGCTGGGTGGTCGTGGCGCTGACCTGGAAGTGGCTGCTGAACCCGGCCAACGGCCTGGTCAACCACGTGCTGCAGGCGGCCGGGATACCGGGGCCGGGCTGGTGGGCCTCGCCCACGTGGGCGATCCCGTCGGCGGTCGTCGCGTCGGTGTGGAAGGACGCCGGGTTCGTCATGGTGATCCTCCTCGCCGGGCTGCAGTCGATCCCGGAGGAGTACCTCGAGGCCGCCCGCCTGGACGGGGCCTCCGCCTGGCAGAGCTTCTGGCGCGTCACGTTCCCGCTGCTGACCCCGTCCAGCTACTTCGTCGTCGTGATCTCGCTGATCAGCGGGTTCCAGGTGTTCGACCAGATCTACGTGATGACCGGTGGCGGCCCGGCCGGGGCGTCCCGGCCGCTGGTCGAGGAGATCTACGACCTGACGTTCCGCTACGGCGACGCCGGTGGCGCCTCCGCCCTGAGCATGCTGCTGTTCGCGCTGATCCTGGTGGTCACCGTCGTCCAGCAGCGCCTGCAGCGCCGGTGGGTGAACTATGTCTAGGCGCCTGCTCATCGCCGTGCTCGCCGCCGGTGCGCTGCTCATGATCTTCCCGTTCGTGTGGACCGTCGTCACCTCGATCACCGCCGGCGGCGACGTGCTCACCACGCCCCGCCTGATCCCCGACAAGCCCGGCCTCGACGGGTACCGCAAGCTCTTCGAGGTCCTGCCGTTCTGGCGGATCGCGGTCAACAGCCTCGTGCTGGCCGTCGTCTCCACCGCGCTGCTGCTCATCACCAGCTCCACCGCGGCCTACGCGTTCGCGCGGCTGGAGTTCCCCGGCAAGAACGCCGTCTTCGTCGCGTACCTCGCGACGCTGATGATCCCGATGCAGGTCCTCGTCGTGCCGCTGTTCATCGAGGTCCGCGCGTTCGACCTGGTCGACACCTACGCCTCGCTCGTCGTGCCCACCATCGCCTCGGCGTTCGGCGTGTTCCTGCTGCGGCAGTCCGTCGCGGTGCTGCCGAAGGAGCTCGACGAGGCGGCGTTCGTCGACGGCGCCGGGCACATCCGCATCTTCGTGCGGATCACGCTGCCGCTGATCCGCCCGGCCCTGGTGACCTACGGCCTGTTCGCCTTCATGTCGAGCTGGAACGCGTTCCTGTGGCCGCTCGTCGTCATCCGCTCACGCGAGTTCATGACCCTGCCGCTGGGCCTGGCCAGCCTCAGCGGCGAATACACCACCCAGTGGAACGCCATCATGGCCGGCTCGGTGGTGAGCATCCTTCCCGTGCTCGCCCTCTACGCCGTGGCGCAGAAGCACATCGTGCAGAGCGTCGCCCAGGCCGGTCTCAAGTAACACCCGCACCCGAACACCCGACACCCCCCCCCGATTGTGAGGCCGAAGATGTCCGCTCGTCCCCGGCCCCGGTTATACCGGGCCGCCGCCCTGCTCGCCCTCGCCGCCGTCGCCCTGGCCGGATGCGCCAAGGGCTCCGCCACGAAGGACACCTCCGAGGGCGGCGTCACCACCGTGCGCTACCTGACCTTCTCCGCGGCCCCCGACCACCTCACCGACCTCAACGCCATCGTGTCGGCGTTCGAGAAGGCGAACCCGGACGTCAAGATCTCCGTCCAGACCGCGCCGTACAAGGACTACTTCACCCAGCTGCAGACGTCGATCGCCGGCGGCACCGCACCCGACGCCTTCGAGCTGGACTACCAGAACTTCGTCACGTACGCCCAGGCCGGCTCCCTGGCCGACCTCGCCGGACCGGCCGCGAACGACAAGTCGTGGCAGCCCTCGCTGCTGTCGCCGAGCGCCATGGACGCGTTCAAGCACGGCGGCAAGCAGTTCGGGCTGCCCGAGTCGTTCTCGACCGTCGTGCTCATCTACAACAAGGCGCTGTTCGACGCGGCCGGCGTGGCCTACCCGACGGCGGACTGGAAGTGGTCGGACGAGACCGCCGCGGCGCAGAAGCTCACCGACAAGACCAAGGGCCAGTACGGCGACTTCCAGCCGGTCAGCTTCTATGAGTACTACAAGGCCGTCAACCAGGCCGGCGGCTCGTTCCTCAGCGCCGACGGCAAGACCGCGACGTTCAACAGCGCGCAGGGCGTCGCCGCCGCGAAGTGGCTGCTGGGCAAGGCCGGCGCGACGATGCCGACGCTGACCGAGATCGGCAACACCCCGGACTTCGATACGAACCTGTTCAAGTCCGGCAAGCTCGCGATGTGGCACAACGGCAACTGGCAGTTCGACACGCTCAAGGACGTGCCGTTCGGCTGGGACGTCGTGGTCGAGCCGGGCGACGCGCAGAAGGCCAGCGCGGTCTTCCAGAACGGCGTCGCCATCTCGTCGGCCAGCGCCCACAAGGACGCCGCGTTCCGCTGGCTGGACTTCCTGGCCACCTCCGACGCCAGCGTCAAGGCCCGCGTCGACTCGTCCTGGGAGCTGCCGCCGGTCGCGGACGCGGCCAAGCTCTCCGGCTACCTCGGCAAGACGCCGCCGGCGAACCGCAAGGCGGTCGTGGACGCGCTGGGCAAGCAGTCGCTGCTGCCGGTCATCGCCAAGGAGCAGCAGATGCAGGACATCGTCAACAACGCCCTGACCAAGGCGGACGGCGGCGCCGACCTGCAGAAGACCCTCGACGACGCCGCCAAGCAGGTCACGGCCCTGCTCTCCTGACGGCCGAGTCCCATCGACAGCGCGAGGCAAAGGAACGACACATGCGCGACCTGGTCGAGCACAGCATCAAGGTGATCACCCGCGAGCAGGCGCCCAGCGGCGCCTACCCCGCCTGCTCCAACTTCCCGGTGTACCGCTACGCGTGGCTGCGCGACGGCGCCTTCGTCGCCGAGGGCCTGCGGGCCCACGGCGTCGTCGACGGGCCGCGGGCCTTCCACGAGTGGACGGCCCGGGTCGTCGGCGACCGCGCGGAGCGGATCGAGGCGGTCGTCGCGGCGCTCGCCGGCGGTGAGGAGGTCGACCAGGCGCGGTTCCTGCCGACGCGCTACACGCTGGACGGCGCCGACGGCTCGGAGAGCTGGTGGGACTTCCAGCTCGACGGCTACGGCACCTGGCTGTGGACCCTCGAGCGCTTCCTCGGCACGGCAGGGGGCGGCGGCGGGTTCGCGCCCGCCGTCGCCCTCACCGTGCGCTACCTGTGCGCGGCCTGGCGGCTGCCCTGCTACGACTGGTGGGAGGAGCACGCCGAGCAGGTCCACGTCGCGACGCTCGTGTCCGTCGACGCCGGGCTGCGGGCGGCGCTGCGCACCGGGCTGCTCGGCGAGGACGACGCCGCCGCGGCGGGCGCGGCCGCCGCCGCCATCGCCGCGGTGATCGCGGGCGACGGGCGCGTCGACGGCCGGCTGCGCAAGTGGCTCGGCTCCGACGCCGTCGACGGCAGCCTGCTCGCCGCCGTCGCGCCGTTCGAGGTCGTCGACGCCGGCACCGGCGCCCGCACGGTCGCCGCCG
>NZ_BAAARV010000049.1:11914-66295 GCF_039532525.1 Dactylosporangium salmoneum
GGCGGGGTGCACCGCTTCCGCGCCGACGTCTTCTACGGCGGCGGCCGCTGGCCGGTCCTCGCCGCGCTGCTCGGCCACGCCTACCTGCGGCTGGGCCGGCGCGAGGACGCGCTGGGCCAGCTCGCCTGGATCGCCGGGACCGCCGGCGACGGCGGCGACCTGCCCGAGCAGGTCAGCGACCGGCTGCTCGCCCCGCAGCACCGGCAGGAGTGGCTCGACCGGTGGGGGCCGGTGGCGACACCGCTGCTGTGGTCGCACGGCGCCTACCTGTCCCTCGCCGCTGCCCTGGGGGTGACCGCGTGATCCGCCACCGTCCGTCCGGGTCGGGCCACCCGTACCAGCCGTCCATCGACCAGCGGCTGCCCGTCGTGCCCCTCGCCGGCGAGCCCGTGAACGTCGGCGTCGCCGCGGCCGCTTCGGTGACCGCGGTGCGCTGCGAGTGGGACGGCGGCACCTTCGACCTCGCCCGCGAGGGCGCCGCCACCGGCCCGACGGCCGGCGCGGAGGGCCACCTCGCGACGGCCGCCGCACGGCGGGGCCGCGGCGTGCGCTGGGCCGCCGACAGCCCGCCGCTGCCCGCGGACCGGGCCGTGCGGTACCGCTTCGTCGCCACCGACGGCACCCGGACCAGGCGCACGCGCTGGTTCGAGGCGAGCGCCGCCTCGTGGTCCCCGGCCGGCGGCACGCTCACCACGCACGGCACCAGCCGGATCATCGACGGCACCGAGTCGTGGCTCACCGGCCCCGGCGGGGTGCACCGGGTGCGGTTCGCGATCCGCCTGGCCGAGGGGGAGCGGGTCGTCGGGTTCGGCGAGCGCTTCGACCGGCTCGACCAGCGCGGCCACGCCCTCGACGCCACCGTCTTCGAGCAGTACAAGGGGCAGGGCGCCGCCGGGCGCACCTACCTGCCGATGCCCTTCGCGCACGTGCTCGGCGGCGACGGGTGGGCGTTGCACGTCGACACCGCCGAACGCACGTGGTTCGACGCCGGCGATCGGCTGTGGGTGGAGGCCGATGTCCAGGACGACCGGCTCGACGTGCGCTTCTTCGACGGCTCGCCCGGCGAGATCCTGCACGCGTGGCTGGGCCTCGTCGGGCGCCCCGAGACGCTGCCGGACTGGGTCTTCCGGCTGTGGGCCAGCGGCAACGAGTGGAACACCCAGCGGCGGGTCGCCGCCGAGACGGCGCTGCACCAGGAGCACGACGTGCCCGTCGGGGTCGTCGTCATCGAGGCGTGGAGCGACGAGTCGACGTTCGTGGCGTTCCGCGACGCCCGGTACGAGGTCCACGAGGACGGGCACCCGCACCGCCTCGCCGACTTCACCTTCCCGCCGCACGGCGCCTGGCCCGACCCGAAGGGCATGGTGGACGAGCTGCACCGGGCCGGCATCCGCGTGCTGCTCTGGCAGATCCCGCTGGCCAAGATGCGCCCGCCCCCGGCCGGGCAGGCGAGGGCCGACGCGCAGACGATGGTGCGCGAGGGCTTCGGGGTGCGGGAGGGCGAGGGCCGGCCGTACCGCAACCGGGGCTGGTGGTTCCCCCAGGCGCTGATGCCCGACTTCACCGACCCGAAGGCCCGCGACTGGTGGCTCGCCAAGCGCCGCTACCTCGTCGAGGAGGTCGGCATCGACGGGTTCAAGACCGACGGCGGCGAGCACGCCTGGGGCGACGACCTGTGCTACGCCGACGGCTCGCGCGGCGTGAGCGGCAACAACCGCTACCCCGTGCACTACGCGGCGGCGTACGGCGAACTGCTGCGCTCGTGCGGCAAGGCGCCGGTCACGTTCAGCCGGGCCGGGTTCACCGGCTCGCAGGCGCACGGCGTCTTCTGGGCGGGCGACGAGGACTCGACGTGGGAGGCGATGCGCTGCTCGCTGCGGGCCGGGCTCACGGCGGCCGCCTGCGGGATCCTGTACTGGGGCTGGGACCTGGCCGGCTTCTCGGGCCCGGTGCCGGACGCGGAGCTGTACCTGCGCGCCACGGCGGTGTCGGCGTTCCTGCCGATCATGCAGTACCACTCGGAGTACAACCACCACCGCACGCCGTCGCGGGACCGCACGCCGTGGAACATCGCGGCGCAGACCGGCGACGAGCGGGTGCTCCCGGTGTTCCGCCGGTACGCCCGGCTGCGCGAGCGGCTCGTGCCGTACCTCGCCGAGCAGGCCGCCCGCGCGGTGGAGACCGGCTGGCCGCTGCTGCGCTCGGTGTGCCTCACCGACCCGTCGGACCCGCTGGCCTGGAGCCACCCGTTCGAGTACCGGCTCGGCGACGACCTGCTGGTCGCGCCGGTCGTCGAGCCCGGCGCGCTGACCCGGGCCGCCTACCTGCCGCCCGGCCGGTGGCTGGACCTGCGCACCGGCGAGGCGGTCGACGGCGGCCGCGAGGTGGTGGTCCCGGCGCCGCTGGAGGAGATTCCGATCTGGTGCCGCTACGAGACGCGCGAACGCCACCGCTCGCTCCTCGCCGGGGACTGACGGCGAGGACCAAGCCGGGCCTGGCGGCGAGGACCAAGCCGGGCCTGGCGGCGAGGAGCGGGCCGGGCCTGGCGGCGAGGAGCGGGCCGGGCCTGGCGGCGAGGAGCGGGCCGGGCCTGGCGGCGAGGAGCGGGCCGGGCCTGGCGGCGAGGAGCGGGCCGGGCCTGGCGGCGAGGAGCGCGCCGGGACCGACGGCGAGGGGCGAGCCGGGGACTGACGGCGCCTACGACGGGCGGGCCGGGGCCTGGCGGCGAGGGAGCGGGCCGGGGCCTGGCGGCGCCTACGACGGGCGGGCATTGGCGGAGGCCCGCACCACCAGGTGCGGGGCCAGCTGGATCGGGGTCGCGGCCGGCGTCGTGACCCCGGACAGCTGGGCCACGAGCAGGTTGACGCTGCGCCGGCCCAGCTCCGCGAAGTCCTGGTGGATCGTCGTCAGCGGCGGCAGGAAGTAGCCCGACTCCGGGGTGTCGTCGAAGCCCACCACGCTGACCCGCCCCGGGACCGGCCGGCCCGCCTCGTGGAAGGCCCGCAGCACCCCCAGCGCGATGTGGTCGTTGCCGCAGAAGACCGCGGTCACGCGCGGGTCGGCGGCCAGGTGCTGGCCCCGCAGGTACCCGGACCGGGCGCTCCAGTCCCCGGCCTCGATCGGGGGCACGGGGGCGCCGGCCGCGTGCAGGGTCTGGCGCCAGCCGTCGATGCGGTCCCGGGCCTCCGGCCAGTCCGAGGGGCCCGGGACGTGGTGGACCGTGGCGTGGCCGAGCTCCAGCAGATGGCTCGTGGCCAGCCAGGCGCCGCGGACGTTGTCGACCCGCAGCATCGGGACGTTGCCGTCGTCCGCGCCGCCCACGCCGACCGCCGGGGTGCCCGCCGGGACCTGGGTCAGGGCGTCGGCCACGGAGTTCTTCGGGGCGATGGCGATGATGCCCTCCACCGCCTGGGCGCACAGCTGCTCGATGGCGTCGAGCACGGCGCTGCGGTCCAGGCTGCGGATCGTGGCGATGCTGACGTAGTAGCCGGCCTCGCGGGCCGCCTTCTCGATGCCGTAGATCATCGAGGCGGGGCCGGCCAGGGTGGTCTCGAAGCCGATCAGGCCGATCGTGCGGGAGCGGCTCGTGACGAGCGTCCGGGCGGCCAGGTTGCGGCGGTAGTTGAGCACCCGAACGGCGTCCAGGACGCGCTCGCGGGTGGACGCGCTCACATTCGGCAGGTCGTTCAGCACGCGGGACACCGTCTGATGGGAGACGCCGGCCAGGCGGGCCACGTCGCGCATGCCGACCTTGCGCCGCGGCGGGTCGACGGCGTCCAGGTCGGGGCCGGCGCCGGTGTGGGCGACCGGCCCGGCGCGGCGGCGGTCGGGGCCGATGACTGCAGCCACGGCGGGTCTCCTTCCGGCAACATCTCGAGCGCCGCTACTTGACGCCCGGGATGAGAACGCTAACACTCTCGAAATACAACCGCGATGGCCAATGCGTACGAGGCCGGATACGCGGTCAGGTCACCGCCCGACACCCCAGGCGTGTGGCCATCCGCCGATTGATGTGAACGTTAACCATCCCGAAGGGACAGACGCAGTGCTGAAGAGATGGTCCGCCGCCGTGGTGGGCGGCGTGCTCCTGCTCGGCGCGCTCGGCGCGTGCGGCGGGGAGAAGAGCGGCGACGCCGGCAGTGGTGCCAGCGGCGGTGCCAAGAAGGACAAGATCGTGATGGGCTTCGCCCAGGTGGGTGCCGAGAGCGGGTGGCGCACGGCGAACACCAAGTCGATCCAGGACGCCGCCGCGGCGGCCGGGATCGAGCTCAAGTTCTCCGACGCGCAGCAGAAGCAGGAGAACCAGATCAAGGCGATCCGCAGCTACATCGCGCAGAAGGTCGACGTCATCGCGTTCTCGCCGGTGGTCGAGTCCGGCTGGGACACGGTGCTCAAGGAGGCCAAGGACGCCAAGATCCCGGTGATCCTGACCGACCGCGCGGTCGACTCCAAGGACACCACGCTCTACAAGACGTTCCTCGGCTCCGACTTCGTGGTCGAGGGCAAGAAGGCCGGCGACTGGCTGGTCAAGGAGTACCAGGGCAAGACCGACCCGGTGAACATCGTCGAGCTGCAGGGCACCACCGGCTCGGCCCCGGCCAACGACCGCAAGTCGGGCTTCGCCGACGCGATCAAGGCCAGCCCCAACCTGAAGATCATCGCGTCGCAGACCGGCGACTTCACCCGGGCCAAGGGCAAGGAGGTCATGGAGGCCTTCCTCAAGGCCAACCCGAAGATCGACGTGCTCTACGCGCACAACGACGACATGGCCCTGGGCGCGATCGAGGCGATCGAGGCGGCCGGCAAGAAGCCCGGCACCGACATCAAGATCATCTCGGTGGACGCGGTCAAGGACGGCATGACCGCCCTGGCCGCCGGCAAGATCAACCACATCGTCGAGTGCAGCCCGCTGCTCGGCCCCCAGCTCATGGACCTGGCCAAGAAGGTCGTCAACGGCGAGAGCGTGCAGCCGCGCATCCTCACCGAGGAGACCGAGTTCACGCCCGAGCAGGCCAAGGCCGCGCTGCCCGACCGCAAGTACTGACAAGTACTGACACAGGAACCTGAGCCATGCTGACCATGACCGGCATCACCAAGCAGTTCCCGGGTGTCATGGCCCTGCAGGACGTGGACTTCCGCCTGTTGCCAGGCGAGGTCCACGCCCTCATGGGCGAGAACGGCGCCGGGAAGTCGACCCTGATCAAGGTGCTCACGGGCGTCTACAGCAACGACGCCGGCGAGATCGTCCTCGACGGCACCCCGGTGCGGTTCTCCGGGCCGCTGCAGGCCACCCAGGCCGGCATCAGCACGGTCTATCAGGAGGTCAACCTCGTACCCAACCTCTCGGTCGCCGAGAACGTCTTCATCGGCCGGGAGCCCCGCACCTTCGGCCACATCCGCTGGGGCGAGATGCGCCGGCGGGCCGCGGACCTGCTGCACCGCCTGGAGCTCGACCTCGACGTCTCGGCGCCGCTGTCGCAGTACTCCCTGGCGGTGCAGCAGATGGTGGCCATCGCGCGTGCCATCGACGTCGAGGCCAAGGTCCTGGTCCTCGACGAGCCGACCTCCAGCCTCGACGCCGGCGAGGTGGCCCAGCTGTTCCGGGTCATGCGCCAGCTCAAGGCCGACGGCATCGCGATCCTGTTCGTCTCGCACTTCCTGGACCAGGTGTACGAGATCTGCGACCGCATGACGATCCTGCGCAACGGCCGGCTGGTCGGCGAGCACCGCGTCGCCGACCTGCCCCAGCTGGAGCTCGTCAGCCTCATGATCGGCAAGGAGCTGGCCCTGCTGGAGCGCCTGGAGGACCAGCCCAAGCGCACCCTGGACCAGGCCGAGCCGGTCGTCGAGGCCGCGGACCTCGGGCGGTCCGGCTCGATCGCGCCGTTCAGCCTCACCATCCACCGCGGCGAGGTCGTCGGGCTGGCGGGGCTGCTGGGCAGTGGGCGTACCGAAGCGGCAAGGCTCTTCTTCGGCGCGGACAAGCCGGACAGCGGCACGCTCAGCATCGACGGCAAGCCCGTGGCCGTGCACGGCCCGCGCACCGCGATGCAGCACGACATCGCCTACTGCTCGGAGAACCGCCGCACCGAGGGGCTCGTCGAGGAGCTCACCGTGCGGGAGAACATCGTGCTCGCCCTGCAGGCGGCGCGCGGCTGGTCCCGTCCGCTGTCGCGCCGCCGCCAGGACGAGCTCGTCGGCAAGTACGTCAAGGCCCTCGACATCCGCCCGGCCGACCCGGACCTGCCGGTGCGCAACCTCAGCGGCGGCAACCAGCAGAAGGTGCTGCTGGCCCGCTGGCTCATCACCGAGCCGCGGCTGCTCATCCTCGACGAGCCGACCCGCGGCATCGACGTCGGCGCCAAGGCCGAGATCCAGCGCCTCGTCACCGAGCTGTCCGACGGCGGCATGGCCGTGCTGTTCATCTCGGCGGAGCTGGAAGAGGTACTGCGCCTCAGCCACAAGATCGCCGTGCTGCGCGACCGGCGGATGGTCGCGGAGCTGCCCAACACCGACGACGTGGACTTCGACCGGCTGATGGCCGCGATAGCCGAAGGAGGCGGCACCGCATGAAGCGCTTCGTCTGGCCCGTCGCCGTGCTCGTCGCCCTGCTGGTGACGGACGTGTACTTCTCGCACAGCTTCTTCAGCATCGAGCTGCGCGGCGGGCACCTGTACGGGTCCCTGGTGGACATCCTGCGGGCGGCCGCGCCGCTGGCCCTGGTCGCGCTCGGCATGACCCTGGTCATCGCCACGGGGGGCATCGACCTGTCGGTCGGCGCGGTCGTCGCCATCGCCGGCGCCCTGGCCTGCCTGCACATCAGCGGCCTGTCCGACCAGGGCAGCGTGGCCGGGGTGCTCGTGGCCGTGGGCATGGCGCTGGTGCTGTCGCTGGTGCTCGGCGCGTGGAACGGGTTCCTGGTGGCGACGATCGGCATCCAGCCGATCATCGCCACCCTGATCCTCATGGTCGCCGGGCGCGGCCTGGCCCAGCTCATCACCGACGGGCAGATCATCACGGTCAACTCCGGGCCGTACAAGATGATCGGGGCCGGCTACTGGCTCGGCCTGCCGCTCTGCGTCCTCATCGCGGCGGCCGTGATCGCCCTGTCGACCGTGCTGGTGCGCCGCTCCGCGCTGGGCATGCTGCTGGAGGCGGTCGGCGGCAACGCCGAGGCGTCCCGGCTGGCGGGCATCAAGTCCCGCTGGCTGATCCTGTCCGTGTACGTCTTCGCCGCCCTGTGCGCCGGCATCGCCGGGCTGATGATCAGCTCGAACGTGTCCAGCGCCGACGGCAACAACGCCGGCCTGCTCATCGAGCTCGACGCGATCCTCGCCGTCGTCATCGGCGGCACGTCGCTGTCCGGCGGCCGGTTCTCCCTCGCCGGCACGGTGCTCGGCGCGGTCATCATCAAGACCCTCGACATCACCGTCTACACCGTCGGCATCCCGCCCGAGGTGACCCTCCTGTTCAAGGCGATCGTCGTGATCATCCTGTGCCTGGCCCAGTCGCCCAAGTTCCGCGCGGCCTTCCAGCGCCGCCGCCAACGCCCGGGTCCGGCCGCGACGCCGGCCGACCAGCCGAAGTCGGAGGTCGCGGCATGACTGCCGGAGCGAAGCGGAGGCGGGCATGCCGCGCTCTTCTGGATTCTGTTGCTTTCGTCCAAGGCAGGACAGCATGACGTACGCGGCCAACCTCCTGCGCAAGCCGGCCATCGCCACGCTCGTGGTGCTGCTGCTGATGTACGGCGCCGGCGTGCTGCGCTACGACGGCTTCGACGACACGCAGGTCGTGCTGAACATCTTCATCGACAACGCGTTCCTGCTCGTCGTCGCGGTCGGCATGACGTTCGTGATCCTCACCGGCGGGATCGACCTGTCCGTCGGTGCCGTGGTCGCCCTGACCACGATGATCGCCGCGTCGCTGCTGGAGAAGCACGTCAACCCGGCACTGGTACTGGTGATCGTCCTCGCCGTGGGCGCCGCCATCGGCCTGGGCATGGGCTGCATCATCCACTTCTTCGACATCCAGCCGTTCATCGCCACCCTGGCCGGCATGTTCCTGGCCCGGGGCACCTGCTACGTCATCAGCACCGACTCGATCCCCATCACCAACGAGTGGTGGAACAACGTCGCCTCCGACAAGCTGCGCTTCGGCGGCTTCCATATCGGCTGGAGCGTCGTCATCTCCGCCGTCGTCGTCGCGGCCGCCGCGTACGTCCTGGCGTACACCAGGCTGGGCCGCAACATCTACGCCCTCGGCGGCAACCAGCAGTCGGCCCTGCTCATGGGCCTGCCCGTCGGGCGCACGAAGATCGCCGTCTACACCATCAGCGGCGTGTGCTCCGCCCTCGGCGGGGTGCTGCTGACCTTCTACACCCCGTCCGGCTACGGCCTCAACGCGCTGGGCATGGAGCTCGACGCGATCGCCGCCGTGGTCATCGGCGGCACCGTGCTCACCGGCGGCTCCGGCTTCGTGCTGGGCACCGTCGCCGGCGTCGGGGTGCTCGGCCTCATCCAGACCATCATCACCTTCCAGGGCACCCTCAGCTCCTGGTGGACCAAGATCGTCATCGGCGTGCTGCTGTTCGTCTTCATCGTGCTGCAGCGGACGGTGACCAGGAACCAGCGCACGCGGAGAACCACATGACGCAATACGTAGTCGGCGTCGACTTCGGCACCCTGTCCGGCCGCGCGCTGCTCGTGCGCGCCTCGGACGGGCACGAGGTGGCGACGGCGGTCCACGAGTACCGGCACGGCTCGGTCGAGCGCACGCTGCCCGCCACGGGCGCGCCGCTGCCGCCGCACTGGGCGCTGCAGATCCCGTCCGACTGGATCGACGTGCTGCGCCACGCGGTGCCGGCCGTGCTCGCCGGCGTCGACCCGGCCGACGTCGTCGGGATCGCCACGGACTTCACGGCCTGCACCTTCCTGCCCGTGCTGGCCGACGGCACCCCGCTGTGCTCGCTGCCGGACCTCGCCGGTGTGCCGCACGCCTATCCGAAGCTGTGGAAGCACCATGCGGCGCAGGGCCAGGCCGACCGGATCAACGAGCTGGCCGCCTCGCGGGGCGAGTCCTGGCTGCCGCGGTACGGCGGGAAGCTCTCCTCGGAGTGGCAGCTGGCCAAGGCGCTGCAGGTGCTGCAGGAGGCCCCCGACGTCTACGCGCGGGCCGAGCGGTTCGTCGAGGCGGCCGACTGGATCGTGTGGCGGCTGGCCGGCGTGGAGACCCGCAACGCCTGCACCGCCGGGTACAAAGGCGTCCTGCCGTCCAAGGAGTACCTTGCCGCGCTGGACGAGCGGTTCGCGGACTGGTCGTCCAAGGTGGACGGTCCACTGTGGCCGCTCGGCGGGCGGGCCGGCTCGCTCACCGCGGAGGCGGCCGCCTGGACCGGCCTGCCGGAGGGGATCGCGGTCGCCGTCGGCAACGTCGACGCCCACGTGACCGCCCCGGCCGCCCGCGCCGTGTCGCCGGGCCAGCTGGTCGCCATCATGGGCACCTCGACCTGTCACGTGATGAGCGGCGCCGGCCTGGCCGACGTGCCCGGCATGTGCGGCGTGGTGCAGGACGGCATCATCCCGGGCCTGTGGGGCTACGAGGCCGGACAGTCCGGCGTCGGCGACATCTTCGGCTGGTTCGTCGAGACCCAGCTGCAGGGCGGCCTGAGCCACGAGCGGCTGACCGAGCTGGCCGCCGCCCAGCGCCCCGGCCAGCACGGCCTGGTCGCGCTGGACTGGCACAACGGCAACCGCTCGGTCCTGGTCGACCACGGCCTGTCGGGCGTGATCGTCGGGCAGACCCTGGCGACCCGGCCGCAGGACGTGTACCGGGCGCTGGTCGAGGCGACCGCCTTCGGCACCCGGACCATCATCGAGGCCCTGGAGTCCTCGGGCGTGCCGGTCGTCGAGTTCATCGCGGCGGGCGGGCTGCTGAAGAACCGCTTCCTCATGCAGATCTACGCCGACGTGTTGCGGCGCCCGATATCGGTGATCGGCTCCGAGCAGGGCCCGGCCCTCGGTTCGGCGATGCACGCCGCGGTGGCGGCCGGGATCTACCCCGACATCCGCGCGGCGGCCGCGGCGATGGGCAAGGTCCAGCGGGACGCATATCTGCCCGACCTGGCCGCTGCCGAGATCTACGAGCGGCTGTATCAGGAGTACCGGACGCTGCACGACTACTTCGGCCGCGGCGGCAACGACGTGCTGCACCGGCTGCGCGCCCTGCGCGAGGAGGTCTCGCGGTGATCGGCCGCCTTCGTGAGGAGGTCTGCGCCCTGCACGCCGAGCTCATCCGCTGGGGGCTGGTGACCTGGACCGCCGGGAACGTCTCGGCCCGGGTCCCCGGGGAGGACCTGCTGGTCATCAAGCCGTCCGGGGTCGGTTACCACGAGCTGACCCCCGCCAACATGGTCGTCTGCGACCTGAAGGGCACGCTCGTCGAGGGGGAGCACTCGCCGTCCTCGGACACCGAGGCCCACGCGTACGTGTACCGGAACATGCCCGAGGTCGGCGGGGTGGTGCACACCCACAGTCCCTACGCGACCGCGTGGGCAGCCCGCGGCGAGCCGATCCCGTGCTCCATCACGGCGATGGCCGACGAGTTCGGCGGGGACATCCCGGTCGGGCCGTTCGCGCTCATCGGCTCCGACGCGATCGGCCGCGGGATCGTCGAGACGCTGCGCGGGCACCGCTCGCCCGCGGTCCTGATGCGCCAGCACGGGCCGTTCACCATCGGCAGGACCGCCAAGGCCGCCGTCAAGGCGGCCGTCATGTGCGAGGACGTGGCGCGGACCATGCACTTCGCCCGCCAGCTCGGTTCCGTGGAGCGACTGCCGGCAGCAGCCGTCGACTCCCTCCACGACCGCTATCAGAACGTCTACGGCCAGCAGAAAGGCGCACGATGACGCACGAGATTTGGTTCCTCACCGGCAGCCAGGGGCTCTACGGCCCGGAAACCCTGGAGCAGGTGGCGTCGCAGTCGCGCCAGATCGCCGCGGTGCTGGACTCCTCGGCCGACATCGGCCCCCGCGTGGTGTGGAAGCCGGTGCTCACCTCGGCCGGCGACATCCTGCGGGTCTGCCTCGAGGCCGGCGGGAACCCGGACGTGGTCGGCGTCGTCGCCTGGATGCACACGTTCTCCCCGGCCAAGATGTGGATCGCCGGCCTGGACGCGCTGCGGGTGCCGCTGCTGCACCTGCACACCCAGGCCAACGTCGCCCTGCCCTGGGCCGACATCGACATGGACTTCATGAACCTCAACCAGGCCGCGCACGGCGACCGGGAGTTCGGCTACATCCAGTCCCGCCTCGGCGTGGCCCGCAAGACCGTCGCCGGGCACGTCAGCGACCCGCGGGTGCTCGCGCGCATCGGCGCCTGGGCCCGGGCCGCGACCGGCTACGCGGCGATGCGCTCGCTGCGGCTGGTCCGCTTCGGCGACAACATGCGCGACGTGGCCGTCACCGAGGGCGACAAGGTCGAGGCGCAGCTGCGCTTCGGCGTGTCGGTGAACACCTACGGCGTCAACGACCTCGTCGAGGCGGTCGACGCCGCGACTGACACCGAGGTCGACCGGCTCGTCAAGGAGTACGCCGACACCTACCGCGTCGCCGCCGCGCTGCTCGGCGAGCGGGCCGGCTCGTTGCGGTACGCGGCGCGGATCGAACTGGGGCTGCGGGCCTTCCTGCAGGCCGGCGGGTACCACGCGTTCACCACGAACTTCGAGGACCTCGGCGGGCTGCGCCAGCTGCCGGGCCTCGCGGTCCAGCGGCTCATGGCCGACGGGTACGGCTTCGGCGGCGAGGGCGACTGGAAGACCTCCGTGCTGGTGCACACCCTCAAGGCGATGGCACCCGGCGGGGGCACCTCGTTCATGGAGGACTACACCTACGACCTCACGCCCGGCAACGAGGTCATCCTGGGCGCGCACATGCTGGAGGTGTGCCCGTCGATCGCGGCCGGCACGCCGTCGTGCGAGATCCACCCGCTGGGCATCGGCGGCCGGGAGGACCCGGTGCGCCTGGTCTTCGACGCCGCGCCCGGCCCGGCGGTCGTGCTGGGCCTGGCCGACCTCGGCGAGCGGTTCCGCCTCGTCGCCAACGAGATCACGGTGGTACCGCCGTCCGCGCCGCTGCCGCGCCTGCCCGTCGCGCGCGCGGTGTGGCGGCCGGCCCCCGACCTGGCGACGTCGGCCGAGGCGTGGCTGACCGCGGGCGGCCCGCACCACACGGTGCTGTCCCAGGCCGTCGGGGTGGAGGAGCTCGCCGACCTGGCCGAGATGGTGGGCACCGAGCTGCTCGTCATCGACGCCGCCACCACGCCGCGCTCCTTCGCCAAGGAGGTGCGCTGGAACGCGGCGTACTACCGGCTGGCCCGGGGCTTCTAGGCCTCGCCCATCTCGGCGATCTCGGTGATCCACGTGCGGGCGGCGGCCGGCAGCGGCGAGGCGCCCTTGGCGTAGGTCGCGATGCCGGTCATCAGCCCCGGCCACAGCGACCCGCGCCAGCGCCCGCCGAAGGGCGACAGCAGCACCAGGCGCCGCCCGTTCCACCAGCCGTGCGTCTCCGTCCCGGCCGCGCCGCGGACGGTGACGTGCGTGTCGGGGAAGTCGCGCAGCAGGTCGAGCACGAGCAGCGTGGTGCGGCGCGGGTCCTTGCCGGTGTCGACCAGGACCCCGCCCGCGTCCGTGCGCTGCACCGTGCCGAGCGACTCCGGGATCGCGTCCACGGCGTCGTCGAACGCCGAGCGGACCAGCAGCTCCCCGGCGTCGGCGGCGACGTCCAGGGCCCCGAACTCCTCCCCGAGGACCTCCCCGGCCAGCCCGCCGGCGTACCGGGCGACGAGCTCCTCGGGGGCGGCGTGGTCCAGCCGGACCGCCGCGCGCAGCTCGGCGAACCCGGACAGCGGCGCCAGCCGGTGCCCGTGGTGCACCGCGGCCAGCCCGACGGTGGCCAGCGCCGCCTGCTCCCCGGCGAAGGCCTCGTCGTCGGCGGCGATGAGCGAGTCCAGGCCGGCCGCGACGAGCGGGGTCCAGTCCTGCGGCTGCGGCCACAGCCCGGCGGCGGCGAGCACGAGCACGAGCCGGAAGGCGGCGAGGCGGGCCGGCAGCGGCCAGCCGGCGGCCGCCCCGCCGAGGCGCAGCACGTGCTGGCGCAGGCGGTCGCGCTGCCCGGCGTCGAGGCCGGCGACCACGTCCGCGAGCGAGTCCTCGCGCCCGGTCGCGCCGGCCGGGACCGGCACGCGGCCGAAGGCCAGGTCGAGCAGGGCCGGGCCGACGAGGGCGCGCAGCCGGGTCTCCTCGCTGGCCCGCCGCTCCTCGGGGGCGGTGCCGTAGCGGGGGGTGCGCCCGGAGGCGAGCTGGGTGACCGCGGCGAACAGGGCGTCCAGCAGGGTGGCGTCGCCGACCAGGGCGGCCAGCGGCAGCGTCTCCAGCGGGGAGGCGTGCGTGAAGCGGGTGACCGCGCCGCCGACGTCGGTGACGGGCGCGGCGCCCAGCTCGGTGCCGTCGGCGGCCCGCACCTGCGCGGTGCGCGCGGCGAGGGCGGCCGCCTCCGCGGCGTACGTGTGCAGCCGCCCGTCGGCGGTCGCCCACGGCAGCTTCACCGCGGCCTCGCCGGCCGACACCACCAGCCCGTCGGGCGCGGTCGCGCCGGGGACGAGCAGGGTCGCCTCGACCCGCTCGGCCAGCAGCCGGACCCCGAGCACCCGGGCCACGGCCGGCGCGGGCGCGGCGGGGGGCTCGGCCGCCAGGGCGTCGTCGTCCAGCGCGATGTCCCGGGCGTCGACCGCGTCGAGCAGGGAGACGGTGACCTCCTGCAGCAGGCCGAGCTCGCAGTGCCCGCCCGGCTCGGCGGTGGTGGACTGCAGCGACTCGGGGGTGCAGTCCAGGCCGCCGGTGACGACGACGCCCGCGTCGCCGGTCCACCACTCGAGGGCGCCGGCGTGGAGGTACCGCGGCGACACCGGCATGCGCACGGAGTTCTCCGGGGCGTCGTCCAGCGCGACCAGCAGGCCGACGGGGTCGCAGCGCACCCCGGCGGGCAGCAGCAGCCGGGTGGAGGCCGGCCGCACGTCCCGCACGATCTCGGCGAGGGTCCGCCCGGCGGGGTCGAACGCGGGCGCGCACAGGCTCAGCCGGTCCGCCCCCGACGGGAACGGCAGCTGTTCGACGATCGGCACCTGGTCGTTGGTGAGCAGCAGCGGCTCGTCGGCCTCGGCGGCGTGCGGCCGGGCGGTGAGCAGCTTGGCGACCGCGGCGAGCCGCTCGGCGCCGGCCGGCTCGATCCACAGCTGCGCCGGCAGCCGCAGCAGCCAATCGGCGAGGTCGGTGATCAGGGTCGGCACGGTCGGGCCCTCGGCCCGCAGGTGGGTCCAGACCTCGGCGTCGCGGCCCCAGCCCTCGGCGGTCGCGTCGCCGGAACCGATGGAGACCAGCGCGGCGGTGCGCGAGACGGAGATCACCACCCGGGCCCGGAACTGCCCGCCGGAGCGGCACACCACGGGCACCGGCAGCAGGTCCCGGATCGGGGCCTCGCCGTCACCGGGCGTGACGGGGCCGGCGGCGGCGTCGTACACGACGGTGACGGCCGCCCCCGCCGCGCGGGCCGGCCGCAGGTGCTCCTCGACGAATGCCAGGTCGCAGCGGTGCGTGAGGACGAGCACCTCCTCGGCGCCGCCGAGCAGCGGCGCGGGCGTCTGCGGGCTGTCGGCCGTGGCCGTCCATGCCGGGCCAGCTGTCAGCAACCTTCGGCTCCCTTCGGCGGCAACACCGTTGTCACATATACCTTGACGCAATGACCGTCCGCATCAGGCACATCACGATCGACTGCGCCGATCCGTACCGCATGTCCCTCCTCTGGAGTGCGGTCACCGGCTACCAGGAACAACCCAACGACCCGAACCTGCCTACGCATGATCAGGCGCTCGTCCTGGCCCCGGACGGCTCTGCCGGCCTGCTGTTCATCCGCGTCCCCGAGCCCAAGGCCGTGAAGAACCGCGTACACCTCGACGTGCAGCCGCTCGACGCGACCCGCGACGCTGAGATCGAGCGCATTCTCGCCCTGGGCGCCTCTCTCGTCGGTGATTTCAGACGTCCAGACGGTACCGGCTGGGCCATCCTGGCTGACCCGGAGGGCAACGAGTTCTGCGTCGAGCGCAGCGCGGCCGAGCGCTCATCCTGACAAATCGGGCGTAACCCCCCATCGCTGCTTGCGCAGGGGAGTCGGGCGGGCGCACCATGCTGCCATGCAGCGCGAGGAGCTGGCCCTCACCGGCGGTGGCGGCGTCCGGATCGTGTACGACGCGTGGACGCCCGAGTCCGGGGCCTCCGGTGTCGTGGTGCTCACCCACGGCATGGGGGAGCACGCCCGGCGGTACGATCACGTCGTCGCCCGCCTCGGCGAACTGGGCCTCGCCGTCTACGCGCCGGACCACCGCGGCCACGGGCGCTCCGGCGGCAAGCGCATGTTCGTGCGCAGCATCGCGGAGTACACCGGCGACCTCGACCTGCTCTTCGCCGAGGTCCGCGGCCGGCACCCGGGGCAGGTGCCCTTCCTCATCGGGCACAGCATGGGCGCGATGATCGCCCTCGCCTACGCCCTGGACCACCAGGCCGGCCTGCGCGGCCTGGCGCTGTCCGGCACGCCGGTGCTGCCCGGCGAGGGCATCCCGAAGCCGGCCATCGCGGTCGCCAAGGTGCTCGGCAGGATCGCGCCCGGCGCGCCGGTGCAGACGCTGCCGTCCCGGCTGATCTCGAAGGACCCGGCGGTGGTGGCCCGCTACGACGCCGACCCGCTCGTCTACCACGGCAAGGTCCCGGCCGGCGTCGGCGGCGCGATGCTCACCCAGATGTCGGTCTTCCAGCGCCGCCTGCCCGAGCTGACGATGCCCACCCTGCTGCTGCACGGCTCCGAGGACGGCCTGGTCGACGCCGAGTCGAGCCGGCTCATCGCGGCGCGGGCCGGCTCGGCCGACCTGACGCTGCACGTGTACGAGGGGCTACACCACGAGGTGTACAACGAGCCGGAGCAGGATCGGGTCCTCGACGACCTGATCGGGTGGCTGAAGGCGCACTAGGGAACACGGGTCGCGGTCGCGGTGTTGCACGCGCCATGAACGACGTGATCGCCGAGTACCGCAGGGGAGTCCTCTATCTCGACGCCGGCGACCCGATCGAGGCCGCCAAGATCCTCTCGGCCGTGCTGGACGAGGAGCCGACCAACGCCGAGGTCCGCCTGTGGCTGGCCCGCGCCTACTTCGCCTCCGCCCAGCTCAACCGGGCCGAGCAGCACCTGCGCGCGCTGGTCGAGCGGGACCCGACCGACCATTACGCGTGCCACCTGTTGGGCCGCACCCTGGAGCGGCAGAGCCGCAAGCGGGAGGCCCTGCCGTTCCTGCGCCTGGCGGCCGCGATGTCCTCGGTCCCCGACTACTCCGCGGCGGTACGCCGGGTGGCCGGGACCGGCTGACCGGCCGAGCCCCCGGGGCGACCCGGGGGCAGCGCTGCGCCGGTTGATCCCCTACGGTGGCCACTCGTGAGGCACTATCCGTGGGGCGCGTTGCTCAAGGGCATCTGGCGCACGCTCCTGCTGCTCGCGGTGACGACCGGCTTCGTCGTCGTCACCGGGACCCTTGCCGGTGGCCCGAGCTTCACCTGGCTGGCGGTCGGCTCGGTGCTGTCGCTGTTCGCGGCGGTGCCGGGCTACCTGCTGTACCGCCTGGGCGCCCCCGACCACAGTGCCGACAGCCGGATCGTGCTGCTGCTCGTGCTGACCCTCGCGTCGTGGCTGGCCGCGCTGCTGGTCCTGCCCGTCTACATGTCCCGCGAGGGCACCCCGACCGACGCCGTGGTGACCCAGGTCCACCGCGGCATCAGCAGCGTGTCGGAGAAGCGCTTCCCGGTGTACCAGGTCGAGGACCGCAGCAACAACGAGAACCTCGGCCGGCTGCGGTTCCTCGACACCGAGCCGAAGGTCGGCGACACCGTCCGCGTCCGGGTCGACCCCCGCGGCTGGTTCAACGTCACCGTCTCCGACCCGACGGGCCGCTTCACCAAGCTCACCGCGCTGGTCGTGGCCGTGCTCGGCCTGGTCGCGCTCATCATGGGCGCCGGCGGTCACATGCCCGACTGACCGCGGCGGTTGCACGCACCCGGTCAGCGGGCGGTCAGGCGCGTGACCGCGGCGGGTGCACGCACCCGGTCAGCGGGCGGTCAGGCGCGTGACCGCGGCGGTTGCACGCACCCGGTCAGCGCGCGGTCAGGCGCGTGACCGCGGCGGGTGCATGCACCCGGTCAGCGGGCGGTCAGGCGCGTGACCGCGGCCGGGTAGCGCTCGCCCAGGGCCGAGCCCGCCGGGATCGCCCGCTGCATCGCGGCCAGGTCGTCGTCCGTGAGCCGCACGTCCAGCGCGCCCAGGGCCTCGGCCAGCCGGGTGCGCGTGCGGGCCCCGATGAGCGGCACGATGTCGTCTCCCTGCGCGAGCACCCACGCGATCGCCAGCTGCGCCACGCTCACCCCGCGCGCCTGCGCGATCGGGCGCAGCGCCTCGGCGAGGGACACGTTGTGTCCGACGTTCTCGGGCGCGAAGCGCGGGCTGTTGACCCGGAAGTCGCCCGGCTCCCAGGCGCGCTGGGCCGACCAGTGGCCGGAGATCAGGCCGCGGGACAGCACGCCGTACGCCGTCATGCCGATGCCCAGCTCCCGCAGCACCGCGAGCACGCCCTGCTCCGGCTCGCGGGAGATGAGGGAGTACTCGACCTGCAGGTCCACGATCGGGTGCACCGCGTGGGCGCGGCGGATCGTCTCGGCGTCGACCTCGGACAGGCCGATGTGCCGGACATAGCCCTCCTCGACGAGCCCTGCGATCGCCCCGATGGTGTCCTCGATCGGCACCGCCGGGTCGAGGCGGGCGGGCCGGTAGATGTCGATGTGGTCGGTGCCGAGCCGGTTCAGCGAGTAGCCGGCGAAGTTGCGCACCGCGGCCGGCCGGTTGTCGATGCCGCCCATGCGGTTGTCGGGCCCGCGCAGCGCGCCGAACTTCACGCTGAGCAGCACCCGGTCCCGCCCGGCGGTGGCCAGCGCGTCGCGGATGAGCAGCTCGTTGTGGCCGTTGCCGTAGAAGTCGCCGGTGTCGATCAGGTCGATGCCCGCGTCGAGCGCCGCGTGGATGGTGGCGATGCTCTCGTCGCGGTCCGAGGGCCCGTACGCGCCGGACATGCCCATCGCGCCCAGGCCGATGGTGGAGACGGCGGGGCCGGTGGCGCCGAGGTTTCTGCTGCGCATTGTCGCTTCTCCCGTACTTCAGGTGTGTTCCCCGTTCGACACTGCCGCCGCGGTGTGCGGGCCGCCAGCGGAGCGTCGTTCGTAGGAGCGCCGCTCCTACCCTGCGGGGCCCGGCCTCACCACAGGGAGACGACCACCGCCAGGACGGCGAGCAGCATCGCGGCCGCGGCGACCGCCCAGGGCCAGCGCCGCGCCCGGCGGACGGCCCGCGCTGGGCGGACGGGCCGTGCTGGGCGGACGGGCCGTGCCGGGCCGGGCGCGGCCGACGGCACGAGCGCCCGCCTGCCGGGCGCCGGTGGGACCTGGACGGGCACTGGCACTGGCACCGGCGCTGGTGCTGGCGTGAGTGCGGGCATCGGCATCGGCGCGGCCGTCGGATCTGCGTCTGGCTCGGCGGCGGCCCAATCCGCTGCGGCTCGGTCGGCTGCGGCCCGGTCGGCGCCGGCCGACTCGGCTGCGGCCCAATCCACGGCGGCCCGGTCGGTGGTGGCCGGCTCGGCGGCGGCCCGTCCGGCGGCCTCGGCGCGGGCGATCAGGGTCGCGATGCGGGTGCTGGCGGCGCGCAGCCGGGCGGCCTCCTTGGCGGTGAGCTTGCGCCCGCCGATGAGCGCACAGGCCCGGGCGACGGCCACGACGAGTACCGGATCGGTGACCAGTTGCCGGTGCCCGTTGAACAGCGCCGCGATCGTATTGCGGTCCGCGTCGACGCCGGGTGCCAGCTTGTGGGCGTGGATGACGTCGGCGAGATGGCGGCGGGTGCCCTTGGTCCGCCGCTTGGGCCGCAGGCCCCGCGGCCCCTTGCGCCCGCCGCGCGCCCCGGCCCGGGCGGCCGCGGTGGTGAGCGTGGCCACGAGTGCCTCGACCGCCTCGTCGACCGCCTGCCACCCATCCGCCACGCAGCGATTCTTCAGGCCCACCGCCACCCGCCGATGGCCGGGGTAGGCGAGCATCCCAGGAATCCCGTCCGAGTGGCCCACCAATTGCTGCCCGACTTGTCGGCCCCCACTGCCACGAGTGGGAGCGGCGCTCCCTGGATGCCCCGCGCGGAGTTCGGGACGATGGGGGCATGCAGCGCGACGACCTGGCCGACTTCCTCCGCCGCCGGCGGCTCGCCATCCGGCCCGCCGATGTGGGCCTGGCCGACGGCCCGCGGCGCCGGACGGCCGGGCTGCGCCGCGAAGAGGTGGCGATGCTGGCCGGGATGTCCACCGACTACGTGGTGCGGCTCGAACAGGGCCGCAGCGCCCAGCCCTCCGCCCAGATGCTCACCGCCCTCGCGAGGGCCCTGCGGCTCAGCGACGACGAGCGCGACCACCTGTTCCACCTGGCCGGGCACCAGCCGCCGCCGTCGGTCGGTGCCGAGGCGCACGCCCGGGCCGGGCTGCTGCGGATGCTCGACCTGCTCACCGACACCCCGGCGACGGTGATGTCGGACCTGGGGGAGACCCTGGCCCAGAACCGGATGTCGGCGCTGCTGCTCGGCGAGCAGCGGCGCTTCCGGGGCGACGAGCGGTTCCTCGCCTACCGGTGGTTCACCGGCGCCGGGGACATGACCGTCGAGTACCCGCCGGAGGAGGTCGAGGAGCGCTGCCGCTCGCTCGTCGCCGACCTGCGGGCCACCGCGGCCCGGCGCCACGGTGACCCCGACGTGGCCCGGCTCGTCGCGCGGCTGCACGCGGTCAGCCCCGACTTCACCCGCCGCTGGGAGGAGCACGAGGTGAAGGTGCGCCGGTTCGACCGCAAGCGCATCCACAACCCGCAGGTGGGCATGGTCGAGGTCGACTGCGAGACGCTGGTCACGCCCGACCAGTCGCAGCAGCTCATCGTGCTGACCCCGGCGGCGGGCACCGACGCCGCCGAGAAGCTTGCCCTGCTGGCCGTGGTCGGATTACAGCAATTCAGTAATGGCTCACAGCAGTACCGGTAGCGCGGTGGTGCCCCTGATCAGGGTGCCGGGGCGCCAGATCACGTCGGCCGGCGGGACGGCCAGGCGCATGTCCGGGAACGCGGCGAGCAGGTCCGCGAAGGCGATCTGGGCCTCCAGCCGGGCCAGCGGGGCGCCCAGGCAGTAGTGGATGCCGTGGCCGAACGCGAGGTGCTGGTTGTCCGGCCGGTCCAGGTCGAACTCGCCCGGCGCCGGGAAGCGCGACGGGTCGCGGTCGGCGGACAGCAGCGAGATGGCCACCATGGCGCCGGCCGGGATGGTCACGCCGCCGTACGTCACCGCCTCCGTCGCCGTGCGTGAGGTGGCCGTCTCCACGGGGCTCTCCAGGCGAAGGAACTCCTCGACCGCGGCCGGGATCAGCGACGGGTCGGCCAGCAGCCGCCGGTGCGCGTCGGGCCGGGTCAGCAGGGTGTACATCCCGTTGCCGATGAGATTGACGGTCGTCTCGTGGCCGGCCAGCAGGAGCAGGAACGCCATCGAGGTGAGCTCGTCCTCGCTGAGCCGGTCGCCCTCGTCCCTGGTCGCGATGAGGGCGCTGAGCAGGTCGCCGGCCGGGTCGGCGCGCTTGCGGCCGATGAGCCCCAGCAGGTACGCCACGAAGGAGGCCGCCGCCTCGGGCACTCCCGGGCCGCCCGCCGAGGCCGAGACCAGCACCGACGTCCAGCGCCGGAAGTCGGCCTGGTCCTCGATCGGCACCCCGAGCAGCTCGCAGATGACCTGGATCGGCAAGTGCACGGCGTAGGCCTCGACGAGGTCGGCGCGGTCCCGGCCACGCAGGGGCTCGATGAGGGCGGCGCTGAGCTCGGCGACCCGCGGCCGCAGCTGCTCGACCCGCCGGGCGGTGAACACCTTGGCCACGAGCCGCCGCAGCCGGGTGTGGTCGGGCGGGTCGGCGGCGAGCAGGTGGTGGGTCAGCGGGCTGCGCGTGGGCGCCGACAGCGACCGCGCGTTGTCGCCGGCGCCCTGCCGCTTCGACAGCCGCGGGTCGGCCAGCGCCTCCTTGCAGTCGGCGTAGCGAGTGACGAGCCAGACCTGCATGCCGTTGGGCAGGGTCAGCGGGTGGACCGGCGCCTCCTGCCGCAGGGCCGCGTAGACGGGGTGGGGGTCATTCCAGAAGTCCTGCGTGAAGAGCGTCGTCGACGTCACGCATCAACGGTAACGAATCACCAAGCCGCTATTAAGTGTCTGCCAACCGTTCGGGTCTCTGCTGTACGGCATGAAGCACTCCGAGCCGAACCTCCTCGGCATCACGATCAACCACCGCTCGATGCGCGGCGACGCGCGCCGGTTCGCCGACGTCACGCGCGCGATGGCGGAGGGGCGCACCGCGGGCACCCCGCAGCGGGCGCGGGAGATCCAGTGGTACCTCAGCAACCTCTGCACCGGCATCCACCACCATCACCAGGCCGAGGACGACGTCCTGTGGCCGGTGCTGCGCGAGACGGCCGGCGCCGAGGTCGACCTGGGCGAGCTCACCGACGACCACCGCCAGCTCGACCCGCTGCTGGACCGGATCCGGGCCGAGTCCGCGGCGCTGGCCGCAGCCCCCGCCGACCGCGCCGCGGCGGGCCGCCTCGCCGACAGCCTGGCCACGCTGCGCGACCTGCTCGACGAGCACATCGAGGACGAGGAGCGCACGCTCTTCCCGGTGATCATGCGGTACGTCAGCGGCGAGCAGTGGCAGCGCGTGGAGAAGGCGGTGCGCAAGGGCTCGAAGATGGGCTTCGAGCTGCCCCGGATCGAGCGCTACGCGACGCCTCAGGAGCTGGAGACGCTGTACCGCGAGGCCGGCCCCGTGCTGCGGCTGCTGCTCGCCTCGGTGCGCGGCGGCTTCCAGCGCCGGGAGCGGGTGATCTTCGGCTGAGCGGGGCTACATCCAGGGCCGGGCGCCGACGCGGGCGGCCAGCTCGCGGCCGGCCCGCAGGTGGGCCTCCGACGGGCGGCCGAGCAGCTGCGCCAGGCGCCCCAGCAGCTGGTCGACCGGCGGCCCGGAGATGCTGCCGCTGGCCAGGCCGGCGAACTGGCCCGCCCACGGCAGCAGCAGCTCGTAGCAGTGCTCCGCGACCGCCTCGTCCCCGAGCGCGACCGCGTTCTCGGCCCGCAGCCCCATCCAGCCCAGCCAGTAGTAGTCCTCGCGGATCGGGACCTGCGGCCGCCAGCGGGCCCGGGCCTCGTCGAGCCGCCCGGCGTCGACGAGGGCCCGCACGATGAGCTCGTCGACGTCGTCGGGGGCGAACGCGCGGACCGCCTCGAGCACCGGCAGGCTGGCGTCGCCGCGGCCCTGGCTGAGCCGGACGAAGAAGATCCCGCCGATGGCGACCATGGAGGCGTTGGGCTGCCCGGCGGCCTCGATCCGCTCGCCCAGCTCGGTGTAGACGCGCTCGGCGGCGGCGTGGTCGCCGGCGAACATGGCCCGGATCGCGCCCAGCATGCCCATCACCAGCAGGGTCACGCCGAGCTGGCCCGCCGTGGAGCGCTCCAGGGCCCGGTCCAGGTGGGCCTGGGCCAGCGCCAGGTCGCAGCGCTCCAGCGCGACCTGGTACAGCACGTGGTACGCCTGCGTCTGGAACCCCAGCGACCCGGCCCGCTCGGCGACCTCGAGCAGCTCGGCGGCGATCCCGGGCAGCTCGTGGCGGCGCTGGGGGTTGAGCACGGCGAAGTACCGGGCGTTGAGCGCCTGGCACAGCAGCAGGTCATCGCCCTCGGCCCGGGCGATGCGCAGCGCCTCCGCGCTCGCCTCGGCGGCCCGGTCGAGATCCTCGCCCTCGATCTCGTACACCAGGGCGACCAGCATCCGGCAGCGCAGCGCGGCCGGCACGTCGGCCCGGGCGAGCGTGTCCTCGTACAGGTCGACGAGGTCGCGGTCGAGGAGCCGGTGCAGGCGGATGGTCCAGGCCACCGGGGCGTCGAACGCGCCGAGGGCCCGGGCGAGCGGCTCGGCCCCGGGTAGCTGCCGGGCGGCCTCGACGGCCTCGGCCCGGGCGGACCGGGCGGCGATCGCGTCGCCGGAGTTGGCCCGCGCGGAGACCAGCCCGCACAGCAGGTCGACGCGCAGGGCCGGGTCGGCGGGCTGCTGCATCGCGAGGGCGTCGAGCGCCCCGGCGTAGAGCTGCGCGGCCTCCCCGTGGGCGAAGAGCGCGGCCGCCTGGCGGGCCGCGGCGGCGGCGTGGGCGGCGGCCCGGGCCGCGGTGGCGGGGCTGGCGGCGGCACGCGCGTGGTGGCCGAGCGCGGCGACGTCCGCGGGGCGGACCCGCTCCAGCACGGCGAGGACCCGCTCGTGCAGCCGCCGGCGGCGAAGCTTCGGCATGTCGTCGTAGAGCACGTCGCGCAGCAGGGCGTGGCCGAAGCGGACCCGGCCCGGCCCGGGCTCCACCAGCAGCCCGGCGAGCACCCCGGCCTCGAGGCCGTCGAGGACCGCGTCCTCGTCCTCGGAGAACGCCTCGGTGAGCACGTCGATGTCGACGTCCCGGCCGAGGACGGCGGCGTGGCGCAGGATCGTCTGGGCGGGCGCGGGCAGCCGGCTGAGGCGGCGGCGCAGCACGTGGCCGATGCCGGCCGGGATGGCCCGCACCGCGCTGCCGGCCCCCTCGGCGGAGATCAGCCGGGCGGTCTCGGCGAGGAACAGCGGGTTGCCGCCGGTACGCTCGTGCACGAGCGCGGCGGTGGCCGGGTCCAGCGGCGCCCCGAGGTGCCCGGCGAGGATCTGGGCGGCGGCCTCGGCCCCGAGCCCGCCGAGCGCGATCTCGCTGGAGTGCGGCCCGGCCAGCGCCGCCCGCGCCGAGTCGAGCTGCTGCTGGGCCTCCCCGGGCCGGTAGGTGGCCACGATGAGCACGGGGCGCCCGGCCAGGGCGACGGCGACGTGGCGCAGCACCTGGAGCGTCTCACCGTCGGCGCGGTGCACGTCGTCGAGGACGACGAGCAGCGGGCCGCCCGCGCCGAGCCGCTCGCCGACGGCCTGGGCGAGCTGGAACTGGTCGCCGCCGCCGCGCCCCTCCAGCAGCGGCCGGAGCCGCTCGTCGCCGTCGCCGGCCAGCTCGCGCAGGATCTCGGCCCAGGCCCAGGCCGGCGGCGCGCCGTCGACCTCGGGGCAGCGTCCCCACGCGACCTGCCGGCCCTGCTGGGTCGCGAAGGCCCTGACCAGGGTCGTCTTGCCGGACCCGGCCTCGCCGCCGACCCACACGATGCGCAGCCGGTCGTCCTCGGCGGCGGCGAGCGCCGCCAGCTCGGCCTCGCGGCCGATCGCGCCGTCGCCGGAGCCGGAGCCGGGGGCCGCGTCCTGCCTGGGGGCGATGACCTCCACCCGCTCCTCGACCAGGTACGGCGCCTGGGCGAGGACGTCGGCCTCCAGGGCGCGCAGCGCCGGCCCGGGGTCGACGCCGAGCTCGTCGCTGAGGCGGCGGCGGGCCTGGCGCAGCGCGGCGAGGGCGTCGGCCTGGCGCCCGGCCCGGTACAGCGCGGACGCCAGCAGGTGGACCGCCTCCTCGCGCAGCGGGTGCTCCTGCACGTGCCGGTCCAGTTCGGGCACGATGAGCGCGGCCCGGCCCAGCCGCAGCGCCACCCGGCCGGCCGCCTCCACCGCGACCAGCCGGAGCTCCTCGAGGCGGGCCGCCTCCGGGGTGGCCCAGGGCTCGTCGGCGAACTCGGCGTACGCGGGGCCGGCCCAGCACTGCAGGGCCGCCCGCAGCGACTCGTCGGCGGCCCGCGGGTCGGCCTCGGCCAGCTCGCTGCCCCGGCGCAGCAGCGCCTCGAACCGCCAGGCGTCGACCTGCTCGTCTGGCAGGCGCAGCGCGTACCCGGGGGCGGCCGAGACGACGACCGTGGCCGGCGTGCGGGGCGCCCGGCCCGGCTCGAGGACCCGGCGCAGGTTCGAGACGTAGACCTGCAGCGCGGCGAGGGCCTTCGGCGGCGGCTCGCCCTGCCACAGGTCGTCGATGAACCGGTCGGTGGGCACCACGTGCCCGCCGGCGGCGACCAGCCGGGCCAGCACCGCCCGCTGCCGCGGGCCGCCCCCGTCCGCCGGTGCCCCGCCGACCTCGATGCGCAGCGGCCCGAGCACCTCGATGTGCAGCATTAGTGGAACAGCGAGCTCACGG
The DNA here is from genome assembly GCF_039532525.1 of Dactylosporangium salmoneum. NCBI lineage: Bacteria > Bacillati > Actinomycetota > Actinomycetes > Micromonosporales > Micromonosporaceae > Dactylosporangium > Dactylosporangium salmoneum. The sequence continues at coordinate 37,229 of NZ_BAAARV010000049.1, forward strand.
ACTCGCCGTTGTGGATGCGGCGCATGGCCTCGGCCATGGCCGGCGCGATGGACAGGACGCGAAGCTTCGGCACCCACTTGTCCTTGGGCAGCGGCACGCTGTTGGTGCACACGATCTCGAGCACGTCCTCCTGGGCCTGCAGCCGCTCCAGGGCGTCGCCGGTGAACAGCCCGTGCGTGCAGGCCACCCGGATGCTCGCCACGCCCCGCTCGCGGAGCCGGTCGATGAGCTCGAAGACGGTGCTGCCGCGGGCGATCTCGTCGTCCAGGACGATCACGTCGCGGCCCTCGATGTCGCCGATGACGGTGCTGATGACGACCCGGTCGTCGGAGAAGCGCTGCTTGGCCCCGGCGGCCACCGGTACCGACAACATCCGCGCGAATGCCGAGGCGGGCTTCGCGTTGCCCAGGTCCGGCGACACCACGACGCTGTTGGACAGGTCGTGGCCGGCGAAGTGCCCGGCGAGCTCGCGCAGCGCGTGCAGGTGGTCGACCGGCACCGAGAAGAAGCCGTGCACCTGCGGCGAGTGCAGGGTCAGCGTGAGCACCCGGCTGGCCCCGGCCGCCGTGAGCAGGTCGGCGACGAGCCGCCCGCCGATGGAGATGCGCGGCTCGTCCTTCTTGTCGGAGCGGGCGTACGCGTAGTGCGACATGACCACGGTGGTGCGCGCCGCCGACGCCCCACGGGCCGCGTCCAGCATCAGCAGCAGCTCCACGAGGTGCTCCTGCACCGGGGGCACCAGCGGCTGGATGAGGAACACGTCCCGCTCGCGGCAGTTGGCCTGCAGCTGTACCTCGAGGCAGTCGTTGGCGAAGCGGTCCACCCGCACGGGCAGCAGCGGCACCTCGAGCTGCGCGCAGATCTCCTCCGCGAGCGCGGGATGCGCGCTGCCACTGAACACGGCGATGTCGCGCACGGGCGGAACTCCTCGGGGCCGGGATCGGGTCACCCCGTTGATACCACACGCACCCGCCGGTCGCGGTCGTGCCGCGCGTCGTCTGCCGGACAGCGCCCCCGCAGGACGTAGCGGTCCACGAACTGGGCCACCGCGTCACGTACCGCCAGCGGCGCCTCACGGCGGGCGAGCACGGACTGGGCGGCGGTGAAGCAGGCCAGCGCGGCGGCGGCCAGGGCCGGGTCGGCCAGCCCGTCGCGGGCGGCGCCGAGCCAGTCGCGGTGCCGGCGCAGGGGCGAGCGCAGGTGCTCGGTCGCGTCGGCCGCCGCCTGGGCGCCCTCGGGGTCGTCGAGCAGCGAGGTGACGACGGCGACCGGCACGACCCAGTCGTCGCCGGCCTGCTGGTCGATCATCCGCAGCTCCAGGTAGCCGCGCGGGCGCACCGGCGGCACCAGGGTGCCGAGGTGGCGCTCGAGGTCGGTCAGGGTCACCGGCCGCGGCCCGTGCCCGCGCAGCCAGTCGCGCATGGTGAGCCCGCTCGGCACGAGCCAGCGCTCGCCCGCCGCCGGGTCGGTGGTGGCGTCGAAGTCGTCCGGGGCGACCATCGCGACCTTCGCGGCGAGGGCGTACCGGGCCCACGCCGTGCGCGGGTCGGCCGTGCGCCGGGGCGCGCGGGTGCGGCTCGCGTCGGTGCCGAAGCGCAGCGCCTGCCGGTAGGAGGCCCAGCGGCGCCCGGCCCGCGTCACGTGCGGCGAGTTGGCGAACGCGGCCATCAGCACCGGCCCGATGGCGTCGGCGAGCCACCAGCGCCGCGCGAAGTGCGACCACTCGTCGGCCTCGGCGCCCTCGGTGCCCGAGTCCAGGCAGACCTGGATCGACGCCGAGTTCGTCATGACGGTACGCCCGCGGGTCCCCGCCCGGTCGTGGTACTCGGCCAGCGCCACGTAGCGCGGGTGGTCCGTCACCAGCCGCGGCCGGCGCACCATGTCCAGCCCGGTGCCCTCCAGGAACAGCCCGTGCTCGGCCAGCCCGGCCCGCACCAGCGCCAGGTCCCCGGCGAGCGCGGCGACGCACGCGTCCATGTCGGCCCCGACCGCGCTGGACAGCTCCAGCTGCCCGCCCGGCTCGATCGTCACCGAGCTGCCGCCCGGCAGCGGGTTGCCGAGGTGGGCGAGCAGCCCGAGCAGCCGGCCCGGCGCCGGGCGGTGCAACGGACGGCGGGGGTCACGCACGCAGTACTCCAGCTCCACCCCGACCCGCCCCACCGGCCCCACCCGGAACCCGGAGGCGGCGACGTACGCGGAGGCGGTGGCCTCGGTGAGGAGGATGGCGGGTGTCGTGTCGTTCACGGCGGCCTCCCGGAAGAAGGGTGCGTGGTACCCAGGGTGGTGTTGCGGTTGGGAAAAGTGATCGTTCAGGTTGTGCTGGGTGTGGCGGCGGGACCGACCGGCGGCGGGGTGCCGGGCGAGTGCATTCAATTAGGCGGTCAGCGGGGCGTTCTGTCCAGCGCCAGAGGACAACGGGCGATGAACACTCGATGGGAACCCGCTGGATGCCCGCAGGATCTGCGGCCGGCCTGCGCCGGGAGGCCAGATCCTACATGCCGCGCCGGCCCCGGATTTCGCGCTGCCCCCCGTTCGATTTCCGCCGTGCGTGGCTGTCGGTTTTCCGGGCACGGCCGCGCTGCTGCGCCCGGTTGCCGAGCGTTCAATTGAATGGCGTTTATCGATACTCGTCGGCCTTACTCGTGAGTGGCGTTGCGTAGCATCTTCGCCACCGACGGTTTCGGGGCCCGTGACGAGCGACCGGCCCCGCGCGGCGTGTGCGCGGGGCCGGTCTTTCGGATCGGTCGGGTCCTACCAAGGGCTGGCGAAGTCCTGGGTCCAGAAGGGGACGCCGCGGGAGTCGTACGCCACCGCCACCCCCACGTTGCGGAACCGGCAGTTGAGGATGTTGGCCCGGTGGCCCGGGCTGTTCATCCATGCGCTCATGACGGACTGGGCCGTGGGCTGCCCCCAGGCGATGTTCTCGCCGTAGGCGGACCACCGGTACCCGGCCGCCCTGACCCGGGTCCCGGGTGAGCCGCCGCTGGGCGACCCGTGCGAGAAATAGCCACGTCCGGCCATGTCCCACGAATGCTGTCGCGCGGCGTTGCTCAGCCCTGCGCTCTGTGTGACCGGCCCGCACCCGGCCCGCGTGCGCACGCTGTTGGTGATGGCGATGACCCCGCGAACCATGGCCGAGTCGGCCGCGAACGCCGGGCCGGCCTGGACCGCCGCGCCCGCCGCGACCGCACCAGCGACGAGCGTCACGGCGACACCCTTCCGGAATACCATCTCACCTCCACGAAGTAGAGCAGATGGCCTGAAAGTAAGCCTTCGTCGGCTTATCGTCCGGAATCTGGGCAAACTCGTCGTCCTGCACCGGTGATGCGCTAAGGCGACGCTCGCTGTCCTTTCCGTACACCCGCCCCATTCACCCTTGAGGGTGACTTCTCCGCGCGCCGCCCGGTTATCCGATGGTCGCGAGCACGATGCGCTCCCGGCCGACCCCCGACCGGACCAGCCGGGCTACGTCCTCGGCGGCTGAGGCGGCGGTGCCGGCGACGAATGCCCGATGCCCTGTCGAGTCCCGCTCGTCCCGCTCGTCGGCCCCGAACCGGTCCCGCACGACGAGGGCACCCGCCGGCGCGAGGTCGGCGAGCCGGTACACGTCCCGCTCCACTGGCTCCGCTGGCTCCACTGGCTCTACCGGCTCCACTGGCTTTACCGGCTTTACCGGCTTTACCGGCGTCGGCCAGTAGACCGTGACATCACGCGGAGCACCCGATCGCAGGCGCAACGCGGTGAGCGCGGCCGCGACCGGCGCTACGGCGTCGCGCTGCGCCACGAACACGAGCGGACCGTCACCGTCGAGCGGCGCGGCCTCCCCGACCGGCGGGTAAAGGCGTAACCGATCCCCGACCGCGGTGCGCTCGACCAGCTCCGCCCCGATCGGGTCGCCCCGTGTAACGCGACGTGGAGCTCGACCGTGCGATCCGCCTCGGGGAGGTTGCCCACCCAGCAGTCCCGCGTCCGGCCCGCCAGCCGTGGCACCCCGACCACGGCGCGCATGCCGGCCGCGCACGGATACTGCAGGTACGTCCGCAGCCGCAGCACGCTCATGTCCGCGCGCCTCCGATCGCATCGCGTGACTTCGGCGCTCCACACCGTGGGCTCGGCCCTCGCGGCGGCCGCCCCGCCGGCCATCCAGCGTGCGACGAGGCGGCCGGCGTCGCGCAGCGCAGCCTCCTCGTCACCGCGCAGCGGCGGCGCGGGCCGGGTTCGCCTGCAGCGCGTCGACGAGCAGCACGGCCAGGGCCTAGAGCCGCTGCGGCGGTACCCGAGCGCCGCCACGGCCGGACCGAGATCGGCGCAGCGCGCGGCGGCAAGCCGCGGGTCGCCGAGGTTGGCGGCCAGTCAGGCCATGGCCTCGCGGGCGGCCGCGCCGCGTGCCGCCGGGTCGCTCGGCAGTAGCGTGCGCAGGTCGGCCAGCGCCTGCCGCTCATGCGCGCCGTCCAGGCCGCCGACCACATCCCAGCCCGGCCCCGGCCGAGCCACCCGCACCGGCGGCGAGGCCGTCCGGCCCGCGTCCAGCGGCGTCGGCGGTCCGGCGGTTCGGCCGGTGTCGTGTGGTGTCGGTGGTGCGGCGGTCCGGCCCGTGTCGTGCGGCATTGGTGGTGCGGTGGTCCGGTCGGTGTCGTGCGGTGTCGGCGGTGGGGTGGTCCGGTCGGTGTCGTGCGGTGTCGGTGGTGGGGTGGTCCGGTCGGTGTCGTGCGGTGTCGGTGGTGGGGTGGTCCGGTCGGTGTCGTGCGGTGTCGGTGGTGGGGTGGTCCGGTCGGTGTCGTGTGGTGTCGGTGGTGGGGTGGTCCGGTCGGTGTCGTGCGGTGTCGGTGGTGGGGTGGTCCGGCCGGTGTCATGCGGCATTGGTGGTGCGGGGGTTCGGCCGGTGTCGTGCGGTGTCGGTGGTGCGGGGGTTCGGCCCCGGTCCCGCGGTATCGGCGGTAGGACCTCTCCCCGCGGGGGCTGGTTCGGCCCCGGCCCTCCGCGCGGCGGCGGGCCGGGGTCCGGCTCCGTCGTGGGCCGGCGGTCCGGCGGGGCCGGCTTCCCGCCACGGCATCATGAGCCGTGACAGCGCACCGCCCCTCCAGCGAGCAACGTCGGCCGGCCACCCCCGATCGCTCGTCGTCGGCGGCGCATCCGGGAAAAGCGGCGGGCAGATCCGGTGCCGGGGTTGGCGGGCATGGCGGGCCATTATCGGATTGCGGATCTGCCGGTAATGATTGCGGTCCTGACGGAAATGATTGCGGGACCGACGGAAATAGCGCCGTAGGCCTGCCCGTGGCCGAGGGTGGCGCGGACGGTACCGGCGGTTGCGCGTCCAGCCGCCCCGCGATCTCGTCCAGCGCGGCGTCCATCGCGGCTTGTGCGCGAGCGAGCACACCGAGCAGCAGGCGCCGCAAAGGGGGGCGGCCGGTGACGCACCGGCGGATTGCGGGCCGTCCACCCGGCTCGGCGGCACGCTCGGTGGTGTGCCGGTCACGCGAACGTCCGGATGGCATCCTCGGCGGAGAAGCGCATAGCCGGTGAGGCCGGCGCCGCCCGGGTGGGTGCATGGCGCACCGCGGCCGGATCCGGGTTGCCGATGGTGCTCACCCTGTCGAGTGTGAGGCGACACGCAGCGTAGTGTCAGCCGGCTGCGACGGTGGCCGGCGTCGTCGCGGTCAGGGTGGCGCCGGTCAAGGGCAGGAGGTCGTCGAGGGCGGTGCGGGCGCCGAAGCGGTACGCGCGGTCGTAGTCCGGCGCGGGCAGCGCGGCGCGCAGGGCGGCGTCCGTCGACCGGCGCGACGGCAGCTCGCAGGCTGGGGTGGGGGCGGCGATCTCGCGGCGTACCAGGTCGGCGGCGCCCAGCAGGGCCGCGGCGTGCGCTGGGTCGCCACCGAGGCGGCGGCACTCGGCCAGGGCCTCGAGGACGCTCGCGGTGCGCCAGCGGTCGCCCACGCTGCGGTGCAGGGCCAGGCTGGCGCGCAGGCGCTCGGCCGCGGACGGCAGGCGGTCGTCGGCGAGGTCGGTCCGGCCCAGCAGGTCCTGCGCCCAGGCGACGCCCTCGGGGAAGGCCAGCTCGGTGAAGCGGTCCAGCGCGTCGAGCAGGTGCCGCCGGGCGGCCGGCTGGTCGCCGCGGTAGTGGGCGACGGCGCCCAGGTGGGTCAGGCACGACGCGGCGGACTCGGCGTCGGCGAGGTCCCGGAAGGCGGCCAGGCTCCGGGTCAGCAGGTCGGCGGCCGCGTCCAGGTCACCCGAGAGCCAGGCGGTCTTGCCCGCGAGCTGGGTGGCGTGGCCCTCGCCCCAGGCGTCGCCGGAGTCGCGGTACAACCGGCGGGCCTCGTCGAGATGGGTCATCGACTCGGCGTAGCGGGCGCGCTCGCGCTCGACGCCGCCCAGCAGGGTGAGGAGGCGGCCCCTCGCGGCGGGGTCGGCGCCGGTCAGGGGGAGCGCCGCGCGGGCCAGCGCCGCGGCGGCGGGGTAGTCGCAGGCGAGCATGGCCAGGGTCGCGGCGGCGCAGGACGCGGCCACGCGGGCGGGGGCCGGCGCGTCGGGGCGCCGTTCGAGGGCCTCGGCCAGCCAGTGGCGGCCCTGGGAGTACCCCCCGGTGAAATGCTGGAAGGGTGCCATCGCGGCGGCCATGCGCAGGTCGGCGTCGGCGGCGCGGCCGGGGCGCGTGGCCAGCCGGGCGAGGGCGGCGCGCAGGTTGTCCTGCTCCAGGATGAGGGTGCGCAGCCAGTCGCGCTGCCCGGGGCCCCGGATGCCGGCGGCGGCCCGCTCGGCGAGGTCGAGGTAGTGGGCGGCGTGGGCGTCCAGCGCGGCGGCGGCCTCGCCGGGGTGTTCGGCGAGGCGCGCGGCGGCGTAGGCGGCGACGGTCTGCAGCAGCCGGCCGCGGTACCGGTCCGTGGGCGCCGTCACCGGGCGGGCACCTAGCGCGCCGGCCAGCAGCGAGCGCTCGGCGAGGGCGTCGAGCAGCCCCGGGCGGTACGCCGGAAGGCTCGACACCGCCGCCTCGCTCCACCCGCCGTGGAAGACCGCGAGCTGGCGCAGCAGGGCCTGCTTGTCCGGCGACAGGAGGTGATAGCTCCAGTCGAGCGCGGCCCGCAGGGTGCGGTGGTGCTCCGGGCCGGCCGCCTTCGCGTCGGCGAGCACGCGGAAGCGGTCGGCGAGCAGGCGGCGCACCTCGGGCACCGACAGCAGCGCCGCGCGCGCCGCGGCCAGCTCGACGGCCAGCGGCAGGCCGTCCAGCGCCGCGCAGATCGCCGCGGCGGCCGGCAGGTGCGCGGCGGGCAGCGGCCTCCCGGTGCGCTCGAACATCCGCGTCTCGAACAGCCGCAGCGCCGTGTCCTTGTCGAGCGGCTCGACCCCGACCACGGTCTCGTCGGCCAGCCCGAGCGCCTGCCGGCTCGTGACGAGCAAGGACAGCCCCGGGTGTACCGCGAGCAGCCCCTCCACCAGCCCCGCCACCCCGGCCGCGACGTGCTCGCAGTTGTCCAGGACGAGCAGCAGCTCCCCGCGGCCGGCCGTGCCGGGCCGGACCTGCCGCGGCAGGCCCGCGGCGGTGTGCTCCTCGGGGTCTGCGGGCGCCGGGGTCAGGGCCGCGACCAGGGTGTCCAGCTCGCTGAGGTCGGGGCGGCGGGTCACGCCCAGCGCGTCGAGCACGAACCCGGCGGGCGACTGGTCGTCCATCGTGGACAGATCGACGAACCGCACCGGGCGGGCGGCCGTCGCGGCGGCCGCGATGGCGACCCGGGTCTTGCCGCAGCCGGCCGGGCCGACGAGCGACACCAGCCGCGGCCCGCCCCCGTCCAGCAGCCGGCGGACCGCGCGCACCAGGCTCTCGCGGCCGACCAGGGTGGTGAGCGGGGCGGGCAGCGCCGCCGCGCTCGACGCGGGGTCCATCCGGCGACTGTAGCGTCCACCTGGACGCCAGCTACCTGCCCGGCCGGGCGCGCGGCCCGCGGTAGCGTTGAGGAGACACGACCCGCGCGTCTTCTTGGGGGGAGAAGCATCCGCCGTGGCTTTCCTGGTCGAGATGCCCGACGGTGGCTACATCGAGGTCGAGGAGCGCGACGACATCGCCCCGGACGACCAGAGCGTCGTGGGCGTGCTCGGCGCCTCCCCGCTGGAGGGCACCGGCCTCATCACCTTCGGCGCGGCGGTCCGCACCGGGCTGACGGAGCAGGAGCAGGACGACTTCGCCGACTGGCTCTACGACCGGGTGGTGATGTTCGCCGAGCTCGGCGGGGAGATCGACGGCTGGCTACGCCGCGACGACGGCACGTGGGAGGTCCGGGCGTTCCGGTCGCTGCTGTGACCCGCCGGGGGAGAGCGACGAACGTCACTGATCAACGCTGAACGGACGATGAACACGGGGCCGCAAGGACGTCACGGCAACGGTTACGCTTGCGGGCAATGACGATGGTGATCGAAGCCCAGGGCGCCGGCCGGCAGCTCACGGTCGGGGCCGCCACCGAGGTCGGCCGGCGGTATGCGGCCAACTTCGACGTGCTGCACGCCGCCGAGCTGCAGCGCCGCCCCGGCCTGTGCGCCGTGGTGGCCGACGGCATGGGCGCCAGCGAGGGTAGCCGCACCGCAGGGCGCATGGCCGTCGATGTGTTCACCGCCGCCGTGCAGCAGCACCGCGGCCCCGTCGACCCGACCCCGCTCTTCGCCGCCGTCGCCGACGCCCAGCGCCGGGTCCGCGCCGCCGGCCAGGAGCTGCGCGAGCTCACCGGCTGCACGCTGACCGCCCTGGTCGCCGACGCCACCGGGGCGTGGGTGACGCAGATCGGCGACTCCCGGGTGTACCGGCTGCGCGGCGGCCTGCTGGAGCTGCTCACCGTCGACCACACCGCGGCCTGGCTCGGCGCCGTGCACGGCTGGTATCCGGCCGACTCCCCACAGGCGGCCGCCGCCCGCTACCAGCTGCACCGCTTCATCGGCCACCCGCAGCTGCCCGAGCCCGACGTGCTCAGCGTGACCATGTTCCCCGGCGACGTCTACTGCCTGTGCACCGACGGGATCGCCGAGCAGGTGCCGTACCAGTTCATGGAACGCACCCTCGGCAGCGGCGCATCGCCGGACGTGATGGCCTCGACGCTGGTCACGGCGTCGCTGGAGGCCGGCGGCCGGGACAACGCCACCGCGGTCGTGGTCAAGGTCTGCTGATCCTCAGTGCACTGCTAGCTCGTCGCGCGGCAGGCGCCGTCTGGCTCGTCGCGCGGCAGGCGCCGTCTGGCTCGTCGCGCGGCAGGCGCCGTCTGGCTCGTCGCGCGGCAGGCGCCGTCTGGCTCGTCGCGCGGCAGGCGCCGTCTGGCTCGTCGCGCGGCAGGCGTCGCCTGGCTCGTCGCGCGGCACGCGTCGCCGCGGGCCGAGTCCAGTTGCGTCACAGGCGCAGCGACTTGCGCACGGCGTCGACCTCGTCGGTCAATGCCTCGATGTGCTCGAAGTCCTCGGCGACCGCGAGGTCCACGCCGCACTCCGCCTGGCGCCGGCGTAGCAGCTCGCCCTGGTCGTACTGCGAGATGTGCACCGGAAACGCAAGGGAATCGAGGGCGTGGCCGTGCAGCGCGCCGGCGTCGACGTGCAGCCAGTCGTCCCATTCCTGGCGGGCGTAGACCCCGGCGTCGAAGCCCCTGTTCCATTCGGTGAACATGGCGAGCAGGCTCGGGGCGGCGCGCACCGGGTTCCAGTCGTCGGGCTCGAACTGGTACCGCCAGATCTCCCCCTCGCGGTCCCCGGTGACGACGAACGTGAACACGACGCGCTCGTACCACAGCACCGGCAACTGGTGCCGCCAGAAGAACGGGACGCCGACCGATGCCGACAGCGCGTCGAGCAGCTGGCCGGCGTCGTCCCACCGGGCCGGGAAGGCGCCCGCCGGCAGCACCCGCCCGTACGGCAGCGCCTCGCCGTTGAGCCACAGGATCTGCTCCGGGATGCGGTCCACGCCGAGGACCCGGCACAGTTCCCCGGCGGTCAGGTTGCCGGGGCGCTCCTGCATGTCGTGCCACGGCACGCCGGCCACGACCGCCGAGGTCTGGAACCGCGCCACGGCCGCCCGCAGGTCGTGCATGTCGTCGAGCATCGTTGTACCCCGCTCTCAGCCGGGCCGTGGCGCGACACGGCGGCCCGGTCCACCACGCCATCCATGCCGAGCGACCTTACCGCCGCGACGGGCGGCCGAGGCGGGATCAGGGGTCGATGGGCAGGGTGCGGTCGCGGCCGGAGAGGACGGCGACGACGGCCATGGCGGCGGTCAGGGCGCACAGCAGGGCCACGGGCAGGTTCCAGGCGCCGCTGGCGTCGCGCAGGGCGCCGACCAGGACGGGGCCGCCGGCGGCCAGCAGGTAGCCGACCGACTGGGCCATCGCCGACAGCGCGGCCGTCTGGGCCTGGCCGGTCGTGCGCAGGCTGAACAGGGAGAGGCAGAGCACGATGGCCATGCCGGAGCCGAAGCCGGCCAGCAGTACCGCGGCCAGGGCGAACGCCGGCGTCCACGGCAGCCACTGCAGGGCGGCCACGCCGGCGCCGATGCAGATCGTGCCGGCCAGGCCGACCAGGCGCTGGTCCGGTTGGCGGCGGATGAGGACCGGGACGATCAGGTTGGCCGCGACGGCCGCGGCGAGGAGGGCGAAGAGGTGCCAGCCGGCCACGCCGGCGGGGATGCCGTGGTCGCGCTCCATCGTCGGCAGCCAGGCGACCAGGACGTAGAAGCACAGCGACTGCAGGCCCATGAACAGCGTGACCTGCCAGGCCAGCGCGCTGCGCCAGGGCAGGGCGGCGTGGGTGGCGGGGCCGGTGGCGTCGGCCCGGGCGCGGGCCTGCGGGCCCCAGACGGCGGTGGCCAGCACGACGAGCAGCGCCCAGGCGGCCAGGGCGGGGCGCCAGCCGCCGAGCGTGGCGGCGAGCGGCACGGCGGTGCCGGAGGCGACGGCGGCCACGACGCTCTGTGTGGCCGAGTATCCGCCGGTGAGCTGGGCGACGCGGTCGGGGAAGTCGCGCTTGACGACGCCGGGCAGCAGCACGTTGAAGCAGGCGATGGCGGCGCCGACGGCGACGGTGCCGGTCCACAGCTGGGTCGGCACGGAGCGCACGGCGATGCCGGCGACGAGCAGCAGCAGGGCCAGGGCGAGGCTGCGCTCGAGGCCGATGCGGGCGGCGATGCGCGGGGCGAGCAGCGAGAACCCGGCGAAGGCGAGCAGCGGCAGCGCGGTGAGCAGGCCGGCGGCGGAGGAGGACAGGCCGAGGTCGGCGCGGATGTCGGCGACCAGCGGGCCGACCGACGTCAGCGGCGCGCGGCCGGCGGCGCCGATGAGCAGCACGCCGGCGACCAGGACCGCGACGGTGCGCCGCGTCGAAGCCTGGCCGTTCCGGTCCGTGCCGGGGCGCGCCGAAGCCTGGCCGTTCCGGTCCGTGACAGGGCGCGTCGCAGGCTCGCGGCGACCACGCGGATCGTGGCGCATCGCAGCGTCGCGGCGACGGCGCGGATCGTGGCGCATCACAGCGTCGCGGCGACGGCGCGGATCGTGGCGCATCACAGCGTCGCGGCGACGGCGCGGATCGCGGCGCTGAGGTCCTGCGGGGTCGGCGCGTCGTCCTCGTTGATCAGCGCCTGGACCAGCACCCCGCTGACCAGCGCCTGGTAGAGCGAGCCGATCTGGTCCGCGCGGACCGGCTCGAGCTCGGCGTCGATGCCGTGGAACACCTCCGCCCACAGGCGGCGGGCGTCGCGCATCCCGTTGGTCAGCATCGTGCGCACGTCCGGCGAGTGCTCCATCTGGATGAACGCGTCGAACGTCGCCAGGAGCAACGGCCGGCGGGTGCGCACGGTCGCGAGCATGTACTCCCAGTACCGCTCGAAGCGCTCGGCGCCGCTCAGCTCCTGCGCGTTGGCCGACATCAGCGCCTGGGCCAGCTCCATGCCCCAGTTCTCGATGGCCCGCTCCAGCGCGGCGTTGAGCAGGTTGGTCATGCCGCCGTAGTGGTAGCCGATCGAGCCCAGGTTGGTGCCCGACGCCTCGACGATGTCGCGCGCCGTGGTGCGGGCGTAGCCCTTCTCGTAGAGGCATCTGACGGCGCCCTCGAGGAGGTCTTCGCGGTGTCCCATGGCTCGCGATCTTACTATACGCTCGTGTTATACGGCCGTTCTATACAAACGTGTAGTACGGGCGTATGGTTCCCGGCATGGACATCCTCATCTCCGGCGCCAGCGTCGCCGGTCCTTCGCTGGCGTTCTGGCTGCAGCGGTACGGGCATTCGGTCACCGTCGTCGAGAAGGCACCCGCGCTGCGGGGCGGTGGCTACGCGGTCGACTTCCGCGGCAAGGTGCACCTCACGACGCTCGAGCGGATGGGGCTGCGCGCGCAGCTCGAGGCGCGGGCCACGCACATGGGCGACATCGCGCTCATCGACGGCGACGGCGCCCAGGTCTCGGCGCTGCCGTCGGCGATCTTCAGCGGCGACCTCGAGGTGCTGCGGGGCGACCTGGCCGAGGTGCTCTACGGGGCCACGCGGGAGCGGGTGCGCTACCGCTTCGGCGACCAGATCACCGGCATCGCGCAGGACGCGCACGGGGTCGACGTGACCTTCGCGAACGGGGAGCCGGGCCGCTTCGACCTGGTGGTCGGGGCCGACGGGGTGCACTCCGGGGTGCGGCGGCTCGTCCTCGGCGACGACCCGGCGCACCGCAAGCCGCTCGGCGTCTACGGCGGGGTGTTCACCATGCCCGGCACGATGGGGCTGCGGCGCACCGGCATCATCTACAGCGAGCCCAACCGCTCGGTGTCGGTCATGTCGCCGCACGGCGGGGACCAGATCGTGTCGATGACCTTCGCCGAGCCGGGCCTGGACTTCGACCACCGCGACGTGGAGCAGCAGCGGCGGCTCATCGCCGAGCGCTTCGCCGGTGTCGGGTGGCGCACCGCCGAGCTGCTGGCGGCCATGGAGCGGGCCGAGGACTTCTGGTTCGACGAGACCACGCAGATCCACCTGGACCGCTGGTCGCACGGGCGGGTGGTGCTGCTCGGCGACGCCGGGTTCGCGGGCGGGCCGGGCGGCAACGGCACCGGGCTGGCGGTCGTCGGCGCCCACGTGCTGGCCGGCGAGCTCGACGCGGCGGGCGGCGACCACGCGGCGGCGTTCGAGCGGTACGAGCGGCTGATGCGGCCCTACGTGGCCACCTGTCAGAAGCAGGCGGACGGCAGCCCCGACTTCCTGGTGCCCTCGACCTGGAAGAAGATCGCCCAGCGCAACCGTTTCTTCAAGACGGTGCGGTACGTCCCGCCGGCGCGGCGCCTGTTCAGGTACCTGGCGACGAGGACGGCCACGGCGTTCGAGCTCCCGGAGTACCGGCTGCCCGCGCTGGTGTAGGCGAGTGGCCTGGGTCACACCAAAGGCACCGACGGGAACATAGGGCATCGTTTGTAACTTAAGCCTGACACGCTCAACCTACTGATGGCAGGTGTGTCCTGATGGCAACGCTCCCGGTTCTCCCACTCAACGACGACGTCCTGCTCCCTGGCATGGTCATCCCCGTGACGCTCGACGCCTCCACGCAGGCGGCCGTCGACGCGGCGCGCGCAGCCGGCGACAAGCGGGTCCTCGCGGTCCCGCGGGTCGACGGCGAATACGGCTCCTTCGGCGTCATCGCCGCGCTCGACAAGGTCGGCCGCCTGCCCAGCGGCGAGCCGGCGGCCGTGATCCGCGGCCTGGACCGGGCCCGCATCGGCGCCGGCGTGCCCGGCCCCGGCGCGGCGCTGTGGGTCGAGGCCACCCCGCTGAGCGAGCCCGCACCGGCCGGCAAGGCCCGGGAGCTGGCCCGCGAGTACAAGGCGCTGGTCATCGGCGTGCTGCAGGAGCGCGGCGCGTGGCAGGTCATCGACACCGTCGAGAAGATGACCGACCTGTCCGAGCTGGCCGACTCGGCCGGCTACGCGCCCTGGCTGACGCTGAGCCAGAAGATCAAGCTGCTCGAGGCGCCGGACGTCACCGCCCGGCTGGAGCTGCTCGTCGAGTGGGCCCGCGCCCACGCGGCCGAGCAGCAGGTCAACGAGAAGATCAACCATGACGTGCGCGAGGGCCTGGAGAAGACCCAGCGCGAGTTCCTGCTCCGCCAGCAGCTGACGGCGATCCGCAAGGAGCTGGGCGAGGACGAGCCCGACGGCTCGGCCGACTACCGCGCCCGCGTCGAGGCCGCCGACCTGCCCGAGAAGGTCAAGGAGGCGGCGCTGCGCGAGGTGGGCCGGCTGGAGCGGGCCAGCGACCAGTCGCCGGAGGCCGGCTGGATCCGCACCTGGCTCGATACCGTGCTCGAGATGCCGTGGAACGAGCGGACCGAGGACAACACCGACCTCGCCGCCGCCCGCGCGGTGCTCGACGCCGACCACGCCGGACTGGCCGACGTGAAGGACCGCATCCTGGAGTACCTCGCCGTGCGCAACCGCCGCGCGGAGAAGAACCTGCAGGTCGTCGGCGGCCGCGGCTCCGGCGCCGTGCTGGCCCTCGCCGGCCCTCCCGGGGTGGGCAAGACCAGCCTCGGCGAGTCGGTGGCCCGCGCGCTGGGCCGCAAGTTCGTCCGTGTCTCGCTCGGCGGCGTCCGCGACGAGGCCGAGATCCGCGGCCACCGGCGCACCTACGTCGGCGCGCTGCCGGGCCGGATCGTGCGGGCCCTGCGCGAGGCCGGCTCGATGAACCCGGTCGTGCTGCTCGACGAGGTCGACAAGCTGGCCGTCGGCTACGCCGGCGACCCGGCCGCGGCCCTGCTGGAGGTGCTCGACCCGGCGCAGAACCACACGTTCCGCGACCACTACCTCGAGGTCGACCTCGACCTGTCCGACGTGCTCTTCCTCGCCACCGCCAACGTGGTGGAGACCATCCCCGGCCCGCTGCTGGACCGCATGGAGCTGGTGAGCCTGGACGGGTACACCGAGCAGGAGAAGGTCGCCATCGCCCGCGACCACCTGCTGCCGCGGCAGCTGCAGCGGGCCGGCCTGGAGCCGGCCGACTTCGCCATCACCGACGAGGCGCTCGCGCGCATCGCCGGGGAGCACACCCGCGAGGCGGGCGTGCGGCAGCTGGAGCGGGCCCTCGCGAAGATCCTGCGCAAGGTCGCGGTCGCGCTGGCCACCGACCCGGTGCCGGTCGCGGTCGGGGTGGACGAGGTGGCGAAGTACCTGGGCCGGGCCCGGTTCACGCCCGAGTCGGCCGAGCGCACCGCCGTGCCCGGCGTGGCGACCGGCCTGGCGGTGACCGGGGCGGGCGGCGACGTGCTCTTCATCGAGGCCACCTCCATGGAGGGCGAGCCCGGCCTGACCCTGACCGGCCAGCTCGGCGACGTGATGAAGGAGTCGGCGCACATCGCGCTGTCGTACCTGCGCTCCAACGGCCGGCGGCTCGGCATCGACCCGAACCGCCTCGCCGGCCGGCGCATCCACCTGCACGTGCCGGCGGGCGCGGTGCCCAAGGACGGCCCGAGCGCCGGCATCACGATGGTGACGGCCCTCGCCTCGCTGGCCACCGGCCGCCCGGTGCGCCCGGAGTTCGGCATGACCGGCGAGGTCACCCTGGCCGGCCGGGTCCTGCCGATCGGCGGGGTGAAGCAGAAGCTGCTCGCCGCCCACCGCGCGGGCCTGACCGAGGTCATCATTCCGAAGCGCAACGAGCCCGACCTGGACGACCTGCCCGAGGAGGTCCGCGGACAGCTGACCGTGCACGCCCTGGCCGACGTGGCCGACGTCCTGGCCCTGGCCCTGCGCCCGGCGTCGGAGGCCCAGCCGGCCGACGACCCGGCCCCGACCGGCGGCCAAGGCGACGGCCCGGCCGTCCCGGACTACGTGCCGGCCGGCATCTGACGCCGGCACCGCCCGGGACATCCGGACACCGGTCGGGCGGTCCGTATCCACGACACGAGGGCCCGCATCCCGCGCATCGGGGTGCGGGCCCTCGTGTCGCGGGCGGCGCCGGGGCGGCGGCGGCCCCGGTACGGTGATCGGCGTGACGGTGTCGATGCGGTGGGACGACGTGCTCGTGTGGCGGTGCCGCCGGCAACTGCTGCACCGCCCGGACGAGGCCGCCGATCCGCTCGTCGTGGTGCGGGCGCTGGCCGGGGTGCAGGCGCAGGTGGCCTCGTGTGCCGAGCAGGCCGTCGCGGCCCGGCAGCCGGTGCCCGATCCGAAGAGCGTGCGGGCGGCGATCGAGGATCGGCGGCTGGTCAAGACGTGGGCCGCCCGCGGGACGCTGCACTTGCTCGACGTGGCCGGGGCGCCGGCGCAGCTGGCGCTGCTGGCGGCGGCCCGCACGTGGGAGAAGGGGGCCTGGCAGCGCACGTTCGTCACCGTTGGGCAGCTGGAGAAGATCGCGGCGGCGGCCTGGGAGGCGCTGGACGGGGCGGTGCTGACCCGGGAGGAGCTCGCCGAGGCGATCGTCGAGCACGCCGGGGAGCCGGGACTGCGCGAGCACCTCGCCTCCGGGTGGGGCGCGGTACTCAAGCCGCTCGCGTGGCAGGGGGCGCTGGTGTACGGGCCGAACAGCCAGGGGGACAACCGGGTCACCTTCACCCGGCCGGACACGTACCTGCCGGGGTGGGGCGGGCTGCCCTCGCCCGAGGACGCGGCGCGGATCGTGATCCCGGCGTACCTCGGGGCGTACGGGCCGGCGTCGATGTCCGCGTTCGATCAGTGGCTGATCCGCGGGGCGTCGAAGAGGGCGGCGCTGCGCGGATGGTTCCGGGCGCTGCTCGACGACGGAGCGATCGCCGAGGTGGACGTCGAGGGGGAGCGGCTGTTCGCGCGGGCGGAGGACCTGGCGTCGCTGGCCGCGGTGGAGCCCTTCGACGAGGTGCGGCTGCTGCCCGCTTTCGATCAGTTCGTGCTCGGGCCCGGCACGGGCGACCCGCGGGTGGTGCCGGCGCAGCGGCGGGCGGCCGTGAGCCGGGCGGCCGGGTGGATCTCGCCCGTGGTCGCGTACCGGGGGAGGGTCGCCGGCGTGTGGGACGGCGGCGAGGTCACCCTGTTCGACGAGACGGTGCCGGCGGAGGGCGTCGAGGCGGAGCGGCGCCGCCTCGCCGGATAGCCGCCGGACGGCCTCAGCCCTTGAGGAGGGCGCGGGCCTTCTCCGGGTCGGTCTCGCCGATGGTGGAGGACGGGCACTCGGCGGCCAGCGGGCAGGCGCCGCAGGCCGGCTTGCGGGAGTGGCAGGTGCGGCGGCCGTGCAGGATGAGCAGCAGGTTGACGGCCACCCAGTCCTTGCGCTCGAAGAGGGCCTGGATGGCGGCCTCGGTCGCCTCGACGTCCTTCTCCGGGGCCCAGCCCAGCCGGTGCGCGACCCGCGCCACGTGCGTGTCGACCGAGACCGCGGGGGTGCCGAACGCGTTGCCGAGCACCATGTTCGCCGTCTTGCGGCCCACCCAGGGCAGGGCGACGAGCTCCTCCAGGGTGGCCGGCACCTCGCCCTCGTGCCGTTCGACGAGGACGGCGGCGAGCTTGATGACGTTGCGGGTCTTCTGCCGGTAGTAGCCGACCGGGACGAGGATCTGCTCCATCTCGGCCGGGTCGGCGGCGGCGAGGTCGGCGGCCGCCGGGTACCGCTCGAAGAGCACCGGCCGGACCGCGTTCACCCGCTCGTCGAGCGTCTGCGCCGCGAGGGTCGCCACGACCAGCAGCTGCAGCGGGGAGTCGAAGTCGAGCTCGAGGCGGGAGTCGGGGTAGCGGGCGGTGAGCAGGCGCAGGATCCGCCGGGCCCGGCGGGTCTCCGCGACGGTCGGCTCGACCAGGGAGGACGGCACCCGACGAGCCTACGCCTGACAACGCGACGGGACGGCCCCGCGAGGCCGCCCCCTGGCGAAATAGCTCGGACGTGGCCGAGGCGCAACGCGACGGGGCGGCCCCGCGAGGCCGCCCCCTGGCGAAATAGCTCGGACGTGGCCGAGGCGCAACGCGACGAGGCGGCCCCGCGAGGCCGCCCCGTGCCGAAATAGCCTGTGCCGAAAGACCTCAGATGAGGCCGAGGCGCTCGACGGCGGCGCGCTCCTCCTCCAGCTCCGCGACCGAGGCGTCGATGCGGGCGCGGGAGAACTCGTCGATCTCGAGACCCTGCACGATCTCCCAGCGGCCGCCGCGCGAGACGACCGGGAAGGAGGAGATCAGGCCGGCCGGCACGCCGTAGGAGCCGTCGGAGACGATGGCGGCCGAGGTCCAGTCGCCCTCGGGCGTGCCGTTGACCCAGTCGTACACGTGGTCGATGGCGGCCGACGCGGCCGACGCGGCCGAGGAGGCGCCGCGGACCTCGATGATCTCGGCGCCGCGCTTGGCCACGCGGGGGATGAACTCGTCGGCGAGCCACTGCTGGTCGTTCACGGCCTCGGCGGCGTTCTTGCCGGAGACCTCGGCGTGGAACACGTCCGGGTACTGCGACGCCGAGTGGTTGCCCCAGATGGTCATCTTGCTGATCTCGGCGACCGGCACGCCGAGACGGCGGGCCAGCTGGGCTACGGCGCGGTTGTGGTCGAGGCGGGTCATCGCGGTGAAGCGCTCGGCCGGCACGTCCGGCGCGTGCCGCTGGGCGATCAGCGCGTTGGTGTTGGCCGGGTTGCCGACCACGAGGACCCTGATGTCCTCGGCCGCGCCGGCGTTGATCGCCTCGCCCTGCGGCTTGAAGATGCCGCCGTTGGCCTCGAGCAGATCGCCGCGCTCCATGCCCTTGGTGCGGGGGCGCGCGCCGACGAGCAGGGCCACGTTCGCCCCCGAGAAGGCCGTCTTCGGGTCGTCGAACACGTCCACGCCGGCCAGCAGCGGGAACGCGCCGTCCTCCAGCTCCAGGGCCGTGCCCTCGGCGGCGCGCACGGCCTGCGGGATCTCCAGCAGCCGCAGCTTGACCCGCGTGTTCGCGCCGAGCAGCTGCCCGGACGCGATGCGGAACAGCAGCGCGTAGCCGATCTGGCCGGCCGCGCCGGTCACGGTGACGTTGACGGACGAGTCGCTCATGAGACTTCTCCTGCAGCAGCGGCGGGTGTGCACTTCGGCTTCAAACTATCCCCACTGCCCCAACGGGCGTTCACCATCCGTCCACTCCGTGTGGCTTACGGCACTCGATCAGGTAGCGCGTCGTGGTCGCGATGAAGCTGCCCTCCCGGCCGATGTGCTCGTGGAGAGCGGCCAGCTGCCCGCGGTACCGCGAAATCGTGAAATCCGGCACGATCCAGATCACCTTGCGCAGGAACACCGCCACCGCCGCGACGTCGAAGAACTCCAGCCGCAGGGTCGCCTCGCGCACGTCGACGACCCGCAGGCCGGCGCGCGCCGCCCCCTCGGCGGCCCGGGCCACGCTGCGCCCGTCGCTGACCGGCTGCGGCCCCATCATGAAGTCGGTGAGGGCCGCGGCGGTGCCGACCCCGACGTGCTGGGCGAGGTACGTCCCGCCGGGCGCGAGGGCGTGCGCGATGCCCGGCCAGTGCACGGTCGCCGGGTGCCGGCTGCTGACCAGGTCGAACGCGCCGGGCTCGAACGGCGCCACGGCGTCGTCGGGGACCTCGGCCACCTCGGCGCGGTAGGGCGCGAGGGCGGCGCGGGCCAGCGCCGCGTTCGGCGCCCACGACTCGGTCGCCGCCACCCGCCGGGGTCCGCCGCCGGCCGCGGCCGCGCCGTCGAGGGCCTCTCGGAACACCTCGCCGCCGCCGGTCTGCAGGTCCAGCGCGGCGGTCGCGGTGCCCAGCCGCCGGGCGAGGAGGCGGGCGTACCCCCACGGCGGCCGCTCCTCGGTGGCCCGCCCGGCGAACCAGGAGAAGTCCCAGCCCTCGACCGGCACCGTCGCGCCCTCGTCGAGCAGGTCGTCGAGCTCACGCATGGTTGCACCCTCCGTTGCCGGGGCATCACCCTGGCATGACGATCATTACGCAGAACACGCCGTTGTGGCTGGCCACGGCGGCGGAGCACGAGATACAGGCCGGCCGGGTGATCGGCTGGCAGACGGAGCACGTGCAGCCGTTGCCGCTGGTCGCGTGGACCGACGAGACCGGCCTGCTCACAAGCGTCGGCGCCCCGGTTAGCCCGGTGGTGTGGCTCGGCGACACGCGAGGCGAGGCGGTCGAGTCTGCCCAGCGCGAGACGAGGCTCGCAACCCTATAAATCGAAACCCTGGGGCGCCGACACTCACGCGGCGACCTGCGCCCGGCTTCGCACGCCCGCCCAGCAGCTCGTGCAGCAGCCGCGTCTTGCCGATTCCCGCCTCGCCGGCCAGGAACAGCAGGTGCCCGCGCCGCTGGGTGGCCTCGGCGTGCCGGCGCGCGGCCAGGGCCAGCAGGTCGTCGCGGCCCACCAGGGCCGGGCTCACCTGCCGGGCCGCACCGGCAACGCCTGGCGCACGCCGAAATCGTGGTGTGCACTTCGAGCGGGCGTGGCTCGACCCGGAGTCGAGCAAGGTCTTCTGCCTGTCGACGGGGCGGAGCAAGGAGGCCGTGATGCGGGTGCACGAGCGCGCCGGCCATCCGACGACCGAGGTGTACGAGCTGTCGATCGAGGTCTGAGCACCCGTCTCGGCCTAGTTTCCTAGGACGTGTAGGCGCCGTGTCGCCGGCGACATCGGGCGCCCCGCGAGGGAGGACAGGCCCTGGGCCGGCGGGCGCCACCCGTCCATCCGGTCGGGTTCGTGTCGCCGGTCGCCCGCCGGCCGGTGGTGGCGCTGCCGTGTGGCCGATCGACAGGGACGGAAGCCCCGGTCGGCGGCGGGCCGGAAAAGTTGCGACATGACAAAGAGGTGTCCGCGTTCGCCTGGGTGAGCGGCGGGCGGTACCGTCCACTGCGAATCGAGCATTTCGTAGGGGGAGTGGACGGGTGAAGGTGAACGCCGAGGCCAGGCAGCGGCTCAGCGCGCTCCTGCGCACGCACGAGGACGAGATCCTGAAGCGCTGGGTGGAGGTCGCGGCGCGGACGCTGCGGGGCCGCCTCACCGACCCCGAGCTGGCCGGGCAGGTCCGGGAGATCTACGGCGCGCTGCTGGGCATGCTGGAGGGGGCCGGCGACGGAGAGCTGACCGGGTCGCACGGCGGCGAGTCGAGGGCCGCGCTCGTCGAGCTGTCCCGGGCGTGGGCCCGGCAGGGGTTCACCCCGACCGAGACGGCCAACCTGGTGTTCGCGGTCAAGGAGGTCGTGATCGGGCTCGGCGAGGAGGCCGACCAGGTCACCGCCGACTTCCTGGTGCTGTCGCTGCTCGTGGACGAGATGGGCCTCTACACCTTCGAGTCCTACACGAAGACCCGCGAGGGGATCATCGCCGACCAGACCGAGCAGCTGCTGGAGCTGTCCACGCCGGTGGTGAAGCTGTGGGACGGCGTGGTGGCTGTGCCGCTGGTCGGCACACTGGACTCGGCCCGCGCCCAGGTCGTGATGGAGAAGCTGCTGCAGACCCTGGTCGACACCGGGTCGGGCTTCGCCATCGTGGACATCACCGGCGTGCCGGCGGTCGACACCCAGGTGGCGCAGCACATCCTCAAGACCGTGGTGGCGGCCCGGCTGATGGGCGCGGAGTGCATCATCTCCGGCATCCGGCCGCAGATCGCGCAGACGGTCGTGGCGCTGGGCATCGAGTTCGGCGACATCGTCACCAAGGCGACCCTTGCCGACGCGCTGGTGCACGCGCTGCGGGCCAGCGGCGTGGAGTTCACCAAGAAGGCCCGGGCGCTCTGATGGACCGGGTGCCCGTCCTGAAGATCGGCGACATCCTGCTGGTGTCGATCCAGATCGATCTCGACGACCAGACCGCGATGCAGCTGCAGGAGGACCTGTCCGACCGGATCGTGGAGACCGGGGCGCACGGCGTGGTCATCGACATCTCGGCGCTGGAGATCGTCGACTCGTTCATCGGGCGGATGCTGTCCACGATCGCGGCGGTGTCGCGGGTGCTGGACGCGGAGACGGTCGTGGTCGGCATGCGCCCGGCGGTCGCGATCACGCTGGTCGAGCTGGGGCTGTCGCTCAACGGGGTGCGCACCGCCCTGAACGTGGACAAGGCCCTGGACATTCTGGCCGCGTCGAAGCAGATCCACGGCGTGGGGGTGCTCACGGTGGCCGAGGACGACGGTGTCTGACCTCGCCCCCGAGGCTGAGCCGCTGCGGCTGGACATCGCCGACGACAAGGACGTCGTGCGGGTCCGGCAGGCCGTGCGGGTCGCCGCGGTGGCTGCGAAGCTGCCGCTGGTGGACCAGACGAAGCTCGTCACCGCCGCCAGCGAGCTGGCCCGCAACACGCTGATCCACGGCGGCGGGGGGCACGCGATCGTCGTCGCGGTGCACAACGGCCGTCGGGCCGGGGTGCGGGCCGAGTTCGCCGACACCGGGCCCGGCATCGCCGACCTGGGCCTGGCGTTCACCGACGGATACACCACCGGCAGCGGCCTGGGCCTCGGCCTGAGCGGGTCGCGCCGGCTGGTCGACGAGTTCGAGATCGACACCAGCCCGGGCGCCGGGACGCGCATCGCGGTGACCAAGTGGGCGCGGTGAGTGCCCTCGGCGTGCCGACGGTCGAGGAACTGGGCTGGCTGACGGTCGACGACGCCGCGGCGGCGGGCATCGCGCGGCGGGTCGCGGTCGACTGCGCCCACCGGCTCGGCTTCAGCGAGCAGCGGGCCGGGGAGGTGGCGATCGTCGCCGCCGAGCTCGCGTCCAACCTGCACCGGCACGCCGACGCCGGTGCGCTGTCGGTGCGCTGCCTGCGCCGCGGTGACGTGGGCGGGATCGAGCTGATCGCCGTCGACGCCGGTCCCGGCATGGCGGACCTGCTGCTCAGCTCGCGGGACGGCACGTCGACGGCGGGGACGCTGGGCATCGGGCTGGGTGCCGTGGGGCGGCTGTCGGACTCGGCGACCGGCTACTCGCAGCCGGGCCGTGGCACGGTGTTCACCGCCCAGCTGTGGCCGGAGACGACGGTGCCACAGACCCGGGCGCGGGTCGCGGGTCTGTCCCGGCCGATCATCGGCGAGAGGGTGTGCGGGGACCGGTACGCCGCCCGCGCGGCCGCCGACGGGTCGCTGCTGGTGCTGGTGGCCGATGGGCTGGGGCACGGGTCGCTGGCCGCGGCGGCCGCGGCGGCGGTCGTCGACGCGTTCCTGGCCTCGTCGCTGGAGGCGCCGGCGGGGATCGTGGAGCACGTGCACCGGGCCGTGTCGCACACCCGGGGCGCGGCGGCCTCGGTGGCGCGGCTGGGTGGCGGGTCGGTGCACTTCGCCGGGCTGGGCAACGTGGCGGGGACGATCGCGTTTCCCGACGGAGACCGGCGGGGCATGGTGAGCATGCCGGGCATCGTCGGGCACCAGTCGCGCGCGGTGCGCGAGTTCTCCTACGAGCTGCCGGCCGAGGGGGTCGTTGTGCTGCACTCCGACGGGGTGTCGGACCGGTGGAGCCTGCGCGACTACCCGGGCCTGGCCCGGCGGGAGCCGTTGCTGGTGGCCGCGACGCTGCTGCGCGACGCGGGGGTGCGCCGCGACGACGCGTGCGTGGCCGTCGCGCGCGGGGGTGAGCCGGCGTGAACGGTGGGCCCCCTCCCCAGCCGCTGCCGTCCGGCGCCGTGCCGGTGCTGCGCATGGTGCTGCGCGAGGATCACGACGTGTTCGTGCTGCGCCAGCGGGGCCGGGAGGTGGCCGCCGCGCTGGGCATGGAGCATCAGGACCAGGTCCGGGTGGCCACGGCGCTGAGCGAGATCGGGCGGGAGGTGCCCGGGGCCGAGGTGACGTTCGCGACGGCCGCGGCGCCCCGCCCGCACCTGGTCATTGTTCTGTCATCGGAGCGGTTGGGTAAGCAGACCACGGAGGGGGTCGCGGCGGCCGCCCGGCTGATGGATGAGGTGCGGGTGGAGGACGAGCGGATCGTGCTGACGCGCCGGTTGCCCGCGCAGGTCGACCCGCAGCGGCTCGGGGAGGCGCGGGCGGAGCTGGCCCGCAGCGTGCCCACGACCGCGCTGGACGAGCTCAGCGTGCAGAACCGGCAGCTTGTCGCCGCGCTCGAGGAGGTTCAGGCCCACCGGGACGAGCTGCTGCAGCTCAACGCGGAGCTGGAGGAGACGAACAAGGGCGTCATGGCCCTGTACACCCAGCTGTCCGAGGAGCTGGAGCAGACCAACCAGGGCGTGGTGGCGCTGTACGCGGAGCTGGACGAGCGTTCGGCCCAGCTGCGGGAGGCCAACGAGGCGAAGAGCCGGTTCCTGGCCAACGTGTCGCACGAGCTGCGGGCGCCGGTGACGGCGATCATCGGGCTGACCCGGCTGCTGCTGGACCCGCGCTCGGAGCCGCTGAGCGGGGAGCAGCAGCACCAGCTGGAGCTGGTGCAGGGCTCGGCGGCGGACCTGCTGGCCCGGGTCAACGACCTGCTGGACCTGGCCAAGGCGGAGTCGGGGCGGCTCGAGCCGAACTGGGGGCCGGTCGACCTGGCGGCGGTCTTCGGGCAGCTGCGCGGCACCCTGCGGCCCCTGGCCAAGCCGGCGGTGGCGCTGGAGGTGGCGGACCCGCCGGCGGCCGCGCTGGTCAGCGACGAGACGCTGCTGACGCAGATCCTGCGCAACCTGCTCACCAACGCCCTGAAGTTCACGGAGTCGGGCACGGTCGGGATGGCCGGGCGGGTCGACGGCGACCAGCTGTTCATCGCGGTGAGCGATACCGGCATCGGCATCCCGTTCGCCGAGCAGGCCCGCGTGTTCGAGGAGTTCCACCAGGTGCGCGGCGCCCATCAGACGGGCGGCACCGGGCTCGGGCTGCCGTACGCGCGGCGGCTGGCGGCGCTGCTGGGCGGCGCGCTGAGCATGGTGAGCGAGCCCGGCGAGGGCAGCACGTTCACGCTGGTGATTCCGCTGGCGCCGGTACTGCCGGAGGAGCCCCCGCAGGAACGGCTGCCCCGCGTCGAGCGTGCCCTCGTGGTCGACGACGACCCGGCCGCCCGGCACCTGCTGCGCCAGCTGCTCTCGGGCGTCGCCGCCGAGGTGAGCGAGGCTGCCGACGTGCGCTCGGGCCTGGCGATCGCGGCCCGGGAGCGGCCGGCGGTGATCTTCCTGGACCTGCGGATGCCCGGCGGCGACGGCACCGAGCTGCTGGCCCGGCTGGACGACGAGGCGCTGGCCGGCGTGGCGGTGTTCGTGGTGACGGCGGCCGACACCTCGGAGTTCGACCCGCGGCTGCTCGGCCGGGCCAGGGCCGTGCTGGCGAAGGAGCACCTGAGCCGCCAGACCGTCATCGACCTTGTGGCCGGGCTGACGGCGTGAGCACCGCTGCCGCCGACATCCTGGTGGTGGACGACAGCCCGTCCAAGCGTTACGTCATCACGAGCTGGCTGCGCCGGGAGGGCCACCGGGTCACGGAGGCGGCGACCGGCGCGGACGCCCTGGCCCTGCTGCACGACGGTGCCATCCCGACCGAGCTGGTCGTGCTCGACGTGCGGCTGCCCGACATCGACGGCTTCGAGGTGGCGGAGCGGATCAAGGACGACCCGCGCACGGCCGCGGTGCCGGTCATCCACATCTCGGCGACCGCGGTGCACGCGGTGGACCGCACCCAGGGGCTGACCCGGGGCGCCGACGCGTACCTCGCCGAGCCGATCGACCCTGACGAGCTCCTCGCCACGGTGGGCGCCCTGCTGCGGTACTCCCGCGCCCGCCAGCGCGCCGAGCGCCTCGCCGGGCGGCTGACCCGCCTGGTGGAGACCACCGCCGCGATCAACGCGGCGACCAGCCTGCCGGAGCTGCTGCGCCTCGGCGCGGCCGGCGCCGCCCGGGTCTTCGAAGGGCCGGTGGCGGTCGCCGCCGCCTCCCCGGAGACCGGCGCGGTGGCGGTGCAGGTCGACGCGCCGGGGGCGGTGCCGCGGCTGCGCCCCGCGCACCGGGTGCAGTTCGACTTCGACCCGCTGGACGGGCAGCCCGGCACGGAGCTGTTCGGCGACGACGGCGGGACATGGTGGGGGGCGCCGGTGTGGCGGGTGGTGGCCCGGGCCAAGGAGGGCCGGGAGCCGCTGCACATCGCGGTGCCGGCGGCCGGCTTCAGCGACGACGACGCCGACGTGCTGCGCCAGCTCGGTCAGGCGATGGCCCTGGCGGTGGAGGCGCTGCGCAGCTACGACGAGGAGCGGCGTACGGCCCTGACGCTGCAGCGCAGCATGCTGCCGGCGTCGCTGCCGCCGGTGCCGGGCTACGAGATCGCGGTGCGCTACCGCCCGGCCAGCGACCACGCGTCCGTCGGCGGGGACTTCTACGAGGTGGTGGCGGTCGACGGGCACGTGGTGGCGGCGATCGGCGACGTGGCCGGGCACTCGCTGCGGGCCGCGACGATCATGGCCGAGGTCCGCCACGCGCTGCGGGCGTACCTGGCCGAGGACCACGCGCCGGGGCCGACGATGGAGCGGCTCAACCGGATGATGCTGCGGTTCCTGCCGGAGGAGATCGCCACGATGTGCCTGCTGCGCATCGAGCTGGCCTCCGGCGAGGTGCGGATGACCAACGCCGGGCACCCGCCGCCGCTGCGGGTGGCCGGGGGCCGGATCACGGCGGTGGAGAGCCGGGTGGCGCTGCTGGGGGTGCCGACCCCGCACCACGGGGAGACGGTGTTCACGCTGGCCCCGGGGGAGCTGCTGGTGCTGGTCACCGACGGGCTCATCGAGCGGCGCGGGTTCACGTTCAACGAGGGCATGGAGCGGCTCGGCGAGGCGTTGCTGGACAACCTGTCCCAGGACACCCTCGACGAGTTCTGCGACGCGCTGCTGGCGGGGCTGGGTGAGGACACCGACGACGACGTCGCCCTGCTGGTGATCCGCCGGGGGAATTCCGCCTGATCCTGTTGCGGCTCGTGCCGGGCCCGGGTCACGCTTCGAGCGGAGTCTGCAGCGCGCGATCCGAAGAGCGCAGTGGAGTCTGCAGCGCGCGATCCGAAGAGCGCAGTGGAGTCTGCAGCGCGCGATCCGAAGAGCGTAACGGCAACAGCGAGCCACGGGGGATTGACAATGGCGGTCTGCGAGACCTGCGGCAACGACTACTACATGGCTTTCGAGGTGCGCACGGTCGGCGGGGGGACGCACACGTTCGACTCGTTCGAGTGCGCCATCCAGAAGCTGGCGCCGGTGTGTGAGCACTGCGGCACCCGCATCGTCGGGCATGGCTCGGAGGTGTCGGGCCGGTTCTACTGCTGCGCGCACTGCGCCCGTACCGCCGATTCGGCCGCGGGCTTCGAGATCCGCGACACGGTGGGCGCCTACCCGGGGTGACGCGGTTCCCCCGGTGATCATTGCCGCGTCCCGCCATGATTGGGTTAGCCGCACGGTACAACGCGGAGCCCCGACGGTGAAGGAGCAGCTGTGGTCGTCCTGGGAATCGACATCGGTGGATCTGGCATCAAAGGGGCGCCGGTCGACCTGGCCACCGGTGTGTTCGCGGCCGACCGTGTCCGCATCGAGACGCCGCAGCCGGCCGACGTGACCAGCGTGGTCGCCACCGTCAAGGCGGTCGCCGGTTCGTTCGACCCGGCCGCCAGCGTCGGCATCACGTTCCCGGCGGTGGTGCAGCACGGCGTGACGAAGACGGCCGCCAACGTGGACAAGTCCTGGGTCGACGCGCCGGCCGAGCAGCTGTTCACCGAGGCTCTCGGCCGGCCCGTGACCGTGCTCAACGACGCCGACGCGGCCGGGGTGGCGGAGCTGGAGTACGGCGCGGGCAAAGGCGTCGGCGGGCTGGTCGTCATGGTCACGTTCGGCACCGGCATCGGCAGCGCCCTGTTCGTCGACGGGCGCCTGGTGCCCAACACCGAGTTCGGGCACCTGCAGATGAGCGGGCTGCACCTGCACGGCGGCGACGCGGAGGACTACGCCTCCGACCGCATCCGGGAGAGCGAGGACCTCGGGTGGCCGCAGTGGGCCGAGCGGGTGCAGACGTACCTGCGCCACCTGCACGCCCTGCTGTGGCCCGACCTGATCATCATCGGCGGCGGGGTCAGCCGGAAGGCGGAGAAGTTCCTGCACATGGTCGACGTGCCGACGAAGGTGGTGCCGGCGGCGCTGCAGAACAACGCCGGCATCGTCGGCGCCGCCCTGCTCGCGGCCCGGCGCGCCGGCGCCGCCTGAGCAACGAATCGGTAACACCCGCCGCCGGTGCGGTGGTGATTTCATCCGATGTGCGCGGGTGAGGCACCATGGCTTCCATGGGGGACCCACCCGCGCCGTTGCGCGCCGGCGATCCGGCCTCGGTCGGGTCGTACCGGCTGCGCGGCCTGCTGGGCGTCGGCGGGATGGGCACGGTGTACCTCGCCGAGGCCCCCGACGGCCGGCGCGTGGCCCTGAAGGTCATCAACCCGGCGCTGCACGGCGACCCGATGTTCCGGCACCGCTTCGCCGCCGAGGCGGCCGCCGCGTCCCGGGTCGCCGGGTTCTGCACCGCCAGAGTGCTCGACGTCGCCCTCGACGGCCCGGTCCCGCACCTGGTCACCGAGTACGTCGCCGGTCCCTCCCTGCACGACTACGCCACCGCCAACGGGCCCCTCGCGGGGCACGTGGAGGCGGTCGCGGTCGGGGTGGCCGCCGCGCTGACCGCCATCCACGCCGTCGGCCTGGTCCACGCCGACCTCAGCCCGCGCAACGTGCTGCTCTCGCCGTTCGGGCCGAAGGTCATCGACTTCGGCGTGGCCCGGCTGCTCGGGCAGTCCGGCGGCCACCACGGCGGCGCCGGGCCCAACTTCGGCACCCCGGGCTGGCTGGCGCCGGAGCAGGTCCGCGGCTGGCCGCCCAGCCAGGCCAGCGACGTGTACGCCTGGGGCCTGCTCGTCGCCTGGGCCGGGACGGGCCGCATGCCGCTGCCCGAGGCCGCATTCAACCCGGGCGACACGGTCGAGCCCGACCTGACCGGCCTCGACACGGCCCTCGCCGACGTGGTGCGCCGGGCCCTGCGCGCCGACCCCGACCAGCGGCCCACCGCCCAGCAGGTGCTGCTCGCCCTGGTCGGCCAGGACGACCCGGCGGCCGCCCAGGTGGCCGCCACGGTCCGCGGCTCCGCCCCCGCGCAGCCCCGGCCGGGCCGTCGCGACCGGACGGCGTTCGCCCCGGGGGCGGCGGCGGTGCGCCCGCAGTCGCCGCCCGCGCC
>NZ_BAAARV010000050.1:0-10290 GCF_039532525.1 Dactylosporangium salmoneum
GGAAACGATGCGGCTGACCGTACGCGGCAGGCTGACCGTCAGGGTGGTCCGGCCGGTGACGACGTTCCAGACGCTTAGCTTGTTGTTTAACCTGCGGGCGGTCGGTGGTGACCCCGGCTGATCATGGGACAGCCCTTGGTTGATCCTTCTTCTTGTCGAGGGAAGAAGATCTATGACCAAGGGCTGTCTGGGTTATCAGTGTGCCTGATGCTGCCGTGGCGGGCGCGTTCGGGGAGTTGGGTAGGTTCCGGCGGGAGTTCTACCGGTGTGTGACCGCTCGGGCTGACGCGTTGTTCGAGCTGACCGACGCGTTGCTGTGTACCGACGGGCCGGTCAGGACGTTGGTGGACCTGACGTTGGCGCCGGAGTACCGGCGTGGGCACGGCGCGATGTACGACGGGCTTCACGCGGGCCGTATCGATGTGCAGCGGCTGCGCACGGCGGTGGCGGGCCTGCCGTTACCCCGCTCGGGCGAGGGGCGGCTCATGCTTGCCGTGGATGTCAGTCCGTGGCTGCGCCCGGACGCGGCGAGCAGCCCTGACCGGCTGTTCTGCCATGTGCACGGCCGGGGCCGGAACCAGGATCAGCAGATCCCGGGGTGGCCGTACTCGTTCGTGGCTGCGTTGGAATCCGGCCGAACGTCGTGGACCGCGGTGCTGGACGCGGTCCGGCTCGGCCCGGACGATGAGGTGGCCGAGGTGACCGCCGGGCAGGTTCGTGCGGTGCTGCATCGGCTGCTTGACGCCGGGCACTGGCGCGACGGCGACCCGGACGTGCTGGTCGTCTTCGACTCCGGCTACGACCTGGCCCGGCTGGCGTTCCTCCTGGCGGATCTGCCGGTCGAGGTGCTGGGCCGGTTGCGCGCCGACCGGGTGCTGCGACTGCCCGCACCACCCCGCCGGCCGGGCACGATCGGCCGGCCGGCCAAGCACGGCGGCGAGTTCCACCTCGCCGATACCGGCACCTGGCCGGCGCCTCGGCATGCGACCACCACCGGCACCACCCGCTACGGCATCGCCACCGCGCAGGCGTGGGACCGGTTGCATCCCCGGCTGACCCGCCGGGCCGCCTGGCTGGACCACGCCGGTGACCTGCCCGTGCTGGAAGGCACCCTGATCCGGCTCACGGTGCAGCACCTTCCCGGTGACCGCAATCCGAAACCGGTGTGGCTGTGGTCATCCCGCACCGGCGCGTCACCGTCGCATGTGGACAAACTGTGGCAGGCGTTCCTGCGCAGGTTCGACCTGGAACACACCTTCCGGCTGTTCAAACAGACCCTCGGCTGGACCGCCCCGAGACTGCGCAGCCCCGAGGCCGCCGATCGATGGACCTGGCTCGTGATCGCCTGCCACACCCAACTCCGCCTCGCCCGGGGACTCGCGCAGGACCTGCGCCGTCCTTGGGAACGCCCCACCGACCCGGACCGGCTCACCCCGGCCCGGGTCCGCCGCGGATTTCGGTACCTGCGCCCCAAAACCACCCGACCGGCCGGTGCACCGAAACCCACCACAGCCGGCCCAGGCCGCCCGCCAGGATCGAAGAACCACCGACGCCCCACCCAGCACGACGTCGGCAAGACCACCAAACGCGACAAGACCCTCAAGAACTGCGAAACAGGGACGAAGGTTAAATAACAAGCTCAGGTCGAGTAGCCGGGAGGGATCTCACCTCCGGCTCTCACAGATCTGGGCGTGACAGGTTCTTGTTCCCGGCTCCTGTCATCCCGTCTGCCAGCCTGTCTGTCGCAGACGGCACGACAGGCAGGCTCCGCTTGCGTCAGGCGAACAGGAACCGTCCTCCGTCGATGCCGATCGCCTGGCCGTTGATGTAGCCCGCGCCTTCGCTGGCGAGGAAGACCAGCATAGGGGCGCAGTCCTCGTACGCCGTGCCGAACCGTCCCGTCGGGATCTGCTCTGCAAGCGTCTTCGCGGCCGCACGGCCCTGCTCGCTCAGGTCGTAGGCAGGGGTCCTGATGACCGGCAGGAACGTGTTGGTGACGATGCCGTACTTTCCCCACTCTTGGGACGCGTTTCGGGTAAGCGCCATGATTGCACCCTTGGCCATCTCGTACGGGGTGAAACCGGGGATTCCGAACAACGCGGAGTGCGAGGCGGTGTTGATGATGCGTCCGTAGTGCCGTTCCTTCATGTGAGGCAGGCACTTCTGCATGAACAGCATCGTCTGGAGCGGCCCGGTGACGAAGCTGGCGATCGTGTCTTCCGGTTTGGTTTCCTCCAGATACCGCATCTCGCCCATGGCGCCCTGTGCGATGTTGGCCAGGATGTCGATCTGCCCGAACGACTCGATCGCCACCCCTACCACCTGGTCGATCTCGTTCTCCATGGCCACGTCACAGGTCACCGCTACAGCCTTGCCGCCGCTAGGGTGCGTATCAAAGTCTGGTGTCCTTGACGCTGCTCTCCCCAGGATGTGTCGCGGTTCCGGCTGAGCGGTGGCGTTGGGTAGTGTCGATGTGTGGCGGGGGCAGGACCACGGCGGCGGGGGCCGAACCGGACGGTGCCGTGGCGGTGCGAGGGTCTGGTGTCGGTGCTGCGCCTGCCGCTGGACGTGCATGAGCCGCGGGTACGGCAGATGCTGGAGCGGGTGTTCGCGGCCGCGTTCACCATCCGGCGGGCGGTCCAGCGTGACGCCCGGGCCCGGGTCGACGCCTACTGGGCCGCGCGTCGTGAGCGGGCAGCGGCCGGACCCGACGCGGTCCGCGGCCGCCTCGGGTTGTCCCGCAGCGGGCTGGAACACGCCGCCTACCGACATGTGGACGGTGCGCCACATGTGCGGCGGTATCTGACCAAGGCCCTGGCCATGCACCTGGCCGACGGGGTGTGGGAAGCCACCGAGCGGCACCTGTTCCCCGACGCCACTGACCGCCGGCACGGCCGGCCCCGCCCGGGCGGCTGGTGGCAGTTCGCCACGATCCCGGGCCGGGCCCGTTCGCATACCCGTGCCCGGAAGTGGGAGACGTTCCGGCTGGTGGGGAGCCTGGCCGGGCATAGCGCCACGTTCGGGCACGCCGGCCGGTTGTGGCAGCCGCGCCGGATGCCGGCCGTCACCGCCACCACCGCCGGAAATCCGGTGCGGTCATGGTGGGATCACGACGGCCCCTTCGCGGTGATCCTTACCGGCCTCGGCGGAGACGACCTCGTCCTGCCGGTGCGGCTACCGCAAGGCCCCGCCCGCCGGCCCGTCCTGGAGCACTACCTCGCCGACCCCGACCGCTGGCACAAGATCGACCTGGTCCGGCACCGCGACCCGGGCGCGGCGGGTGGGTGGCGCTACGAGGCGCACCTGATGGTCCTCGGCCCTGGCTACACGTCCCCCGCCGTCACCGAGCGCCGCCAGGCAGCCGCCCAACTCGAGCGCCGGGGCGGGGTGGACGTCAACGTGTCCAACCTGACCGTAGTGTCCGTCCCCACCGGCCCGGACGGCGGGTTCGCGGCCAGTCGCATCGCCCGCACCGGCGAGCACGACGCCGTCCTGGCCGCGCAGCGGTTGCGGCAGCGACGCCGGCAGCGGGCCCTGGACCGGTCCCGCCGCGCCGCCAACCCCGGCCAGTACCGGCTCTCGCCACGCCAGCAGCGCCGCGCCGACCGCCGCCACGCCGCCGGGCTGCCACCGGTGCAGGCCGCCGTGCCCGGCGGGCCGCGGGCGGCCAACACGGCCGGGGTGCCGGTCCGTGCCTACCGGCACGACACCCTGACCAACACCTACCAGCGGCTACGAGGCCGGGCCGCGGCCGACGGTGCCGCCCGCACCAGGGCCGGGCACACCCGCGCCCGGATCACCGCCGCGGCCCTGGTCACGGTCCACGGCGCCAGGCTGGTCGTCGAGGACACCGACATCCGCTCCTGGGCCCGGCGGTGGGGCCGCGGGATTCACGCCTTCACCCCCGGCATGCTCCTGGCCGCCCTGCGCCGCGAAACCACCGCCGTCGCCGCCC
Source organism: Dactylosporangium salmoneum (assembly GCF_039532525.1). Lineage (NCBI taxonomy): Bacteria > Bacillati > Actinomycetota > Actinomycetes > Micromonosporales > Micromonosporaceae > Dactylosporangium > Dactylosporangium salmoneum. The sequence continues at coordinate 3,956 of NZ_BAAARV010000050.1, forward strand.
AGGCCGGACGCGGACTTGGGCTGGTGCGTGCGGGGACCCGGCACACCGCCTGGACCCAGCACTGCCTCTGCGGCCGCCGGATCCCTAAACGCCTCGCCGATCGCCGCCACCACTGCCCCAGCTGCGGGCTGACCGGGGACCGCGACCTCGTCGCCGCGCTGATCGGCGCGCACACCGTGCTCACCGACCCGGCCCAACCCAGCACCGCCCGGGTCGACTGGGACGCGGCACAGGCCACCCTCGACCGGTATGGGATCGAGACCATCAACGGAGGGCTGCAAGGAGCCCTGACCGAGTCAACCGGAACCCACCCCGGCCCCCACCACACCGGTGGACGGCCGCGGCGGCCGCAGCCCACCACCGGCCAACACGGCCAGCGGCAGGGCGCTCGGCGAACCTTCGGAACGAGCCCTCGACAACCCCGGATGAGCCCCACCACGCCAGTGGCCAGGACCACACCGGAACGACGAGACGCACACCCCGGACTGTCGACCAAGCCCGGCACCACAACCGGACTTCGACACAGACCTTAGTGGTGATCTCCTCGGCCAGTTCCTTCACCAGCTCGCCTTGGATGTCGGCGAGCACCACAGCGGCACCCTCGTCCGCGAACCGCCGCGCACAGCCTCGCCCGACACCGGACGCCGCACCGGTCACGATGGCCACCCGCTCGCTCAACTGCCCCATCTCGGCTCCTTCCACCTATTCGATCATTCGCTTTGCCTTCTCACCGCCGCCCATGTCGGCTCGGCAGCACGTCGAAACATTGCGCCCACACGATGATCAAGAGCACTAGCGCCCTGGCGACACGTCCTGTGCGGTCAGCATTCGCATCTGCTCGACGGTCGGGACACCGATCGCCCGTAGGCGACCGTCCTGCTGTCGACGGCGGCTCCCGTAGGTTGATTTTGTAGGTGGACGGGATGCCAAAGAGGTTGCCGCGTTCCTGGTCGTCGTGGAGGCGCGTAGGCTGCCTGGTCCACTGGCTCTGCCGGCGTGACCGGCGCCGGCAGGGAGTTGGCCGTCCGTACCACCTCGCCGGTCGTTCGCGTCGCGCCGCTCGGAATACGGCATCCTTGGAGCGGTCAACTGTCTCCCGCCGCGCCGGGGACAGCGCGACGGCCCGACGCAGGCGAGCGTGGCCGCACAGGCTGCGACCTTGGAGCTTCCGTTAAAGTTGGTCAGATAGCGCCCATACGGTCATCGTTTCGACAAGGAGGCCGATATGGGCCCGAAGGGTGCACGGCACGCTGTCGAGGAGTCCGGATGACCGAGTTGTTCCCGCCGATCCCGCTGTCCGCCTGGGCGGACTCGAAGGAAACCGTCCACCGGTTTGCGCAGATCGTCGGCAAGATCCGGCTGGAGCAGGCACCGCCGCGCAACCACTGGTGGCACGTACCGTTCCACTTGACCGGCCGTGGCATCACGTCCCGGCCCATGGGCCGGGACGTGATGTTCGCCATCGACTTCGACTTCATCGACCACCAGCTGGTCATCAACACCCTGGCCGGCCAGACGGTCTCCTTCCCGCTGCCCGGCCTGTCCGTCGCGGCGTTCCATGAGCGACTGTTCGCCGCGCTCTCGTACCTCGGTATCCGCGTCAACATCGGGGTCAAGCCCTACGATCTGACCGACAGCATCCCGTTCGCCGAGGACACCACGCACACTGCGTACGACCCGTTCTGGGTCAACCGGTACTGGCAGGTACTCAGCCAGGTGGGGCTAGTGCTGGAGGAGTACGCCGCCCGGTGCAACGCCAAGACCAGTCCGGTGCACCACTTCTGGCACACCTTCGACATCGCGGTCACCCGGTTCTCCGACCGGCAGGTGCCGCAGCCGGACACTGTCGACCCGGTGACCCGGGAGGCGTACTCGCACGAGGTAATCAGCGCCGGCTTCTGGTTCGGCGACAAGAACATTCCCGAGCCGGCCTTCTACTCCTACACCGCGCCCGAGCCCGACGGACTCACCGAGGAACCGCTGCGACCCGCGCAGGCGCGCTGGGTTGAAAACCGGGGTGCACACCTCGCGCTGCTGACGTACGACGATGCCCGCGCCACCGCCGACCCGCGCGCGACGGTCCTCGCCTTCCTGGAGAGCGCCTACCGGGCTGGCGCCCGCCGTGCCGACTGGGATACCAACAAACTACGCACCCAGTACGCACCGTTACCTTCTAGTGAGTAAATGTGACTCACGATCGGCAGTCGTCCGTTGCCGGCCGGCGTTGACCGGATGGGCCGGTCTTGACGCTTCGCGGCCCGCTGCCCGGCCTGCGGGTGCAGGTCTTACAGGCCTTACGTGGGCTTCACGTCCTGTTGTTGCGTCACCCAGCGACTCCAGGTCGACGTGCCGCACGAGTGCGGCAAGGTTCCGTGCGGCGTTGACGTCCCGGTCCAGGGACAGCCCGCAGGTGGTGCAGTGGTAGGTGCGCTCAGCCATCGACGGTTTGGGAACCTCGACCACGACCGTGTCGAACTGCTGCGCCAGCCGCTTGGTGAGCTGATGCCACGAGCCGGCGCGGACGGCCTCGACCGTGGCGTGCAGCCGGGTCACCGTCGCCTGTGCCCGCTGCCACCGGTTCGACGCGGTGCAGTTGCTCCTGGTGGCCGGGTCGTACGGTCCGACCCGCCGCGTGGCACGGCGCTGCGCTGTGCCGAGTTTCTTCAGCGCGGCGTTGAACGGCTTCGGGTTAGGCACGAGTTCGCCGGTGGACAGCACCGCCAGGTGTTTGATCCCGGCGTCCACCCCGACAATCCGGCCGGCCCTCGGCGCGAGACCGGGGTCGATGAGTTTGCGCGCATGGTCGGTGGCGGCAGCGTGCAGCAGATGACGTGCAGTGATCGGTGGAACGTGCATGGTCTGCCCAGCTGCTAGTCTTGCTTTTTAACCTTTGGCGCTCCCGCCGGGTGGAGGGCATCCGCCGCGGCTTGCTGACCTTCAACGCCGGATTCTCGCGTCCGACAACGGCCCATCGGCGACGGCCCGCCGGTACAGGCACCGCAGCGCGGAGATCAGATTCTCCGCCGAGCCATGCCCACCGCGAGCGGTACGCCGCTGGACACGGTTCGCCTTGACATGTTCGGCCAGCCGCTCGATGTCCGAGGGCCGGACCTCATCGATGCGCCGCTGGGACCAGTGCTCGAGAACTCGGTCCCAGTACGTGCTGTAGGCCCGGCGGCTGCCCTCGCTGGCGGCCTTCCCGCACGATCGGGATGTACTCGGCGAACGTCGGCGCCGTCGGTTGGCCGGCGCCGACGAGATCAGTGGGGGAGATGCCCATCCGCGCCAGCAGCAGGCGAGCGGCCTCCAGCTCTGCTGGGCCGACTGCGGCGGTCATGACGCATCTCCGAGACGAATCGCGTGCGGCGCGCGTCCCGAGCGAGTCCCAGCCGTTCGCCACCAGCTTGGCCCCGGCACGTCCAGCTTGACCTAGATGCTGGTGCCGCCGGTGTACTTCCAGGAGCCGGACCAGCCGGTGCCCGGGGGAGTGGCGAGCGCGGCCTGGGGAGCGATCGCCACTGTCGCCGCAACGGTGACCGCGACGACGAGGATTCGGGTCAATCTCATAGTCGGCGAGTCTGCGCAGCGCCAGGGTTGCATGCCCGTGATTGTCGTTGTTACGACGCTGATATCCGGACTGTCCAGAGCTGCCCTGCCAACCGGTGCGGGGGCAGCCGGTTCGCAGGGCCTGGTCCGGGCTGCCTCGGGCGCGGATCCGCGGTCAGGCTCGCTCCTGCGGCTGATGCTGCTGATGTGCGTGCGCTCCCTGCGTCCCGGCTCGTTCCCGGCGCCGGGCCGGGATCAGCAGCGCCAGGAGTGCGCTGAGCAGCGCGATGCCGGCTCCGACCCACATGACGGTATGCATGCCGGACATGAACGCGTGTTCGGTTGCCCGTGTGATCGTGGCCGTGGCGAGATCGTCCGTCTGCGCGGAGTGGTTCAGGTGCGCGTCGAGAGGAGCGATCCCCTGTTCGGCCAGGCCCTTGTGGGCGAGGACCTGATCCGCGACGGCATCGGGGACGCCCGCGCGGTGGAGTTGCGCCGGCAGTGTCCGTGCAACGATGGTTGCGATCACCGTCCCGAACACGGTCGTGCCGAGCACGCCACCGAGTTGGTTCGCGGTGGTCTGCAGGCCTCCCGCGACCCCGCTGTGCTCCACGGGAGCCGTCCCGACGATGGCCTCGGTCCCGGCGACCACGATGATCCCCATGCCCGCCCCCAGCAGGATCAGCCACGGCCACTGCTGGCTGTAGGGGGAGTTGGTGGACAGGCCGGCCAGCCCGACAAAGCTGGCCGCGAGCAGTGCCATCCCGAGGGCCAGCGGCCAGCGCGACCCCAGCCGCTCGGTCAAGCGCCCGCCCAGCGGCGAGCTGACCATGAACACCGCCATCAGCGGCAGCAGGCGAAGACCCGTCTCCAGCGGCGAATAGCCGTTCACGTTCTGCATGTACAGGCCGATGGAGAACAGCACGCCGTACAGCGCGATGTTCCCGGTCACGATCAGCACGACACCCACCGACAGGGCCCGGGAACGAAACAGCGACAGCGGAAGGATCGGCGCGGGGAAACGGTGCTGCCGAATCACAAACCCTGCGAAGAGGACCGCCGCCGCGCCCGCGCCCGTCGCCAGGTACCACCACGCACGGCCGGCGCTGGTGAGCGTCCATACCGACACGAACAACGCCCCGGCCAGCGCACCTGCGCCGACGATGTCGAAGCGATCAGCGCGGCCCGGGGCGCGGCTCTCGTCGACCCACCGGACCGCCAACGCGGCGGCGGCCAGTCCGATCGGGGCGTTCAGCACGAAGATCGCGGGCCAGGACAGGTACTCCACCAGCGTTCCACCGACAATCGGGCCGGCGGCAGCGGCGAACGCCGATGCGGCACCCCACGTCCCGATGGCACGGTTCAACTCGGCCGGCGGGAACGTCGATCGCAGGATCGCGAGGGTGTTCGGCACCAGGCAGGCCCCGGCGAGTCCTTGCAGCACGCGGAAGGCGATCAGGGCCGGGGTCGACGGTGACAGGCCGCACCCGAGGGACGCGAGCGCGAAACCGGCGACGCCGAGCACGAAGACGCGGCGCCGGCCGAACCTGTCGCCGAGCTTGCCGCCGACGATCAACGTCACCGCCAGCGCGAGAAGGTAGCCGTTGGTCACCCACTGCAGACCGGTCATCGACGCGCCGAGGTTGCGGGCGATCGTCGGGTTGGCGATGTGCACGACGGTGCCGTCCAGGCTGACCATCACCACGCCCAACGCCACCGCGACGAGTGTCATCCGTTGCTTGCGCCTCGACGGGCCGGTGTCCGCTGCGTCGATCCCACTCACGAGTCCTCCAAGTGAAACAAGCTGTATCAGTTGAGACAGGTTGTATCATTTACCGGGTGGGCGACGCTAGTGACCTCAACGTGACGGAACCCGAACGGCGGTTGGACGCCCGGCGCAACCGGGACGCGGTGATCGCCGCGGCGATCCGGATACTCGCGACCGACCCGGAGGCGAGCATGCGACAGATCGCCGAGGGGTCCGGCGTGGCACGCATCACCGTCTATCGGCATTTCCCGACGCGCGAACACCTCATCCAGGTGCTCATCGACCTCGTCGTCGAGGAGGAGCGAGCGGTTGTCACGACCGCGATCGCGCCAGGCGCCACCGCTGCGGCGGTCTTCGATCGCCTCGGCCCCGGGATCATCCGGGTCGGCGAGCGCTACCGGTTCCTCGACAAGCGTCCCGACCGGGTCGCCGAGGCGCCACTGCGCCGCCCCGACGCCGATGAGCCGCTGCTGAGGTGGCTGACCGAAGCTGCCGAGCGGGGCGAGCTGCGCACCGATCTGCCCCCCGAATGGATGTACGCGATGATCCATGGGCTCGGTCGCGCCGCCAACGAGGAAGTCCTGGTCGGACGCAGAACCGCCGACGAAGCCGGTCGGTTGCTCGCCCGCACCCTGACGCACGCTTTCGGCGCCGGCCGTGGCGGCTGAGCGACCGGCGTCGAACGGGCCGCGCCGGTGCTCGGTCGGCCGCCGTGGACGGCGCCCTCTGGTCGGTGCGACCGGCCGTACGGCACGGTCTTAAAGATCTTTCGGGATTTGAGTGACGACCTCAAAGGCGTAGACCGGTATGGGCCAGGAAGTTGAAGCACAGGTTGTAGCTGCTGCCGATGCGGTGCAGCCCGGTGTGTGCAGCGGTGTCGGCTTCGTCGATGTGTTCGGGGCAGAGGTTGGCCAGTTCGGTGGCTCTGAGGTTGCCCCAGACCAGTTCCACGGGGTTAAGGGTTCCTAACAAAGATGGTCTATGGGCTGGCGTCCTTTGTGGACGTTGATCTAGCATGTTG
>NZ_BAAARV010000051.1:0-21838 GCF_039532525.1 Dactylosporangium salmoneum
GGCCGCGCGAGGTGGGCGACGCGGCGGCCGTGGCGGCGGGCGTCGTCGGCTGGGGGCCGGCGCAGGCGGCGAGCGCCACCGCCGCGCAGGCTCCGGCCGCGAGCCAGCGGACGGCCCGGGCGGCCGTCGGCCCAGTGATAGTCGTCGTCACCACGGGCGGAGATCTTAGCCGGATTCCGGCCGCTCGACGGGCCCGAAATTCTTCCCCGCTGCCCCGCTACCCGCGATTCTGCGGTCCGCTATCCAGCGGTGTCAGAGGACGGCGTGCCGTGGAGCCGGCCCGCGGCAACCGACCGGTCAGCCCTGGGGCGTCAGGGCGGTGGGTTCGCATTACGCCACCATGCTAATGACAGCTGTGCGATCCACTGCCTAGCGACTCGACGGCTGGAGCGCCGACAGGCCCGAGGAGACGAAGAGGCCCCGCGGCGGGGGCGGGCGATGACCTGCGGAGACGAAGAGGCCCCGGTCCCTTGCGGGACCGGGGCCTCTCTCAGGACTGGCTAACCGGCTGGCCGGTCAGTTCAGCTCTTGCCGCCAGCGAGCTTCTCGCGCAGAGCGGCGAGGGCCTCGTCGGTGGCCAGGGTGCCGGACGGCTCCTCCGGGGCGCGGGCGGCCGTCGGGGTCGACGACGTGACCGAGCCGGTCGCCGGGGCGGCCGCGGCGGGCTCCGCCGTGGCGTCGGCCTGGCGGGCCGTCTGGACCTGCTTGGTGTGGGCCTCCCAGCGCTGGCGCGCCTCGGCGTACTGCTGCTCCCACGCCTCGCGCTGCTTCTCGAAGCCGGGCATCCACTCGGCGGTCTCCGGGTCGAAGCCCTCCGGGTAGATGTAGTTGCCCTGCTCGTCGTAGGTCGCCGACATGCCGTAGAGGGTCGGGTCGAAGTGCTCCTCGCCCTCGACGAAGCCCTCGTTGGCCTGCTTGAGCGACAGCGAGATGCGGCGGCGCTCCAGGTCGATGTCGATGACCTTGACCATGACGTCCGAGCCGACCTGGACGACCTGCTCCGGGATCTCCACGTGGCGCTCGGCCAGCTCGGAGATGTGGACCAGGCCCTCGATGCCGTCGTCCACGCGGACGAAGGCGCCGAACGGGACGAGCTTGGTGACCTTACCCGGCACGATCTGCTGGATCGCGTGGGTGCGGGCGAACTGACGCCACGGGTCCTCCTGGGTCGCCTTCAGCGACAGGGAGACGCGCTCGCGGTCCAGATCGACGTCGAGGACCTCGACCTCCACCTCCTGGCCGACCTCAACCACCTCGGACGGGTGGTCGATGTGCTTCCAGGACAGCTCGGAGACGTGGACCAGGCCGTCGACACCACCGAGGTCGACGAACGCACCGAAGTTGACGATCGAGGACACGACGCCCTTGCGGACCTGGCCCTTCTGCAGCTTGTGCAGGAACTCGGTCCGGACCTCGGACTGGGTCTGCTCGAGGTAGGCGCGGCGGGACAGGACCACGTTGTTGCGGTTCTTGTCCAGCTCGATGATCTTCGCCTCGAGCTCACGGCCCACGTACGGCTGCAGGTCGCGCACCCGGCGCATCTCGACGAGCGACGCGGGCAGGAAGCCCCGCAGGCCGATGTCGAGGATGAGACCGCCCTTGACGACCTCGATGACCGAGCCGCGGACGACGCCGTCGTCCTCCTTGATCTTCTCGATCGTGCCCCACGCGCGCTCGTACTGCGCACGCTTCTTCGAGAGGATCAGGCGCCCTTCCTTGTCCTCCTTCTGCAGGACCAGGGCCTCGATGTGGTCACCGACCGACACGACCTCAGCAGGGTCGACATCATGCTTGATCGACAGCTCGCGCGAGGGGATGACACCCTCGGTCTTGTAGCCGATGTCGAGCAGGACCTCGTCCCGATCGACCTTGACGACGGTGCCTTCGACGATGTCGCCGTCATTGAAGTACTTGATGGTCTCATCGATCGCGGCGAGGAACGCCTCCTCGGAACCGAGGTCGTCGATGGTGACCTTGTTGCTGCTGGCGCTCGAGGTGGCCTCGATGCTGCTCGTCATGTGGGCTGTTGCTCCGGTCGGTGGATTTGCCTGGTGAACCTGCGCGCTCCCGCGGACCCGTCGTCGGGCACAACCCGCCTGTCGCATTGCAGGATCAGTGCATTGGAAGCGCTCAGGATGTGTTCGGCGACCGTGAGCCTGCTCCATGCCGAGGCGCACAAACCCACGAGTGCACCGATCAGCCTACCCTGCGCAATACCACATGGTCCAACCCTCCCCCAGACCCGATCTGCCGACTTTGTCAGGGCCTAACGTTGCTCCCCATGGAATCGTCACCTGACGCAGGCGTCACACGACGCGCCGTGAGCCCTGCCGAGAGCCGCCGCGCGAGCCGGGGCTGGTGGGACGCCGACGCGGACGCCTACCAGGCCGAGCACGGTTCCTTCCTCGGCGACGTGGACTTCGTGTGGTGCCCTGAGGGCCTGCGTGAGGCCGATGCGCACCTGCTCGGCGAGGTGGCCGGCCGCCGCGTCCTGGAGATCGGCTGCGGCGCCGCGTCCTGCTCGCGGTGGCTGCACAAGGAGGGTGCGAGCGTCGTCGCGGCCGATCTTTCCGCCGGCATGCTCCGCCACGCGCGCACCGGCAACACCCGTTCGGGTGTCGAAGTGCCGCTCCTGCAGTCCGACGCGAGCGCCCTGCCGTTCGCCGAGGGCGTATTCGACATCGTCTGCACAGCCTTCGGCGCCGTGCCGTTCGTGGCCGACTCGGCCCGGGTCATGCGCGAGGTCCACCGCGTCCTGCGCCCCGGCGGTCGCTGGGCATTCTCGATCACCCACCCGATGCGCTGGGTCTTCCTGGACGACCCGGGCGAGGGCGGCCTGGTCGCCGTCCACTCCTACTTCGACCGCCGCGCGTACGTCGAGGAGGACGAGCGCCACGTCCCGACCTACGTCGAGCAGCACCGCACCCTGGGCGACCGCATCCGCGAACTGGTCGGCGCCGGCTTCGTCCTCACCGACCTGATCGAGCCGGAATGGCCGAACGGCCACGAGGCGACCTGGGGCCAGTGGAGCCCCCTGCGCGGCCGGATCTTCCCCGGCACCGCGATCTTCATCGCCACCAAACCCGCCTGAAACGGGAATTCCGACCAGCAGCGCGGGCCGGGCAATGCGGATTCGACCGCCACGGCGTCACCGGAAAGATCACCCGCACGGCCGCAAAGCGCGGCGCCGGCCAACAGTCCGCCAATTCTCACGTTTCGGACATTCAGCATTTTCAACCCGACAGGCGAAAAATCCGATAAGTCGTGGCGCGGAGCGCCCGACTTATCGAAATCACCCCCACCGAATCGCAGCAGCCCCGGGCGGGAAACGCCCGGAGCCGGTCGAACCGCAAGATCACCCGCGAAAGCACCCGGGGACCGCCGGGCCGGCGCCCGGAAACGGGCTCGCCGCGGCGGCCCGGGTGGGCGCCGCGGCGAGCCAGGAGAAGCCGGACGGGTCAGTGGTCGGCGGCGTTCCAGTCGCGGCCGATGCCGACCGAGACGCCCAGGGGGACGTCCAGCGGATAGGCGGCGCCCATCTCCGTGCGGACCAGGGACTCGACGGCCTCGCGTTCGCCCGGGGCGACCTCGAAGACGAGCTCGTCGTGCACCTGCAGGAGCATGCGGGAGCGCAGCCCGGCGGCGCGCAGGGCCTGGTCGACCCGGAGCATCGCGACCTTGATGATGTCGGCGGCGGAGCCCTGGATCGGGGCGTTGAGGGCCATGCGCTCGGCCATCTCGCGGCGCTGACGGTTGTCGCTGTTGAGGTCGGGCAGGTAGCGGCGGCGGCCCAGGACCGTCTCCGTGTAGCCGTCGCGGCGGGCCTGGGCGACGATCTGGCGCAGGTAGTCGCGGACGCCGCCGAACGTGGCGAAGTACTCCTCCATGAGGACCAGGGCCTCGGCCGGGGCGATGCCGAGCTGGGTGCCGAGGCCGTAGGAGGACAGGCCGTAGGCGAGGCCGTAGTTCATCGCCTTGATCTTGCGGCGCTGGTCGGGGACGACCTCGTTGACGGGGACCGCGAAGACCGAGGAGGCGGTCGCGGCGTGGAAGTCGAAGCCCGAGTTGAACGCGTCGATGAGGGCCTCGTCCTTGGACAGGTGGGCCATGATGCGCATCTCGATCTGGCTGTAGTCGGCGGTCAGCAGGGTCTCGTAGCCCCCGCCGACGACGAACGCCCGCCGGATGCGCCGGCCCTCCTCGGTGCGGATCGGGATGTTCTGCAGGTTGGGGTCGGTGCTGGAGAGCCGGCCGGTGGCCGCGACCGTCTGGAAGTACGTCGTGTGGATGCGCCCGTCGTCGCTGATCGACTTGAGCAGCCCGTCGACGGTCGTCTTGAGCTTGGCCACGTCCCGGTGCCGCAGCAGGTGCTCCAGCAACGGGTGCTCGGTCTGCGCGTACAGCGACTGCAGCGCGTCGGCGTCGGTCGTGTACCCCGTCTTGATCTTCTTGGTCTTCGGCAGCCCGAGCTCGTTGAACAGGATCTCCTGCAGCTGCTTGGGCGAGCCGAGGTTGAACTCCCGCCCGATCACCTCGTAGGCGCTCTGCGCCGCCGACTTCACGCCCGCGGCGAACTGCCCCTCGAGCTCCCCGAGGTAGTCGGTGTCGGCGGCGATGCCGGCCCGCTCCATCTCGGCCAGGACCTTGACCAGCGGCAGCTCCACCTCGGCCAGCAGGCGGGCGGAGAAGTCGCCGTCGCGGTGCAGCTCCTCGTCGATCGCCTCGGCGAGGTCGAGCGTGGCCCGGGCCCGCAGCATGAGGTTCTCCTCGGCCTCGCCGGTGTTGCCGCCGAGGCCTTCGAGGGTCAGCTGGCCGGTGTCCGGCGCGTCGACCCTCAGCTCGCGCTTGAGGTAGCGCAAGGCGAGGTCGTTGAGGTCGTAGGAGCGCTGGTCGGGGCGGGCGAGATAGGCCTCCAGGGCGGTGTCGCTGGCTACCCCGTCGAGGTCCCAGCCGCGGGCCAGGAACGCCAGGCGGGCCGGCTTGACGTCGTGCAGCACCTTCGGCCGGTCCGGCGCGGCGAGCCAGGCGCCCACCGCGGCGTCGTCGGCCGCGTCGAGCTCGGCCGGGTCGAACCAGGCCGCCGGCCCGCCGGCCACGGCGACCGCGAGGCCGGTCAGCTCCCCGGTGCCGCGCCCGAACTTGCCGGCCACGGCGACGCCGACCCGGGTGCCGGCCGGGGCGTGCTCGTCGAGCCAGGCCCCGACGCCGCCGCGCAGCACCTCGCCGGACAGGTCGAAGCCGGACTCGGCCTCGGGCTCGACCGCTTCGAGGTACTGGTACAGCCGGTCCCGCAGCACCCGGAACTCGAGGGAGTCGAACACCTGGTGCACGGCCTCGCGATCCCACCCGCGCCAGCGCAGGTCGTCGGGGCCGACCGGCAGCTCGAGCTCGTCGACCAGCTGGTTGAGGTCGTAGTTGCGCATGACCTCGGAGAGGTGGGCCCGCACGTTCTCGCCGGCCTTGCCCTTGATCTCGTCGACCCGGGCGATGATCCCGTCGAGCCCGCCGAACTGCACGATCCACTTGGCGGCCGTCTTGTCGCCGACCCCGGGCACGCCGGACAGGTTGTCGCTGTCCTCGCCGACGAGCGCGGCCTTGTCCCGGTACTGCGACGGCGGGATGCCGTACTTCTCCTCCACCTTCGCCGGCGTCATGCGCTCCATCTCGCTGACCCCGCGCTTGAGGTACAGCACCGTCACCTCGTCGCTGACCAGCTGGAACGAGTCGCGGTCGCCGGTGACGATCGAGGTCGGCATGCCCTGCTCGCGGGCGTGGCGGGCGAGCGTGGCGATCACGTCGTCGGCCTCGTAGCCCGGCTTCTCCACGAACGGGATGCGCAGGGCGTTGAGCACCTCCTTGATCAGGTCGACCTGCCCGGAGAACTCCGGCCGGCTGGCGGCGCGGTTGGCCTTGTACTCCGCGTACTTCTCCAGGCGGAAGGTCTGCCGCGACACGTCGAACGCCACCGCGATGTGCGTGGGCTGCTCGTCGCGCAGCATGTTGATCAGCATCGAGGTGAAGCCGAAGACGGCGTTGGTCACCTGGCCCGTCTGCGTTGAGAAGTTCTCAGCAGGCAGGGCGAAGAACGCCCGGTAGGCGAGCGAGTGCCCGTCGAGCAGCAACAGCCTGGAGTCAGTCGAACCCGTCACGCTTAGCGAGCCTAGTCCGGAGGTACGACAGTTTTCTCCGCGCCCCGGCGCGAACTTCGCCCTTTTTGTCCGGATCACCGTGACGGAAAAACTCTGGACAATGCGAATCGCGTTGCGGTTGCGAACAGGAACATTACGACTGCGCAACTTCCTAGGGCGTGTTGCCCCGAAGGACTAGTGCGGTCCGGTGAGTGTCATTAGGTTGTGCCTTCATCAGCGTCTTGGCAACTAGGCGCAACCACGCCTACCGCGCTGTTAAAAAGGAGACAGGTGATGATCCGCCCCAATCTCGGATGGCGCTCGGTCGCTGTGCTGAGCACCGCGTGCCTGGTGCTCGGCGCGTGCGGCGACAAGTCCGACAGCCCGTCCACGGCTGCTACCTCCGGCGGCGCCGCGGCGGCCGGTGACGGCGTGCTCAAGATCGGCACGATCCTGCCGCAGACCGGGTCCCTGGCCTTCCTCGGCCCGCCGGAGTTCGCCGGCGTCGACCTGGCCATCAAGGAGATCAACGACAACGGCGGCGTGCTCGGCAAGCCCGTCACGATCCAGCACATGGACTCGGGCGACACCTCCACGGACATCGCCACCCAGTCGGTCAACAAGCTGCTCACCGACAAGACCGACGTCATCATCGGTGCGGCCTCGTCGTCCGTCTCGCTGTCCGTCATCGACAAGATCACGGGCGCCGGCGTCGTCCAGATCTCCCCGGCGAACACCTCCACGGCGTTCACCACCTACAACGACCACGGCCTCTACTTCCGCACCGCTCCCCCGGACACCCTCCAGGGCCGCGTGCTGGGTGACCTGATCGTCCAGGACGGCAACGCCACGACCGGCATGCTGGTCCTCAACGACTCCTACGGCGTGGGCCTGGCCCAGAACGCCAAGGCGGAGATCGAGAGCGGCGGCGGCAAGGTCGTCGAGTCGGTCACCTACGACCCGAAGGCCGCGGACTTCTCGGCCGACGTGGCGAAGATCAAGGCGGCCAACCCGGACGCGATCGCGATCATCGGTTTCGACGAGACCAAGAAGATCGTCCCCAAGCTGGTCGAGGCCGGTCTCAAGACCAAGAAGTGGTACTTCGTGGACGGCAACATCGCCGACTACTCGAAGGACTTCCCGGCCGGCACGCTGAACGGCTACAAGGGCACCCAGCCCGGCGCCGAGGCCAAGGGCGACTTCAAGCAGAAGCTCCTCGGGATCAACAAGGACCTGAAGGACTTCAACTACGCGGCTGAGTCCTACGACGCCACCATCCTCGCGGCCCTGGCCGCCGAGGAGGCCAAGTCGGACAACCCGGCCGAGATCGCCAAGCACCTCATCACCGTCTCCAAGGGCGGCGAGAAGTGCACCACCTTCAAGGCCTGCGTCGACCTCATCAAGGCCGGCAAGGACATCGACTACGACGGCGTGAGCGGCCCGATCTCGTTCAACGACGCCGGCGACCCGGCCGAGGCCACCATCGGTATCTACACCTACGGCCCCGACAACAAGCTGCTCCCGGACGTCAAGTACCAGACCGGCAAGATCTGAGCCTGACGGCCCCGGAGGCCCCCGTCGCGCAAGCGGCGGGGGCCTTTTCGTGCGCCCGGATGCGCTCGGGAGACGCCGCGCAGAACGGTCAAAGAGCGAAGAGCCAAAAGCCTCATGGCTCCGGTCCGCGTCACGCACAGACCGTCGCTCCCGTCAGACACCGGCCGGGGCCTGCCTCAAGGGCGGCCCCGACCTGCCGGCTCCGCGGTGCCAAGGGCCCGCGAGCCTGCGGCCGCGTACACCCGATGCTGACCCGACGGCAACATTTGTTCCACATAAGGAACGCACGCGAAACCAAGATCGGCGTTAATACGACGATCCACAAGCAAGCATTTGTAAAAACGCCGTGAAATCAGCGCGCCGGCGACCCGGCCGCGGGCAAAGAAATCCCGCGCCGCCAGAGGGAGCGGCGCGGGATTCGGCCCGACAAAAACGTTGGTTCAGGCCCGGGCGAGCGTCCCGAGGTACAACTCGATCACCCGCGGGTCGTTGATGAGTCCCTCGCCCGAGGACGTGTAGGCGTTGCGGCCCTGGTCGAGCACGTACCCCCGGTCGCAGATCTGCAGGCACCGGCGGGCGTTCTGCTCGACCATCACGACCGTCACGCCGGTCGAGTTGATCTGCTTGGTGCGGAAGAAGACCTCGTCCTGCAGCGCCGGGGACAGGCCGGCCGACGGCTCGTCCAGCAGCAGCACGGTGGGCTCCATCATGAGCGCCCGGGCCATGGCCACCATCTGCCGCTCGCCGCCGGACATGAGCCCGGCCCGCTGCTTGCGCCGCTCGGCCAGCGTCGGGAACAGCTGCGTGACGAAGTCGAAGCGCTCCTTGAACCGCTTCGGCTTGAGGAAGGTCCCCATCTGGAGGTTCTCCTCGATCGTCAGCGCGGCGAAGACGTTGTTTGTCTGCGGCACGAAGCCGATGCCCCGCTCGACGAGCGCGTGCGCCTTGAGGTTGGTGATGTTCTCCCCCCGCAGCGTCACCGCCCCGGACCGGATGTTGACCAGCCCGAACATGGCCTTGAGCAGCGTCGACTTGCCCGCGCCGTTGGGCCCGATGATGCCGACCAGCTCGCCGTCGTGCACGTAGAGGTCGGCCCCGTTGAGGATGTTGACGCCCGGCAGGTACCCGGCGACGACGTCGTCCGCCCGCAGTACCGCACCCTCGGCTTTGGCAATGTGCTCGGTGCGGTCGACGATCTCGTTGCTGACGGGCGTGCCCGCCTCTTCCTCCGGCTCGGTCACGATCGTTCCTTCCCGTCGGCGCCCTCGGAGGAGGCCGCCGCGTCGTTCTCGAGCTCGTCCACGGCCGGGATCAGGGCCACGTCGCCGCCCTCGGCGAGGTCACTGGCGTCGATCTCCTCCCCGCCCACGGTCTTGACCGCGCCGTCGTGGTGCGCGCCCAGGTAGGCGTCGATGACCCGCGGGTCGGCCATGACCTTGTCCGGGGTGCCCTCGGCGATCACACCGCCCTGCCCCATGACGATGATCCAGTCGCTGATGTCGTGGACCATGTCCATGTCGTGCTCGACGAAGAGCACGGTCATGCCGTCCTCGCGCAGCTGCTTGACGTGGCCGAGCAGCGACTGCGTCAGCGCCGGGTTGACCCCGGCCATCGGCTCGTCGAGCATGACCATCTCCGGCTGGACCATGAGGGCCCGGGCCATCTCCAGCAGCTTGCGCTGGCCGCCGGACAGGCTGCCGGCGAAGTCGTCCTTCTTGGCGATGAGCTTGAACCGGGTGAGCAGATCCTCCGCGCGGGCGGTGATCTCGTCCTCCTGCTGCTTCCACAGGCCCGGC
Organism: Dactylosporangium salmoneum; assembly: GCF_039532525.1. Lineage (NCBI taxonomy): Bacteria > Bacillati > Actinomycetota > Actinomycetes > Micromonosporales > Micromonosporaceae > Dactylosporangium > Dactylosporangium salmoneum. The sequence continues at coordinate 9,479 of NZ_BAAARV010000051.1, forward strand.
ACGAGGGCGCGCCAGAAGCTCTCGCCCTTCTGCCCGGTCGCGCCGAGGCGCATGTTGTCGATCACCTTGAGCTTCGACAGCGCCTTGGTCAGCTGGAAGGTGCGCACCATGCCGGCGCGGGCCACCTTGTGCGCCGGCACGCCGGACAGCGACTTGCCGTTGAACGTCCAGGAGCCCTCGTCCGGCACGTCGAAGCCGGTCAGCAGGTTGAAGAACGTCGTCTTGCCGGCGCCGTTGGGGCCGATGAGCGCGGTGATCGAGCCGCGCTGGATCTCGACGTGCTTGACGTCGACGGCGGTGAGGCCACCGAAGCGGCGCACCACGTTGTCGGCCACGAGGATCGGGTCCGGCTTGGGCACGCCCGGCTCCCCGGGCAGCCCGGCGAGCGCGGCGACCGCCCGCTCGCGGGCCGTTCCGGCGGCCGCCGGCGCAGTGGACAGGGACTCAGCGGACATCGAGCATGACCTCCCTCTTGTCGCCGAAGATGCCCTGCGGCCGGTAGATCAGCATCAGGATCAGGCCGATGCCGACGAGGATGTAACGGACCGAGCCGGCCTGGCTGGTGGTGATCAGCCAGGAGGGGACGTCCTTGTGGTTGATCGCCTCGGAGATGACCGAGTCGACGAAGACCAGCAGCACCCAGAAGATGGCCGCGCCGATGACCGGGCCGAAGACCCGGGCCGCCCCGCCGAGGATGACGATGGTGTACGCGAAGAACGTGAACTCGGTGCCGAAGGTGTCCGGCTGCACCGCCGCCCGGTCGAGGGCGAAGACGAAGCCGCCGAGGCAGCCGATGATGCCGCCGAGGACCAGCGACTGCATCTTGTAGGAGAACACGTTCTTGCCGAGGCTGCGCACCGCGTCCTCGTCCTCGCGGATGGCCTTGAGCACGCGGCCCCACGGGCTCTTCATGAGCAGCCACACGACCAGGCAGCTCAGCAGGATCAGGCCCCAGCCGACAACGAGCACCCACGTCTCACGGTCGCTGAAGGTGATCAGGCCGCCGATGTCGATGCCGCCGCTGCCCTTGAACGGGTTGGCGTTGTAGAAGTCGGTCGAGAAGCCCTGCAGGCCGTCCGACGCGCCGGTCCACTTGCGCAGGTCCGTGGAGCGGTAGAAGAGCCGGATGATCTCGGCCGCCGCGATGGTGACGATGGCCAGATAGTCCGCCCGCAGCCGCAGCGTCGGGATGCCCAGCAGCAGCGCCAGGACGATGGCCGCGCCCAGGCCGATGCCGATACCCAGGAAGAACGGCAGGTTGAACGTCGAGACCGTGATGGCGATGCCGTACGCCCCGACGCCCAGGAACGCCGACTGCCCGAAGTTGAGCAGGCCAGTGTAGCCGAAGTGGACGTTGAGACCGATGGCCGCGAGCGCGTAAGCAATAGTGGTGGATCCGATGATCGCTTCCAGCGTCACGCTGAAGATGCTGTGCCAGTTCATCGTGTCCCCCTCAGCCGATCCGCGTCCGGCGGCCCAGGATGCCCTGCGGCCTGAAGAGCAGGATCACGATCAGCGCCCCCAGCGCGCCGACGGTCTTCAACTCGGTCGGAATCCACAGCGTCGAGAACTGGATGAACATGCCGATCACCAGGCTTCCGAGCAGCGCGCCCCACGCGGTGCCGAAGCCGCCGAGCGTGACCGCCGCGAAGACCAGCAGCAGGATCTGGAAGCCCATGCCGTAGCCGACGTTCTGGTAGACGCCGAGGATCACGCCGGCCAGCGCGGCCAGGCCGCCGCCGATCGTCCAGACCAGCCGGATGATGCGGTCGACGTTGATGCCGGAGGCCGCGGCGAGCGCCGGGTTGTCGGCGACCGCGCGGGTGGCCTTGCCCAGCCGGGTGCCCAGCAGCGCCCAGGAGACGGCGACGATCACCACGATCGCGATGGCGTCGCAGATGAGGTTCTTCGGGGCGATGAGGAACGGCCCGTACTGGTGGCCGGCCTGCGCGTTGAAGTCCGAGTAGGCCCGCGCCTCGCCGCCGAAGAAGTACAGGAAGACGTAGCGCAAGGCCAGGGACAGGCCGATCGAGATGATCATCGTGGTGACCAGGTTGGTGCGGCGCCTGCGCAGCCAGCCCCAGAAGGCGAAGTCCTGCACGTAGCCGGCCCCGGCGCCGATCGCGACCGCGATGAGGCCGGACAGCCACAGCGGCAGCCCGATCGTCACGTTGAACAGGAAGGCCATGAGCGCACCGAAGGTGACCAGCTCGCCGTGGGCGAAGTTGGTCAGGCCCGTGGTACCGAAGATCAGCGAGATGCCGAGCGCGGCCAGCGCGATGATGAGCGAGAAGTGCAGGCCGGAGTAGAACAGGTCGGCGTACCGGTCGAAGCTCGATGGCTTCGCCGGAGTCCCCGGCTGGTTGTTCTGGCCTGGTGTCCCGCTCGCGGCGCCGGCGCTGAGCGGGAACAGCACGTTGCGGGCCTGGCCATCGACCACTGGCGGGGTCAGGCTGGCCCGGCCGTTGCTCAGCGTGACGCCCGAAGGGAGCGTCGACGTGTCGAGGTCCACCCGGTACGTCCCGGCCGAGGGGACCGGGATACTCCATTTGCCCTGGGCGTCGCTAGTCGCTTCGCCAACGGGCGCGCCGTCCTGTGTGAACGCTTTGATCTTGACTCCGGCCACGGGGGCGTCGCCGTTCTTCAACGTTCCCTGCAGTGACTCCCCATCGGCCCAGGCGCTCGTGGCGCTTATGCCGAAGGAGAGCATCACGCAGGCCAGGAAGGCCGTGAGCATGATCACGGCTCTACGCAATGGTGCTCCTCGAATAACGGTGGTCGGCGGGGTCGTCCCGACCCTCGGGACTGGCGGATCATAGCCCGCGCTGAAAGCCAATTGCGGGCCGTTACCAAGCCGTTATTCGATGCTGAGCCAGCGGCGTCAGAACACGCCGTGCGCTGGTAAAAGGTCAGGACTCCGCGGTTACAGTGCTGTTTCCGCCCGCGGTTTCGGCGATGATCCGGTCGGCCACTTCACGCATCGTCATGCGGTGGTCCATCGCCGTGCGCTGGATCCACTTGAAGGCCTGCGGCTCGTTCATGCCATAGGTCGCCATGAGCTGGCCCTTGGCCCGCTCGACCACCTTGCGGGTCTCCAGCCGCTCGGTCAGCGTGGCCACCTCGGACTCGAGCACCGACAGCTCCGCGTACCGCGACACCGCGATCTCGACCGCCGGCACCAGGTCGCTCTTCTGGAACGGCTTGACCAGGTAGGCCATCGCCCCGGCGGCCCGGGCCCGCTCGACCAGGTCGCGCTGGCTGAACGCGGTCAGGATGACCACGGGCGCGATCCGCCCGCCGGCGATCTTCTCGGCCGCCGCCAGCCCGTCCATGATCGGCATCTTGATGTCCAGGATCACGAGGTCAGGCTTGAGCTCCTCGGCCAGCCGCACGGCAGTCTCGCCGTCGCCGGCCTCGCCGACGACGTCGTACCCCTCCTCGACGAGCATCTCCCGGAGGTCGAGACGGATGAGCGCCTCGTCTTCCGCGATGAGCACTCGACGGCTCTGTGCCTCGGCCACTGGCCTCTCCCGAATCGATCCGACAACCTTCGACGGCGATTACCGTCGCGATCAGAGTAGTGGGTACCCTGGTGCGGCGTACTGGTCCCGGTATCCCAATCGGCAGAGGAACGGAGCTCAAACCTCCGACAGTGTGGGTTCGAATCCCACCCGGGGCACCACAACTCGGACAGAACACCCAGTTTACCGTGACGCCGAACACGCCCGCGACGGGCGTTCAGTCGGCATTCATTCAAGCCGGACCGGCTCCGCGCCTTCGGTCAGCAGGTCCAGTCCGGCGCCGCTGACCACCTGCGCCGGCTGCCGGTCCCGCCCCGCGATGGCGGCGAGCCGTCCGATCGGCAGGCGGTCCGGCTCGGTCGCGGCGGCGAAGACCACGTTGCCGAAGCGTCGCCCACGCAGCAGCTCCGGCCGCACGATCAGGCACACGTCGGCGAACGCGGTGCGCAGGGTCGCCGCCTGGCCGCGGGAGAAGGCCAGCGGGGCCAGGTCGGCCACGTTGACGGCGTACACCCCGCCGGGGGCCAGCAGGCGGGCCACCTCGGCGGCGAAGGTGACGTCGGAGACGCTCTCGGGCATCTGGGCGGCGTCGTAGACGTCGCCGATGACCAGGTCGTAGGCGCCGGAGTCCAGGCCGGCCACCGTCTCGCGGGCGTCGCCGATCGTCAGGGCGATCTCCGCCTCCTCCGGCAGCGGCAGGACCCGCTGCACGAACGCGGCCAGGCGCCGGTCGCGCTCCACCACCAGCTGCGCCGAGCCGGGGCGGGTGGCGGCCAGGTAGCGCGGCATCGTGAAGGCGCCGCCGCCCAGGTGGAGCACCCGCAGCGAGGCGCCGGCCGGAGCCATCGTGTCGACGACCGAGCCGATGCGGCGGGTGTACTCGAAGTACAGGTGCGTGGGGTCGTGCACGTCGACGTACGACTGCTGCACCTCCTCCACGAGGAGGGTCCAGCCGCCCTTGCGGCGGGGGTCGCGCAGCAGCCGGGCCGCGCCGAAGTCAGCGTCCTCGGCGATCCCGTCGATGATCTCCCGCCAGCTTCCCATCGGGGGACAACCGTACCGCGAACCGGCGAAACCCTCAGATGCAGGGCGTCGGGGCCGAAACGACGGGCATGGAGGGGCGCACCACCACGATCATCCGCACGGTCGGCGACGTCATCGACGCCCGGGCGATCACCACCGTCTTCCAGCCCATCGTGCGGCTCGACTCGTGGAACCACCGGCGGCACGAGGTCGTCGGCTACGAGGCCCTCACCCGCGGCCCGGCCGGGACGCCCTGGGAGGAGCCGCTGCGGCTGTTCGCGGCGGCGGCCGAGGCGGGCCGGCTGGCCGAGCTCGACTGGGTGTGCCGGGCCGGGGCCTACCGGGCGGCGATCGACGCCGGCCTGCCGGTCGGGCTGACCCTCTTCGTCAACGCCGAGCCGGCCGCGCTGGGCGCGCCCTGCCCGCCCGACCTGGCCCCGACCATCCTCGACGCGCAGCTGCGCCTGCGGGTCGTGACCGAGATGACCGAGCGGGCCATCGCCGACGACCCGGCGGCCCTGCTCACCGCGGCGGAGGCCTGCCGCGGGTCGGGCTGGGGCGTGGCCCTCGACGACGTCGGCGCCGAGCCCGCCTCGCTGTCGGTCATGCCCTTCGTCCACCCCGACGTGGTCAAGCTGGACCGGCACCTCACCCAGCAGCCGGGCGGGGCCTACGCGGCCCGGGTCGTCAACGCGGTGGTCGCCTATGCCGAGCGGACCGGGGCGGCGGTGCTGGCCGAGGGCATCGAGACCGAGCAGCACCTGGCCGGGGCGCTCGGCCTGGGGGCCACCCTCGGGCAGGGCTGGCTCTTCGACCGGCCCGGCCCGCTGCCGCCCGACGTGGCCGAGCGGCGCTGCTCGCTCAGCGTGCCCCTCGTCGCGCCGCCCGCCCCGACCGGTGGCCGCACGCCGTACGAGATCGTGGCGGCCCGCCGGCCGACCGCCGAGGCGACCAAGCGGATGCTGCTGCCGCTGAGCCACTATCTGGAGACCAAGGCCCAGGACCCGGCCGAGCCGCCCATGCTGCTCGCCTCGTTCCAGGAGGGCGCGCATTTCACGCGGGCCACCGCCCGGCGCTACTCGGCGATCGCCGAGACCGCGGCGCTGGTGGCGGTGCTCGGCACCGAGCTGCCGAGCGCCCCGGCGCCCGGCGTGCGCGGCACCGCGTTCGCCGGCAACGACCCGCTGCGCGGCGAGTGGAACGTGATCGTGGTCGGCCCGCACTTCGCGGGCGCCCTGGTGGCGCGGGACCTGGCCGACACGGGGCCGCAGGAGCGGCGCCGGTTCACGTACGCGCTGACGTACGACCGGGATCTCGTTTTGGACGCGGCCCGTGCGCTCCTGCACTGGATCGTGCCAACATAGGCGAACATGAGGCGCCTGCTGCTGGTCGCGTTGCTCATGCTCGTCTCCCTGGGCGGTGCCGCGCTGGCCGGCCACGGCAAGCCCGCCGAGCCCGCACGGGCCACCGCCGCCCCGGCCTTCAAGGTGCGGGTCGAGCTGAGCCAGGGCCGGGTCGACGAGGTGCGCCACTGGGTGCAGGTCTCCCTGCACAACGACGGGCCGGACAAGCTCGTCGTCGACCAGGTCGAGCTGCAGGCCCCGTCGTTCAAGGGGGCCGGGCCGGTGAAGGCCGACGCCTGGCTGCCGCCGGGCGGGCTGCAGGTCGACGTCCCGATGTCCTACGGCACCGGCATCTGCGCCGGCGACGAGCTCAGGCCGCACGCCGCGCCCTCGTTCGTGGCGCTGCGCGTGCACACCGACGGCGGACCGGCGCAGGACCTGCGGCTGCCGCTGGAGACCCCCAACGCGATGCTCGACCAGTTCCTCGCCATCGACTGCCAGCAGACGTACCTCGACCGCCAGGCGACGTTCACCTTCGGCCCGTGGACGCACCTGCCCAGCGGCTGGGTCAGCGGCACCGTGGTCGTCAGACGGACCGGATTCAAGGGCACCGTGACCCTGCAGGAGTTCACCGGCAGCATCCTGCTCGAGGTCGTGCCGACCCCGCGGCGCGAGGCCACCCCGAAGCCGTACGGCGTGCTGGCCCCCGCACAGGACGAGCTCTCCATCCCGATCGTCGTCGACGGCGAGCGCTGCACGCCGCACTCGCTCGGCGAGATCAAGAAGCCGTACGTCTTCCCGGCCTGGGTGAGCCTCGACGGCGGCCCGCTCCTCTACACCGAACTCAAGATCACCGACGCCGAGATCGCCGCCTTCAAGCCCGTCGTCGACACCTGCGCGGCCCAGCACACCCAGATGTAGCCGGGCTGTGGCCGGGCGTAGCCGCCAATTTTTAAGCCAGGTTTAGGCCGGTTGCACGCGCGCGAGCGCGAATGCCATGCTCCCAGCCATGTCCGAGGCCGGTCGGCGAGCCCGCGCCGCTCTCCCCGCGGTCGCCCTGCTGGTCCTCGCCACCGGGGCGATGCTCGCGCTGTCCACCCTGCTCGGCTTCGCGCCGCTGCCGCCCGTCTGGCAGCTCGTCCTGACCCTGCTGGTGGCGCTGCTGCTGGCGCTGGCCGCCGCCGACCAGGTGCGGGCCGCGCTCACCGACTGGCAGGGGGCGACCGCGGCCGAGACCGGGGTGCACCGCCGGCGGCGCCGCCGCGATCCGGAGCGCTCCGGGGAGTACACCGGCGAGTTCACGGGCGAGTTCACCGGGGAGGCGCGCCGGCCCGAGCGGGCGAAGCCGAGCCGCCCGTCGTGGGTCCGCATCGCCGTGACCGCCGCCGTCGCCGCCGCGCTCGGCGTGCTGCTGTGGGTGCCGCAGCTGCCGCTCGACGCCCCCGCCCGCGCCGCGGCCACGTTCCTGTTCGGCTACGCCGCCTACGCGCTGCCGGTGCTGCCGCTGCTGCTGGCCTGGCCGCTGCCCCGCCTGCCGCGCGAGCCCTGGCCGTGGCAGACCCTGCTGGTGCCCGCGGTCGACCGGCGGCTGTGGCGCCGCGAAGAGCTCGCGGGGCTCGGCCTGGCGACGCTGCCGTTCCTGCGCGAGCGGGTGCTGACCCGGGCCACCGGCGTGGTGGTCGCCGCGCTCGGCCTGCTGCACCTGGTGCGCGGCCACCCCGACGTGCTCGACGGCGGCGCGGCCCGGGCCGGCGGCCTGACCGGCTGGCTCATCGCCGAGCCGCTGCGCCTGGTGCTGTCCGGCGGCGGGGCGATCGCGCTGCTCGGCGGGGTGCTGGCAACGGCGGCCGCGATGATCGCCGCCGCGGCCGGGCGGGCCTGGGGCACGGTCACCGGGTACGCCACCCTGGCCGTTGCGGTCGCGGTGCCGCTCGGCGCGGTGGGCGCCGGGCACTGGCTCGGCTTCGAGTACTACCTGCGCACCGAGAACGGGCACGTCGTGGTCGTGGCCGGGCTCTCGCCTTCGCACCGCCAGGCGGTCCACGACACCAGGCTGACCGTGGACGGGATGTCGCCGTCGCTGGTCCAGCTCTTCGCCGACGGGCTGCCGGTGGCCGGCTACGCCGACGGCGACCGCATCGCCAAGGCGCTCGCCACGCCGTCGACCTCGGCGGCCGACAGCTACGCCGGCAACGAGTTCGAGCTGCGCACCGGCGAGTGCTTCGACTGGATCGGCGGGTCGTCGCAGCTGCGGTACGTCGCCCCCTGCAACGCCGCCCACGTCGGCGAGGTCACGTTCGTCGGCCACCTTCCCTTCACCGTCGACCCGGGCCAGAAGGCGGTCGCGGCGGCGGCGCGCGCGATGTGCGAGCAGTCCTACGGCGACTACCTCGGTGTGCCGTTCGGCCAGTCGTTCCTGCCGCTGGAGGCGCCGCTGCTGGAGGCGGGGCTGGACAAGGCGTGGCAGGCCCGGCCGGTCATCGCCTGCTGGCTCGGCTCGGTCGGGCCGTGGCCGCTCAAGGGGACCCGGACGGTGGCCGCGCTGCAGCAGAAGGCGGCCTGGGGGCCGGCCGGCGGCTGCAAGATCGAGGTGCCGGACGCGCTGCGGATCACCGCCGAGCAGCCGGGCGCGCGCTGCCTGGCCCCGGGCCCGGAGCAGCGGCTCAGCGTGCCGGGCGCCGGGTTCAACATCGACCTGGAATTCGCCGCGATCGGCAAGACGGCCGGCGGGGCCCGCATCGGCGCCGGGTGCTTCGACGGGGCGAACCTCGCCAACGGGTACAGCTTCGAGGTCACCGCCGACGGCACGATCGAGATCTACAAGCACGCCGGGGACCAGCACCCGCGGGTGGCCGCGTCGGCCAAGCCGAAGAACGCCGGCCCGCCGACCACCGCCTCGACGCCGCTGCAAGTGCTCTGCAAGCCGACCGGGGACGGCGGGATGGAGCTGACCGCGTTCTCGACCGGCAACCGCAAGGCGACCTACGTGGACAAGGACAACCCGTTCACGTCGCTGAGCCCGCGCCTGGTGCTCACCAACGCGGCCACCGGCGGGGTCGTGATGACCACCATGATCTTCAACGCCACGAGGGTCTGAGGCGGCCCGCTACCGCGAGCGAGCGTTCGTTCTATTGTTGGAGGATGCCGCGCGTCTCCGAAGCCCATCTTGCCGCGCGCCGCGAGCAGATCATCGAGGCGGCCACCCGCTGCTTCGTGCGCAACGGCTTCCACCAGACCTCGATGCAGGACGTCATCCGGGAGGCCGGACTCTCCGTCGGCGCCTTCTACCGGTACTTCTCCAGCAAGGCCGAGCTCATCCGGGCCATCGCCGAGGAAAAGGTCGGCAGCATCCTCGCCACCCTGGACCACCTCCTGGAGCAGGACCCGCCGCCCCCGCTCGCCGCGGCCCTCGCCGAGCTGCTGACCCAGGTCGACGCCAACCTCGCCAAGCCGGACGGGCCGGTGCGCATCGCCGTGCAGGTCTGGGGCGAGGCCGCGCACGACCCCGCCTTCGCCGACCTCATCGGCGGGATCTACGGCCGCATCCGCGCCAGCGCGTCCGCCCTCGCCGAGCGGGCCCGCTCGGCCGGGCAGCTCCCACCGCAGGCCGATCCGGAGGCGGTCGGCGCGGTCATGGTCGGCCTCGTGCAGGGGTACATCATCCAGCGCGTCCTGGTCGGCCGCGTGGACCGCGAGGTGTTCCTGGCCGGGCTCGACGCGCTCATCGGTCACCACCCGGCGGTCCGCCCCCCGGCCCCCTAGGGTGGTGGGCATGCAGGAACGGATTCTGGGGCGCACCGGCGTGCCCGTCGGCGTGGTCGGGCTCGGCGCCTGGCAGCTCGGCGCCGACTGGGGGCGCGTCGACGAGGACGAGGCCCTGGCCACACTCATCGCCGCGCACGAGGCCGGCGTCACCTTCATCGACACCGCGGACGTCTACGGCGACGGGCGCAGCGAACGCATCGTCGGGCGGTTCGTCCGGTCGCTGCCGCAGGGCCGCACGGTCACGGTGGCGACCAAGATGGGGCGCCGCGGGCCGCAGGAGCCCGGCGAGTACCGCCTCGACAACTTCAAGGCCTGGAACGACCGCTCCCGCGAGAACCTCGGCGTCGACACGCTCGACCTGGTGCAGCTGCACTGCCCGCCGACCGAGGTCTACCGCACCGACGAGGTCTTCGACGCGCTCGACTCGATGGTCGAGGAGAAGCGCATGAAGTCGTACGGCGTGAGCGTGGAAACCGTCGAGGAGGCCCTCCTCGCGATCGCGCGGCCCAACGTGGCCACCGTGCAGATCATCTTCAACATGCTGCGGCTCAAGCCCCTCGAGGAGGCGCTGCCGGCGGCGGAGAAGGCGGGCGTCGGGATCATCGCCCGGGTACCGCTGGCCAGCGGGCTGCTCTCCGGCCGCTACGACGAGGCGACGACCTTCGGGGCCGATGACCACCGGACGTACAACCGCCATGGCGAAGCCTTCGACCAGGGCGAGACCTTCTCCGGCGTCGACTACGGGACCGGGCTCGAGGCGGTGCGGCGCCTCGCCGCGCTGCGGCCGGACGACGCCACCATGGCCCAGTTCGCGCTGCGCTGGATCATCGACCACCCGGCCGTCTCCGTGGTCATCCCGGGCGCCCGCAACGGCGAGCAGGCCCGCGGCAACGCGGCCGCGGCCGAGCTGCCGTCGCTGACGCCGGAGGCCCACGCGGCCGTGCGCGAGGTCTACGACGGGCTGCTGCGCGAGTCGGTGCACGGACGGTGGTGAGCGTCGGGGACACCATCGGCGTGGAGGAGGAGTTCCACGTCGTGCACGCCGAGACCGGCGAGCTGGAGATGGCCGCGCGGCAGGTGCTGCGCGGCGCCGACGCCGAGCCGGAGCTGCACCGCTCGATGGTCGAGACGGCCAGCTCCGTGCAGACCGGCCTGGAGGGGCTGCGGGCCGACCTGCTGGAGAAGCGCCGCTCACTGGTCGAGGCGACCGGGCGGCTGGGCCTGGCCATCGTGGCCGCCGGCAGCGTGCCGGGCTCCGGCAGCACGCCGAGCCAGGTGTACCCCGACGAACGCTACGAGCGGATGGCCCAGGAGTACCGCCAGCTCGTCGACGAGCAGCAGGTGGCGGCGTGCCAGGTGCAGATCGGGGTGCCCGACAGGGACCTCGCGGTGCGCATCACCCGGCGGATCCGCGAGTGGCTGCCGACGCTGCTGGCGCTGAGCGTGTCGTCGCCGTACTTCGCCGGCCACGACACCGGCTACGCCTCCTACCGCACGATCGTCACCTCGCGCTGGCCGACCGTCGGGCCGCCGCCGGACCTCGGCTCGGCCGCGGAGTACGAGAAGGTCGTCGCCACCCTCGTGGAGAGCGGCGTGATCAGCGACGCCGGCATGGTGTACTTCGACGCCCGCCCCTCCGCCCGGTACCCGACGGTCGAGGTCCGGGTGGCCGACTCCTGCCCGCGCATCGACGACGTCGTGCTGCTCGCCGCGCTCTCCCGGGCGCTGGTGACCCGGGCCGCCGAGGAGGACGCGGCCGGCCGCCCGCTGCCGGAGGCGCCCCAGGTGCTGCTGCGCGCGGCCACCTGGCGGGCGGCCCGCTACGGCATCGGCGGCCACCTCGTCGACCCGGCCACCCGGGCCGCGGTGCCGGCCGCCGAGCGCATCGACGCGCTGATGGCCCACGCCCGCCCGGCCCTGGAGGCCCGCGGCGAGTGGGGCGTCGCGACCGAGCTGCTGGCCGGCCTGCGCGCCCGGGGCACCTCCGCGGCCCGCCAGCGGGCGGCGGGCTCGCATCGAGAGGTAGTGCTGGCCCTGGCCAAGGAGACCACCGGGGACTGACTACCCTGCGCTCGCTGACTACCCTCTGCTCATGGCGCACAAGGGTCTGCTGGTCGACTGGGGCGGCGTGCTCACCACCGACGTGTTCGCGTCGTTCGACGCGTTCTGCGCCCGGGAGGGCCTGCCGCCCGGCACGGTTCGCGAGCTCTTCCGGTCCGACCCCTCCGCCCGCGAGCTGCTCGCCGGCCTGGAGGACGGGACGCTGGCCGACGCCGAGTTCGAGGCCCGGTTCGCCGGACTGCTCGGCGTCCACGCCGACGACCTCATCGCGCGGCTCATGGGCGGTGCGGGTGCGGACGCCGACATGCTCGCCTTCGTCCGGGCCGCCCGCGCGGCCGGCGTGCGCACCGGGCTCATCTCCAACTCGTGGGGCTTGGACCGGTACGACCGGGCCCTGCTCGGCGAGCTCTTCGACGGCGTGGTGATCTCCGGCGAGGTCGGCCTGCGCAAGCCTGCCCCCGAGATCTACACGCTCGGCGCCGAGGCCGTCGGGCTGGCCCCGGCCGAGTGCGTGTACGTCGACGACCTGCCCGGCAACCTCAAGCCGGCCCGGGCGCTCGGGATGACCACCCTGCACCACCGCGACGCCGCCACCACCATCGCGGCGCTGCGCCCGCTGCTCGGCCTGCCCGCGCCCGCCCCGGCCC
>NZ_BAAARV010000052.1:0-13153 GCF_039532525.1 Dactylosporangium salmoneum
TCGCCACGGTGCTCGGCCACGCCGGGCCGGAGACGGTCCAGCCCAACCGCGGCTTCGTCGACCTCGGCTTCGACTCCCTCACCGCGGTCGAGCTGCGCAACCGGCTCGCCGCGGCGACCGGGTTCCGGCTGCCGGCCACGCTGGTCTTCGACTACCCGGACTCGACCGCGCTCGCCGGCTTCCTGCTGGCCCAGCTCGGCGACGCGGCGCCCGCCCCGGCGACCGACCCGGTGCTCGGCGAGCTCGAGCGGCTGGAGCGGGTGCTGGCCGCGCACGCGCCCGGGCGCGACGGGCGGATCGCGATCGCCAACCGGCTCAAGGCGCTGCTGTGGTCCGTCGAGGCCGCCGACGCCGAGCCCGCGCAGGACGCCACCGAGCTCACCGACGCCACCGACGACGAGATGTTCGACCTCATCGAGAAGGAACTCGGGCTGAAGTGACTACGCCGAATGAGGAGAAGCTGCGGGAGTACCTCAAACTCGTCACCGCCGACCTGCGCACCACCCGCGAACGGCTCGGCGCGGTGGAGGCCCGTGCCCGGGAACCGATCGCGATCGTCGGCCTGGCCTGCCGGTACCCCGGCGGCGTGACCTCCCCCGACGAGCTGTGGGAGCTGCTGGCCGCCGGCCGGGATGCCATCGGCCCGTTCCCGGCGGACCGCGGCTGGGACCTCGACGGCCTCTACGACCCGGACCCGGACCGGCCCGGCCGCTCCTACGTGCGCGAGGGCGGCTTCGTCGACGGCCTGGCCGACTTCGACGCCGACTTCTTCGGCATCTCGCCCCGCGAGGCCCTCGCCATGGACCCGCAGCAGCGGCTCACCCTGCAGGCGTCGTGGGAGGCGTTCGAGCGGGCCGGGATTGACCCGCAGTCCCTGCGCGGCAGCCGCACCGGCGTGTTCGTCGGCGCCACCCAGCCCGACTACCTCGACGGCGGCCGGGCCCCGCAGGAGGTCGAGGGGTACGTCCTGACCGGCAACGTCGCCAGCGTCACCTCGGGCCGGGTCGCCTACACCCTCGGCCTGGAGGGCCCGGCGCTGACCGTCGACACCGCGTGCTCCTCCTCCCTCGTGGCGCTGCACCTGGCCGTGCGGGCGCTGCGCAACGAAGAGTGCGACCTGGCCCTGGCCGGCGGGGTCACCGCGATGCCGACGCCGTGGCTGTTCGTCGAGTTCAGCCGGCAGCGCGGGCTGGCGCCGGACGGGCGCTGCAAGTCCTTCGCCGAGGGCGCCGACGGCACCGCCTGGGCCGAGGGCATCGGGATGCTGGTCGTCGAGCGGCTCGCCGACGCCCGGCGCAACGGCCACCGCGTGTTGGCCGTGGTCCGCGGCTCGGCCGTGAACTCCGACGGCGCCAGCAGCGGCCTCACCACCCCGAACGGCCCATCGCAGCAGCGGGTCATCCGGGCCGCGCTCGCCGACGCCGGGCTCTCCGGCCGGGAGGTCGACGCCGTCGAGGCGCACGGCACCGGCACCGCCCTCGGGGACCCCATCGAGGCGCAGGCGGTCATCGCGACGTACGGCCAGGACCGCCCTTCGCCCTTGTGGCTCGGCTCGATCAAGTCGAACCTGGGCCATACCGGTGCCGCGGCGGGCGTCGCCGGCGTCATCAAGATGGTTCTCGCGCTGCGCCACGGCGTCCTGCCCCGGTCGCTGCACATCGACGCCCCGACGCCCGACGTGGACTGGTCCGCGGGCGCCGTCGAGCTGCTGACCGAGTCCCGGCCGTGGTCCTCCGCCGACCGCCCGCGCCGGGCCGGCGTCTCCTCCTTCGGCATCTCCGGCACGAACGCCCACGTGATCCTGGAGCAGGCTCCGGTCTGGGCCGCGCCGGTTTCCGTGCAGGTGCTGCCGGTCGTGCCGCTGCTGGTCTCGGCTCGTACGGAGCGGGCGTTGGCCGCGCAGGTCGACCGCCTCAGAGGAGTCATGCCAGTGGCCGACGTGGCCTGGACGCTGGCGAAGGGTCGGGCGGCGTTGGAGCACCGGGCGGTGCTCCTGGGCGGCGCCGTGATCAAGGATGTCGTTCGTCCCGGCCGTTTGGGTTTCGTGTTCGGCGGCCAGGGCGCCCAGCGGCTCGGTATGGGTCGGGAGTTGCTTGAGGCGTTCCCGGTCTTCGCGCAGGCGTGGTCGGAAGTGTGTGCGGAGCTGGATCCGTCACTGCCGGAGGTGGTGTTCGGCGGCGACGAGGCCCAGCTGGCGAATACCTTCTACGCGCAGTGCGGCATTTTCGCCTTTGAAGTGGCCATGTTCCGGCTTCTGGAGTCGTGGGGTGTTCGCCCGGATGTCGTTGGTGGGCACTCGATCGGTGAGATCGCGGCTGCCCATGTCGCGGGGATTCTGTCGCTCAAAGATGCGTGTGCTCTGGTGTCGGCGCGGGGTCGGTTGATGGCCGCGCTGTCGCCGGGTGGGGTCATGGTTGCGGTTGCCGCTTCGGAGGAAGTGGTTGCGCCGTTGCTGGACGGCGACGTGGATCTGGCGGCGGTGAATGGTCCTGAGGCTGTGGTGCTGTCGGGGTCTGCTGATGCGGTGGATCGGGTGGTGGCGCAGTTGGGTGTGCGGACTCGGAGGTTGCGGGTTTCGCATGCGTTCCATTCGGTGTTGATGGAGCCGATGCTGCCCGTGTTCGCCGAGGTGGTTTCGACGCTGACGTTTTCGCAGCCGCAGGTTCCGGTGGTGTCGGAGGAGTGGACTTCTGGCGGGTATTGGGTGCGGCATGTGCGGGAGACGGTGCGGTTTGCCGAGAGTGTGGCGGCGATGGGGGCGGTCACGTTCCTGGAAGTGAGTCCTACCCCCGTGCTTACACCGGTGGTTGACGACTGCATTCCTGTGGTTCGTAAGGGGATTGCGGAACCGCTCGGGGTGATGGAAGCTGCCGCGCGGCTTTGGGCCCGCGGGGTTGGCGTCGAGTGGCCCATTGCCGAAGGGCGCTTGGTGGACCTGCCGACGTATCCGTTCCAGGGGGAGCGGTACTGGCTGGATCCGACGCCGGATCGCGCTCGTTCGCGGACGGCCGAGGCCGGGCATCGGGTCGCCTGGGCGCCGCTGGACGTACCGCCGGACGCCGAGGTAGGGGCCTGGCTCGTGCTGGTCCCGGCCGGCGTGGACCATGGCCTGGACATCACCGGGCCGGGCCTGCGGGCGCTGGTGGTCGACCCGGCCGGGCTCGACCGGGAGGCGCTGGCTGACCGGCTGCGCGAGGACGGCCCCTTCGCCGGCGTACTGTCGCTGCTCACCCTCGACCCGTCGGCGGGACTGCGGGCGACCCTGGCCGCCGCTCGCGCCGTCGCCGAGGCGGGGCCGGCCGCGCCGCTGTGGTGCGTGACCCGGGGCGCCGTGCGCGTCGACGAGTCCGATGCGGCGCCCGACCCGGACCAGGCGGTGGTGTGGGGGCTGGCCCTGGCGGCCGCGTCGGAGCAGCCGGCGGAGTGGGGCGGCGTCGTCGACCTGCCTGTCGAGGCCGACGCCGGCGCCTGGCGGCGCGTCCGCGCGGCGCTGGCCGCCGGCCTGGGCGAGGACCAGCTCGCCGTGCGCGCGGGTGGCGTGTTCGGCCGCCGCGTCGTGCCGGCCGGCGAACCGTGGGCGCCCGGAGGCACCGTGCACGTCTTCGGCGCCGGGCCGGTGGACGACGTCGCCGCCCGGCTGGAGGCGGCCGGGGCGACCCTCGTGCCCGAGCCGGACGCCGAGACCATCGTCCACGTCGGCCTCGCGGCCGAGCCGGCGCTGCTGGCCGACGGCGACGTCGAGGCCCTGATCGCGGCGCGGCTCGCCGAGGTCCGCGCCGTGGCCGACCGGGCCGAGCGGCACGGGCGGCGACTCGTCTTCGTCACCGCCGCGGCGGGGCTATGGGGCGCGCCTGGGCAGGGTCCCGCGGCCGCGGCCGCCGCCTACACCGCGGCCCTGGCCGACGGGCTGCGGTCCCGGGGCCTGCCGGTGCTCGACGTACCCTGGGGCGCCGCGCCTGAGGCCGCCGCCACCGTCGCGGACGAGGCGCCGGGAGCGTTCGCCGCCGCCCTCGCCGGGCTGAGCGCGGGGGAGCGGCACCGGGCGGCGCTCGCGGTCGTGGCCGAGCACGTGGCGGCCGTCCTCGGGCACCGCGACGGGCGGGCGATCGAGCCCGGGCGGGCCTTCAAGGACCTCGGCTTCGACTCGATGACCGCCGTCGAGCTGCGGCGGCGGTTGTCCGCGGCGACCGGGCTCGCGCTGCCCAACACGCTGGTCTTCGACCACCCGACGCCCGACGCGGTGGTCCGGATGCTGCTCGCCGAGGTGAGCGGGGAGGCCGCCGACGCCGTCGAGACCGCCGCGCCGGTCGCCGGCGACCCCATCGCCATCGTCGGCATGGCCTGCCGCTACCCGGGCGGCGTGACCGGCCCGGACGACCTGTGGGACCTGGTCGCCGCCGGGCGCGACGTGATCTCGCCGTTCCCGGTCAACCGCGGCTGGGACCTCGACGACCTGCGCGGGCGCTCGCAGTCGCAGGAGGGCGGCTTCCTGCACGACGCCGGGGACTTCGACGCCGCCGCCTTCGGCATCTCGCCGCGCGAGGCCCTCGCCATGGACCCGCAGCAGCGGCTGGTGCTGGAGGCGGCCTGGGAGGTCCTCGAGCACGCCGGGATCGACCCGACCTCGGTGCGCGGCGGGCGGACCGGCGTGTTCGTCGGCGCCACCCAGCCCGACTACGTCGGCGGGGACGTGCCGGACGAGATCGAGGGGCACTACCTGACCGGCAATCTCACCAGCGTGGTGTCGGGGCGGGTGGCGTACGCCTTCGGCCTGGAAGGTCCCACCCTGACCGTCGACACCGCGTGCTCGTCCTCGCTCGTGGCGCTGCACCTCGCCGGCCAGGCGCTGCGGGCCGGCGAGTGCTCCCTCGCCATCGCCGGCGGCGTCACCGTGATGCCGACGCCGAAGGTGTTCGTGGAGTTCAGCCGCCAGGGCGGGCTGGCGCCGGACGGGCGCTGCAAGTCGTTCGCCGACGGCGCCGACGGCACCAGCTGGTCCGAGGGCGTCGGCCTGGTGCTGCTGGAGCGCCTGTCGGACGCCCGGCGCAACGGCCGCCGCATCCTGGCCTTGGTCCGCGGCTCGGCCGTGAACTCCGACGGCGCCTCCAACGGTCTCACCGCCCCGAACGGCCCGTCCCAGCAGCGGGTGATCCGGGCCGCGCTGGCCGCCGCCGGGTTCGCACCGTCCGATGTGGACGCCGTCGAGGCCCACGGCACCGGAACCGCCCTCGGCGACCCGATCGAGGCCCAGGCGCTCCTCGCGACCTACGGGCAGGGGCGCGCCGAGCCGCTGTGGCTCGGCTCCATCAAGTCGAACATCGGCCACACCTCGGGCGCCGCCGGCGTCGCCGGGGTCATCAAGATGATCGAGGCGATGCGGCACGGCGTCCTGCCCCGCACCCTGCACGTCGGGCGACCGACGCCCGCCGTGGACTGGTCCGCCGGGGCCGTCGAGCTGCTGACCGATCCCCGCCCGTGGCCCGCGGCCGAACGACCGCGCCGGGCCGGCGTCTCCGCCTTCGGCGTCAGCGGCACCAACGCCCACGTGATCCTGGAGCAAGCACCTCCGACGCAACCCAAGCCCTCCGCGCCGGCGACCCCGATCGTGCCGCTGCTGGTCTCGGCCCGCACCGAGCGGGCGCTGTCCGCGCAGGTCGACCGCCTGGAGGCGTTCCTCTCCGACGACGTGCCAATGGCCGACGTGGCCTGGGCGCTGGCGAAGGGCCGGGCGGCGCTGGAGCACCGGGCCGTGCTCCTGGACGGCGTCACGATCAAGGATGTCGTCCGGCCCGGTCGTCTGGGTTTCGTGTTCGGCGGCCAGGGCGCGCAGCGCCTGGGCATGGGCCGCGAACTGATCGAGGCGTTCCCGGTGTTCGCGCAGGCGTGGTCGGAGGTGTGTGCGGAGCTGGATCCGTCGTTGCCGGAGGTGGTGTTCGGCGGCGACGAGGCCCAGTTGGCGAATACCTTCTATGCGCAGTGCGGCATCTTCGCGTTCGAAGTAGCTATGTTCCGGCTGCTGGAGTCGTGGGGTGTCCGCCCGGACGTGGTGGGTGGGCATTCGATTGGTGAGATCGCGGCCGCGCATGTCGCGGGGATTCTGTCGCTGAAAGACGCGTGTGCTCTGGTGTCGGCGCGGGGTCGGTTGATGGCCGCGCTGCCGCCGGGTGGGGTCATGGTTGCGGTTGCCGCCTCGGAGGAAATCGTTGCGCCGTTGCTGGACGGCGAAGTGGATCTCGCGGCGGTGAACGGTCCTGAGGCCGTCGTGCTGTCCGGTGCCGCCGAGGCGGTCGAGCGGGTCGTTGCGCAGCTCGACGTGCGGACGAGGAGGTTGCAGGTTTCGCATGCGTTCCATTCGGTGTTGATGGAGCCGATGCTGCCCGCGTTCGCCGAGGTGGTTTCGAAGCTGACGTTTTCCCAGCCGGTGATTCCGGTGGCGTCAGAGGAATGGACTTCTGCCCGGTATTGGGTGCGGCATGTGCGGGAGACGGTGCGGTTTGCCGAGAGTGTGGCGGCGATGGGGGCGGTCACGTTCCTGGAAGTGAGTCCAACGCCGGTGCTGACTCCGGTGGTTGAGGACTGCATTCCGGTCATCCGCAAACACGCGGCCGAGCCGTTTGGGGTGATGGAGGCGGCCGCGCGGCTTTGGGTGCGCGGGGTTGGCGTTGAGTGGCCCATTGCCGAGGGGCGGTGGGTGGATCTGCCCACGTATGCGTTCCAGCGCGAGCACTACTGGCTGACCGGCGCCCGTCGCGGCGGCGAGCCGGAC
This sequence comes from Dactylosporangium salmoneum, assembly GCF_039532525.1. Classification (NCBI taxonomy): domain Bacteria; kingdom Bacillati; phylum Actinomycetota; class Actinomycetes; order Micromonosporales; family Micromonosporaceae; genus Dactylosporangium; species Dactylosporangium salmoneum. Next base: position 6,767 of record NZ_BAAARV010000052.1, read on the forward strand.
GCGGCCACCGAGCGCTTCTGGGCGGCCGTCGAGGGTGAGGACCTCGACGCCCTGGCCGCCACCGTCGCCGGGGACGGCGGCGGGCAGGAGGCCCTGCGGGTCGCGCTGCCGCTGCTCGCCGGATGGCGGCGCGGCCACCGGGCCCAGGCCGGGATCGATGCGCTGCGCTACCGGGTCGCGTGGCAGCCGCGGGCCTTCGCCGGCGCCCCGACCGGCCGCTGGCTGATCGTGGCGCCCGCCGACGAGGCGTGGACGCCGGCCGTCGCCGAGGCGCTCGCCGGGGCCGAGGTCCGCACGTGCGTGGTCGGCCGCTCCGACCTCGACCGCGCGCGGCTGGCCGGGCTCCTGGGCGACCCGGCCGGGCTGACCGGCGTGGTCTCCCTGCTCGCCCTCGACGAGCGGCCGCACCCGGACCACCCGGGGGCGAGCGCCGGGCTGGCCGGCACGGCGCTGCTCGTCCAGGCCCTCGGCGACCTCGGCGCCACCGCGCCCCTGTGGTGCCTCACGAGCGGCGCGGTGAGCCTGCCCGTCGACGGCCCCGCGGTCCGCCCGGTCCAGGCCCAGGCGTGGGGTCTGGGCCGCGTCGCCGCGCTGGAGCACCCCAACCGCTGGGGCGGCCTCGTCGACCTCCCGGACGAGCCCGACGCCGCGTCCGTCGCACTGCTCGGCGCCGTCATCGCCGACCCGGTGGCCGGCGGCGGCGAGGACCAGGTCGCCATCCGCGCGGCCGGTGCCTTCGTCCGCCGCCTCGTGCATGCCGCCGCTGGCGCGCCGACCGGCGGCGAGCCCTGGCGGCCCGGCCCCGGCACCGTGCTCGTCACCGGCGGCACCGGCGCACTCGGCGCGACGCTGGCCCGCTGGCTGTCCGCCAACGGCGCCGAGCACCTGCTGCTCGCCGGGCGCCGCGGCCCGGACGCGCCGGGGCTGGCCGCGCTCGCCGAGGAACTGGGCGCGGCCGGCACCCGGGTCGAGGCGGCCGCCTGCGACGCCGGCGACCGCGAGGCGGTGCGGGCGCTGCTCGCCGGCATTCCGGCCGACCGGCCGCTGACCGCCGTGTTCCACCTGGCCGGCGTGGCCCACGACGACCCGGTCGACGCCATCACCGCCGGGCACCTGGAGAGCGTGCTGCTGCCCAAGGCGGCCGCGGCCGACCACCTGCACGAGCTGACCGCCGGGGAGAACCTCACCGCCTTCGTCCTGTTCTCCTCCAGCGCCGGGGTGTGGGGCAGCGGCAACCAGGGCGCGTACGCCGCCGCCAACGCGCACCTGGACGCGCTGGCCGAGGCCCGGCGCGCGCAGGGCCGGCCGGCCACCGCTGTCGCCTGGGGGCCTTGGCGCGGCGCGGGCATGATGTCCGACGCCGCGGTCGCCGAGCACATGCGCCGCCGCGGCCTCGACGCCATCGAGCCGGCGACCGCCCTCGCGGCGCTGCGGCAGGCACTCGACGGGGGCGAGCCCGGCCCGACGGTGGCCCGGGTCGAGTGGGGGCTGTTCGCCCAGACCTTCGCCGCAATGCGGCCCAGCCCACTGCTGGACGACCTGCCCGAGGCGCGGCAGGCGCTCGCCGCGCAGCCCGGGGACGAGCCGGCGGGCGACGGCGGGCGGGCCGAGGAGCTGCTGCGCCAGCTCGCCGGCCTGGGCGACCCGGAGCGCCTCGACACGCTGGAGCGGCTGGTCTGCCGGGAGGCGGCGCTGGTGCTCGGCCACCGCACCGGGGGCGCCATCGACCCCGCCACCCCGTTCAAGGACCTCGGCTTCGACTCGCTCACCGGCGTGGACCTGCGCAACCGGGTCGGCGCCGCGACCGGGCTCAAGCTGCCGACGACCATCGTCTTCGACCGGCCCAACCCACGGGCCTTCGCCGCCGACCTGCACGACCGCCTCGGCGGCGACCGGCCCTCGGACGCCACCGTGCTCGCCGACCTCGACCACATCGACGCGACCCTCGGGCGGCTGGACCTCGCCGCGGCGGCCCGGCGCAAGGTCGCGGGCCGGCTGCGGGTGCTGCTGGCGAAGGTGGGCGACGTGGACGTACCGCAGCAGCGTTCCCACACCGAAATCGAGTCGGCCGGCGCCGACGAGATCTTCGCGCTGATCCGGGAGGAGTTCGGCAAGTCATGACGGACAACACGAGGGAAGCGCAGCTGCTCGAGAACCTCAAGTGGGTGACCGCCGAGCTCCGCGACGCCCGCGCGCGGCTCGCCGCCGCCGAGGCGGCCGGCCACGAGGCCATCGCCGTCGTCGCCATGGCCTGCCGCTACCCGGGCGGCGTCGACTCGCCGGAGGCGCTGTGGGCCCTGGTCCGCGACGGCCGCGACGTCATCGGGCCGTTCCCGCCGGACCGCGGCTGGCCGGCCGACCTGTACGACCCGGACCCCGACCGGCTCGGGCGCTCCTACGTGCGCGAGGGTGGGTTCCTCGACGACGCCGCCGGCTTCGACGCGGCCTTCTTCGGCATCTCGCCCCGCGAGGCCCTCGCGATGGACCCGCAGCAGCGGCTGCTGCTGGAGGTCGCCTGGGAGGCGCTGGAGCGGGCCGGCATCGTCCCCGCGGACCTGCGCGGCAGCGACACGGGCGTCTTCGTCGGCGGCACCTATTCCGGGTACGGCGCCGATCCCGGCCTGGACGCCCGCGACATCGAGGGCCACCTGCTCACGGGAACGGTACCGGCCGTCGCCGCCGGTCGCCTGTCGTACACGTTCGGGTTCGAAGGACCGGCGCTGACCGTCGACACCATGTGCTCCTCCTCGCTCGTCGCGCTGCACCTGGCCGCCCAGTCGCTGCGCCAGCGCGAGTGCGCCCTCGCCCTGGCCGGCGGGGCTCAGGTCATGGCCATCCCCGACGCCTACATCGAGTTCAGCCGCCAGCGCGGCCTGGCCCCCGACGCGCGGATCAAGGCCTTCGCCGAGGCCGCCGACGGCACCGCCTGGTCGGAGGGCGCCGGCCTGCTGGTCCTGGAGCGGCTGTCCGACGCCCAGCGGCTCGGCCATCCGGTGCTCGCCGTGCTGCGTGGGAGCGCGGTCAACTGCGACGGCGCCTCCAACGGCCTGACCGCGCCCAACGGCCCGTCCCAGCAGCGGGTCATCGAGCAGGCGCTGGTCCGGGCCCGGCTGAGCGCCGGCCAGGTCGACGCCGTCGAGGCCCACGGCACCGGCACCACCCTCGGCGACCCGATCGAGGCCCAGGCCCTGCAGCTCGTCTACGGCCAGGGCCGCCCGGCCCACCGCCCGCTGTGGCTCGGCTCGGTCAAGTCCAACCTGGGCCACACCGCGGCCGCGGCCGGCGTGGCCGGGGTCATCAAGATGGTCGAGGCGATGCGCCACGGCGTCCTGCCGCGGACGCTGCACGTCGACGCGCCCTCGTCGCACGTGGACTGGTCGGCCGGCGCCGTGCGGCTGCTGACCGAGCGCCGGCCGTGGCCGCGCACCGACGAGCCGCGCCGGGCGGGCGTCTCCGCCTTCGGCGCCAGCGGCACCAACGCCCACGTGATCCTGGAAGAGGTACCACAGGAGCCGGACGCCCCGTCGCAGCACCAGGGGGCGGTGCCGCTGGTGCTGTCGGCCCGATCGGTCGGCGCGCTGAGCGCGGCGGCGAACCGCCTGGCCACGCGCCTGGCCGATGACGCGGGGCCGGGCCTGCTGGACGTGGCGGCGTCGCTGGCGACCGGCCGAGCGGCGCTGGAGCACCGGGCGGTCGTGGTGGCCGCCGACCGCGCCGAGGCATTGGCCGGCCTGCGGGCGCTGGGTGCCGGGGCCGCCGCCCCGAACCTGTTGGAGGGCTTCGCGGACGCGAATCGGCGCGCGGTCTTCGTCTTCCCGGGCCAGGGCTCGCAGTGGGTGGGCATGGCGACCGAGCTGCTGTCTTCGTCGCCGGTGTTCGCCGAGTGCGAACGGGCCTTGGCCCCGCTGGTCGACTGGTCGTTGCGGGATGCGTTGACCGACCCGGAGTTGCTGGAGCGGGTCGATGTGGTGCAGCCGGTCTTGTGGGCGGTCATGGTGTCGTTGGCCGCGTTGTGGGAGTCCTACGGCGTGACCCCGGCGGCGGTGATCGGTCATTCGCAGGGTGAGATCGCCGCGGCGGTGGTTGCCGGTGGGCTGTCCATTGTGGATGGCGCGCGGGTGGTGGTGCTGCGGTCGAAGGCTTTGCGGGCGATTGCCGGTCGCGGTGGGATGGTGTCGGTCGCGGCGCCGGTGGATCGGGTGCGTGAGCTGATCGGTGACCGGTTGTCGGTTGCGGCGGTCAATGGTCCGTCGGCGACGGTGGTGGCTGGTCCGGTTGAGGCGTTGGACGAGTTCGTGGCTTCCTGCGGTGAGGACGTTCGGGTGCGCCGGATCCCGGTGGATTATGCGTCGCACACCCCGCATGTCGAGGAGTTGCGTGAGCAGATTTTGGCCGATCTCGAAGGCCTGAACCCGATATCTGGGCGGGTTCCGTTCATATCCGCCGTGACGGGCGGGGTGCTGGATATGTCGCAGTTGGATGGGACATATTGGTACACGAATCTTCGGCAGCCGGTGCGGTTTGACGATGCGGTGAATACCGCGCGGGGGCTTGGGCTTGACGGGTTCGTCGAGTGCAGCGCGCATCCGGTGCTGGCGCTCGGGGTGGGGACTCTGCGCCGGGATGACGGCGGGTTGCGGCGACTCGTCACCTCGCTGGGGGAGGCGTGGGCGCAGGGGATCGGGGTCGACTTCGGGCTCGGCGGTGGGCGTCGGGTGGACCTGCCGACGTACCCGTTCCAGCGGGAGCGGTACTGGCTCACGCCCGACGCCGTCCCCGCCGACCCGCTGCGCTACGACGTGGCCTGGCTGCCCGTCGACACCAACGACGAGCCCGTGCGCGGCGCCTGGCTGGTCGCCGCCCCCGAGGGCGATCCCGTCGCCGAGCTGTGCGCGCGGGCCCTAGCCGGGCGCGGGGCGGCCGTGCGGCGGGCGCGGGTCGAACACGTGGCCGAGGAGCTGGGCGACGCGGCCGGTGTGCTCGTGGCCGCCGCCGATGCCGTGGACGTCGCCGGACTGGTCAAGGCGCTGGCCGAGCGGGGCGCCGAGGTGCCGGTGTGGTGTGTGACGCGGGGGGCCGTACCGCTGAGCGCCTCCGACCCCGACATCAGCCCGACGCAGGCGCAGGTGTGGGGGCTCGGCCGGGTCGTCGCCCGGGAACACCCGCGGCTGTGGGGCGGCGTCATCGACCTGCCCGCCGTGCTCGACGAGAAGGCCGGGGACCGGCTGGCCGGCGTCCTGGCCGACCCGGGCGCCGAGGACGAGGTCGCCGTCCGGGCCACCGGCACCTACGGCCGCCGCCTGGTCCGGGCCGGCGGGCCCGGCGCCGCGGCCGAGCCCTGGCGGACCTCCGGCACCGCGCTCGTCACCGGCGGCGGACCACTCGACCCGCTGGTCGCCCGCTGGCTGGTGGCCGCCGGCGCCGAACACCTCGTGCTCACCGGGCCGGTCGCCCGGGGGCTCATCGACGAGATCACCGCCGACGGCGTGACGGTCTCGCTCACCGGCGCCGACCTCGCCGACGGGGAGGAGACCGCCGGGCTGCTGGCCGAGCTGGCCGCCGCCGGCCGCCCGGTCCGCTCGGTCGTGCGCACCCCCGCGCCCGTGCCGCTGGCCGCGCTGGCCGGGTCCGACGCCGACGGCCTGACCCGGGCGATCGAGGCGAAGACGGCCGCGGTACGGCAGCTCGACCGCCTCCTCGACGAGCGCCTGGACGCCTTCGTCGTGTTCTGCTCCGCGGCCGGCGTGTGGGGCAGTCCCGAGCACGCGGCCCACGCCGCCGCCGAGGCCGAGCTGGAGGCGCTCATCCACCGGCGGCGGGCGCGCGGCGCCGGCGGCACCGCGGTGAGCTGGGGCATGTGGGACGTGCCGGCGGCCGCCGACCGGGGCGAGCGCGCCGAGCAGGCCCGTCGGCACGGCCTGCCGCTGCTGGACCCCGGCACCGCGCTGGCCGCCCTGCGGCGGCTGCTGGCCGAGGACGCGCCGTCCGCCGTCGTCGCCGACGTCGACTGGTCCCGGTTCGCCGACCTCTTCGGCGCCGCCCGGCCGACCCGCCTGTTCGAGCGGCTCGCCGGGCCCGGCCGGACGGCCGGCCCCGCGGTCGCGCCGGGCGACGAGGGCGCCGGGGCGCAGCTGCGCCAGCGCCTGGCCGGCCGGTCCGCGACCGAGCGCGCCGAGATCGTGCTGCGGCTGGTCCGCGAGCAGGTGGCGGCGGTGCTCGGGCACGCCGGGCCGGAGTCGGTCGAGCCCGGCAAGGCGCTCAAGGAGCTGGGCTTCGACTCGCTCACCGCCGTCGCCCTGCGCAACCGGCTCATCGCCGCCACCGGGCTGGCGCTGCCGACCACGCTCGTCTTCGACCACCCGACCACCGCCGCCCTGGCCGAGCTGG
>NZ_BAAARV010000052.1:13215-36099 GCF_039532525.1 Dactylosporangium salmoneum
GTGCAGGGCGAGCTGGAGCGCATCGAGGCGGCCGTCGCCGGGCTCACCATCGCCGCGGGCGAGCGCGCGGGGCTGGCCGCCCGGGTGCGCAGCCTGCTGGCCCGGCTGGAGGGCGCCGGCGAGGAGGAGCCCGCCGGCTCGGTCATCGACCGGCTCGACAGCGCCGGCGACGAGGAGCTCTTCGCGTTCATCCGGTCCTCGTTCGGCACACCCGCGTCCGATTCGACGAGCTGAAAGGTACTGCCGTGGCGGACGACAACAAGCTTCGGGACTATCTGAAGTACGTGACCGCGGATCTGCACGAGACCCGCCAGCGGCTGCGCGCCGTGGAGGAGGCGGGCCGCGAGCCGATCGCGATCGTCGGGATGGCGTGCCGCTACCCGGGTGGGGTGGCCGGCCCCGAGGACCTGTGGGACGTGGTCGACGGCGGGCGCGACGCCATGTCGCCGTTCCCGGCCAACCGCGGCTGGGACCTCGACGAGCTGCGCCGCCGCTCGCAGTCGCAGGAGGGCGGCTTCCTGCCCGGCGCCGACGAGTTCGACGCGGCGTTCTTCGGCATCTCGCCGCGCGAGGCCCTCGCGATGGACCCGCAGCAGCGGCTGTTCCTGGAGACGTCGTGGGAGGCGCTGGAGCGGGCCGGGATCGCCCCGCTGTCGCTGCAGGGCAGCGGTACCGGGACCTTCGCCGGCTGCTACGGCCTGGACTACTGCTGGTCGGTGTCGCCCGCGCCGCAGGGGTACGAGGGGCACCTGACCACCGGCGGCGCCTCCAGCGTCGTGCCGGGGCGGGTGGCGTACATCCTGGGGCTGCAGGGTCCGGCGGTGGCCGTCGACACCGCCTGCTCGTCGTCGCTCGTCGCGGTGCACCTGGCCGCGCAGGCGCTGCGGGCCGGCGACTGCGCGCTGGCGCTGGTCGGCGGCGTGTCGGTGATGTCGACGCCGCTGGAGTTCCTCGGCTTCTCCGAGCAGGGCGGGCTGGCCCCCGACGGCCGCTGCAAGCCGTTCTCGGAGCGCGCCGACGGCATGAGCCTGTCGGAGGGCGTGGGCGTGCTCGTGCTGGAGCGGCTCTCCGACGCCCGCCGCCACGGCCGCCGCGTGCTGGCCGTGGTGCGCGGCTCGGCGGTGAACCAGGACGGCGCCTCCAACGGGCTCACCGCCCCCAACGGCCCGTCCCAGCGGCGGGTCATCCGGGCCGCGCTCGCCAACGCCGGGCTGCTGCCGGCCGACGTGGACGCGGTCGAGGCGCACGGCACCGGCACCCGGCTCGGCGACCCGATCGAGGCGCAGGCCCTCCTGGCCACCTACGGCCGGGACCGCGACCGCCCGCTGTGGCTCGGCTCGGTGAAGTCCAACATCGGCCACACCCAGGCCGCGGCCGGGGTGGCGGGCGTCATCAAGATGGTCGAGGCGATGCGCCGCGGCGTGCTGCCCCGGACCCTGCACGCGGAGGACCCGTCGTCCCACGTGGACTGGTCGGCCGGCGCGGTCGCGCTGCTGGACCGCGCCCGGCCGTGGGAGACGCCGGAGGACCGCCCGCGCCGCGCCGCGGTGTCGGCGTTCGGCATCAGCGGCACCAACGCCCACGTGATCCTCGAACAGGCGGTGGACGAGCCGTCGCCGGCGGGCACCTGGGCGGACCCCTTGCCGCTGGTCGTGTCGGCCCGCTCGTCCGCCGCGCTGCGGGCCCAGGCGGGGCGGCTGGCCGGCCGGCTGCGGGACGACCCGGACCTGAGCCTGCTCGACACCGCGTCCACCCTGGCGACCGGCCGGGCCGCCCTGGACCACCGCGCGGTCGTGGTCGCGGCGGACCGCGCCGAGGCGCTGGCGGGCCTGGACGCGCTGCACCGGGGCGAACCGGCGGCGAACGTCCTGGAGGGCCTCGCCGCCGAGCCGCGGCGAGCGGTGTTCGTCTTCCCGGGTCAGGGCTCGCAGTGGGTGGGCATGGCCTCCGAATTGTTGGCCGACTCGGCGGTGTTCGCCGAGTGCGAGCGAGCCCTGGCGCCGTTGGTGGACTGGTCGCTGCGGGACGCGTTGACCGATCCGGAGTTGCTGGAGCGGGTCGACGTGGTGCAGCCGGTCCTGTGGGCGGTCATGGTCTCCCTGGCCGCGATGTGGGAGTCCTACGGCGTGACTCCTGCGGCCGTGATCGGTCATTCGCAGGGTGAGATCGCCGCGGCGGTGGTTGCCGGTGGATTGTCCATTGTGGATGGCGCGCGGGTGGTGGTGTTGCGGTCGAAGGCGTTGCGGGCGATTGCTGGTCGCGGTGGGATGGTGTCGGTTGCTGCGTCGGTGGATCGGGTGCGTGAGCTGATCGACGATCGGCTCTCTATTGCGGCGATCAACGGTCCGTCGGCGACGGTGGTGGCCGGTCCGGTTGAGGCGTTGGACGAGTTCATGTCCTCCTGCGGCGAGGACGTTCGGGTGCGCCGGATCCCTGTTGACTATGCGTCGCACACCCCGCATGTGGAGGAGCTGCGTGAGCAGATCTTGGCCGATCTCGAAGGCCTGACTCCGATATCTGGGCGGGTTCCGTTCATATCTGCGGTGACGGGCGATGTGCTGGATATGTCGCAGTTGGATGGGACATATTGGTACACGAATCTGCGGCAGCCGGTGCGGTTTGAAGATGCGGTGAATACCGCGCGCGGGCTCGGGTTCGACGGGTTCATTGAGTGCAGTGCGCATCCGGTGCTGGCGCTCGGGGTGGGGACGCTGCGCCGGGACGACGGCGGGATGCGGCGACTCGTCACGTCGCTGGGGCAGGCATACACCCAGGGGATCGGGGTCGACTTCGGGCTCGGCGGCGGACGCCAGGTGGACCTGCCGACGTACCCGTTCCAGCGGGAGCGGTACTGGCTCAGCGGCGACGGGGCTCAAGGCGGCGACGAGCCGGTGGTCCGGCTGGCGCACGCCGACGCGTACCTGCTCACCGAGCGGCTCTCGCCGCGCGCCCAGCCGTGGCTGGCCGACCACGCCGTGAACGGCACCGTACTGCTGCCGGGCACCGCGTTCGTCGAGCTGGCGCTGAGGGCCGGTCAGGCATGCGGGTGCCCGGCGGTCGAGGAGCTGACCATCCAGGCGCCATTGGTGCTGGGCGGCGACGATGCGGTACGAGTGCAGGTTTGGGTCTCCGAACCCGACGCCGACGGGCGCCGGCCGCTGACCGTCCACTCGCGACCCGACCGGGACGACGCCGGGTGGACCGTGCACGCGGAGGGCCGGCTCGCCCCCGGCGCGGCCGCGGCACCCACCGGGCTGGCCGAGTGGCCGCCGCCCGGCGCCGAGCCGCTGGCCGTCGGGGACGCCTACGAGCGGTTCGCCGCCAACGGGTACGGCTACGGCCCCGCCTTCCGCGGCCTGCGCGCCGCCTGGCGCCGGGGCGACGACCTGTTCGCCGAGGTCCGGCTGCCCGAGCCGCAACAGGCCACCGCGGCCCGCTACGGCCTGCACCCGGCCCTGCTCGACGCCGCGCTGCACGCCGGCCTGCTCGACCCTGCCGGCGGCCCCGCCCTGCCGTTCGCCTGGACCGGGGTGACCCTGCACGGCACCGGCGCCACCGGCCTGCGCGTGCGACTCTCCCCGGCCGGCCCGGATGCCGTGAGCCTCGTCGCCGCCGACGCCGCGGGCGAGCCCGTCGCGGTGGTCGAACGCCTGGTCTCCCGGCCGCTCACCGACGCCGGACCGGCGGCCGGGTCCGATGCGCTGTTCCGGCTGGACTGGGCGCCGCTGCCCGCCGAGGAGCGGCCCGAGTCGGCCAGGTGGGTCGTGGTCGGCGCGGACGACCTCGGCGTCACCACCTCGCTGTGGGCGGCCGGGCTGGCCCCGACCAGCGCCTGGGACCTGCCGTCGCTGGCCGAGGCGGTGGCCGCCGGCGGACCGGCCCCCGATCTGGTCGCGGCGTCCTTCACCGGCCTTGGCGGCGATCCGATCGACGCCGTGCACCGGGTCACCGCCGCGGGCCTGGAACTGGTCCAGGCCTGGCTGGGCACCGAGGCGTTCGAGGCGGCGCGGCTGGTCGTCGTCACCCGCGGCGCCGCCGCCCCCGAGCCCGGCCGGCCGGTGGACCTGGCCGGCGCGGCGCTGTGGGGCCTGCTCAAGTCGGCCCAGGCCGAGCACCCCGCCCGCATCCTGCTGGTCGACCTCGACGACACCGACGAGTCCGCCGCCGCGCTCGCCGCCGTGGTCTCCGCGGCCGCGGCCGCCCGCGAACCGCAGGTCGCCGTGCGCGCCGGGGCCGCCCGCGTGCCGCGGCTGGCCCGGGCCGGCACCGACGGCGACCTGCGCCTCCCGGCCGGCGACGGCTGGGTCCTCGAGGAGTCCGGCGCCGGAACCGCCGACGGGCTGCGGGTGGCCGAGTCGGCGACGGCCGGGCGGCCGCTGGAGCCGGGGCAGGTGCGCGTCGCCGTGCGGGCCGCCGGCCTCAACTTCCGGGACGTGCTCATCGCGCTCGGCATGTACCCGGGCGAGGCCCGCATGGGCAACGAGGGCGCCGGCGTGGTCGTCGAGGCCGCGCCGGACGTGCGCGACGTGACCGTCGGCGACCGGGTGGCCGGCCTGCTGCCCGGTTCCTTCGGCCCGGTCGCCGTGGTCGACGCGCGGACCGTCACCCGCATCCCGGACGGCTGGTCGTTCGAGCGGGGCGCCTCGGTCCCGACCTGCTTCCTCACCGCCTACTACGCGCTGGTCGACCTGGCCGGGCTGCGCGCGGGGGAGCGGGTCCTCGTGCACGCGGGGGCCGGTGGCGTGGGGATGGCCGCGGTACACCTGGCGCAGCGACTCGGCGCGGAAGTCTTCGCCACCGCGAGCCCCGCCAAGTGGGACGTGCTGCGCGGGCTCGGCCTCGACGACGAGCACATCGCCTCCTCCCGCGACCTGGGCTTCGCCGAGCGCTTCCCCGCGGTCGACGTGGTGCTCAACTCCCTCGCCGGTGACTTCGTCGACGCCTCGCTGGGCCTGCTCGCCGAGGGCGGCCGGTTCATCGAGATGGGCAAGACCGACGTCCGCACCGGCCTGGGGCCGCGCTACCGCGCCTTCGACCTGCAGGAGGCGGGTCCGCGGCGGATCGGGGAGATGCTGGCCGAGGTCATGGCGTCGCTGGAGCCGTCGCTTCCGGTGACGGTGTTCGACATTCGCCGGGCGCGGGAGGCGTTCCGGTACATGAGCCAGGCCAGGCACGTCGGCAAGATCGTGCTGCGGCTGCCGCGCCCGGCCTGGCCCGCCGACGGCACGGTGCTGGTCACCGGCGGCACCGGCACCCTGGGCCGCCTGGTGGCCCGCCACCTCGTGGCCGAGCACGGCGTGCGCGACGTGCTGCTGGTGAGCCGCTCCGGGGGTGCCGGCGAGCCGGACGAGCGGGTACGGGTCGCCGCCTGCGACATCGCGGACCGGGACGCCGTGCGGCGGCTGCTGGACACCGAATCGGTACGCGCCGTCGTGCATCTGGCCGGCGCGCTGGACGACGGCACCGTCGAGTCGTTCACGCCCGAACGGCTCGGCACGGTACTGCGCCCGAAGGCCGACGGCGCGCTGATCCTGCACGAGCTCACCGCCGGGCGGGACCTCGACGCGTTCGTCATGTTCTCCTCCGCCGCGAGCGTGCTCGGCAGCCCGGGCCAGGGCAGCTACGCCGCCGCGAATGCCGTCCTCGACGCCCTCGCCCACCACCGGCGGGGCCAGGGGTTGCCGGCCCAGTCCCTCGCCTGGGGGCTGTGGCAGCCGACGAGCGCGCTGACCGGGCACCTCGACGACAGCGCCGTGGCCCGGCTCATGCGCGGCGTGTCCCGCCCGATCGCCGCCGAGCAGGGGCTGGCGCTGCTCGACGCCGCCCCGGCGGCCGACGCGGCGCTGCTCATGGCCGTGCCGGTGGACACCGCGGGGCTGCGCCGGCTCGCCCTGGAGGGCACGCTGCCGGCCCTCGCGCGGGGGCTGGTCCGCCAGGCGCCGCGGCGGGCCGCCAACGACACCGCCGCCGACGGCCGGGCGCTCGCCGACCGGCTGGCCGCCCTCGGCCCGGCCGACCGCGAGCGCGAGGTCACCGACCTGGTCCGCGGGCACGCCGCCGCGGTGCTGGTACACGCCTCGGCCGACGCCGTGGACGCCCACCGGCCGTTCAAGGACCTCGGCTTCGACTCGCTGACCGCGGTGGAGCTGCGCAACCGGCTCGGCGCGGCCACCGGCGTGCGGCTGCCCGCGACCGCCGTCTTCGACCACCCCACCCCGGCCGAGCTGGCCCGGCACCTCCTGGCCGCCCTCGTGGGGGAGGCCCAACCGGCGCCGGAGGAGGCCGCACCCGTGCTCGCCGCGCCGGACGACCCCATCGTGATCGTCGGCATGGCCTGCCGCTACCCGGGCGACGTCGCCTCGCCGGAGGACCTGTGGCGGCTGGTGGAGTCCGAGGTCGACGCGATCGGGCCGTTCCCCGCCGACCGCGGCTGGGATCTGGCCGGCATCTACTCGCCCGACCCGGACCGGCGCGGCCACACGTACGCGCGGGAGGGCGGCTTCGTCCGCGACGCGGCCATGTTCGACGCCGCGCTGTTCGGCATCTCGCCCCGCGAGGCGCTCGCCATGGACCCGCAGCAGCGCCTGCTGCTGGAGACCACGTGGGAGGCGATGGAGCGGGCCGGCATCCCGCCGATGTCGCTGCGCGGCAGCCGCACCGGCGTCTACGTCGGCGCCGTCGCCTCCGGCTACGCCTCCGACCTGCGGGAGCTGCCGGAGGGCGTGGACGGGTACCTCGGCACCGGCGTCTCCGCGAGCGTCCACTCCGGGCGGATCTCCTACGCCTTCGGCCTGGAGGGCCCGGCGGTCACCGTCGACACCGCCTGCTCCTCGTCGCTGGTCGCGCTGCACCTGGCCACCCAGGCGCTGCAGCTCGACGAGTGCTCCCTCGCCCTGGCCGGCGGCGTCTGCGTGATGCCGACCCCGGCCGAGTTCGTCGAGTTCAGCCGGCAGCGGGCGCTTTCGCCGGGCGGCCGCTGCCGCGCCTTCGCCGAGGCGGCCGACGGCACCGCCTTCGCCGAGGGGGTCGGGGTGCTGGTGCTGGCCCGGCTGTCCGTTGCCCGCCGGTTGGGCTACCGGGTCCACGCCGTGGTGCGCGGCTCGGCCGTGAACCAGGACGGCGCCTCCAACGGCCTCACCGCCCCGAACGGCCCGTCGCAGCAGCGGGTCATCCGTGCCGCGCTGGCCAACGCCGGCCTGCGGCCGTCCGACGTGGACACGGTCGAGGCGCACGGCACCGGCACCGCCCTGGGCGACCCGATCGAGGCGCAGGCGCTGCTGGCCACCTACGGGCAGGAGCGGACCGAGCCGCTGTACGTCGGGTCGCTCAAGTCCAACCTGGGCCACGCGCAGGCCGCCGCGGGCGTCGCCGGCGTCATCAAGATGGTCGAGGCGATGCGCCATGGGGTGCTGCCGCGCACCCTGCACGTCGACGCCCCCTCCTCGCACGTCGACTGGGCCTCCGGCGAGGTCGCGCTGCTCACCGAGGCGCGGGAGTGGCCGGCGCTCGATCGGCCCCGGCGGGCGGGCGTGTCCTCGTTCGGCATCAGCGGCACCAACGCCCACGTGATCCTGGAGCAGCCGCCGGCGTTGAGCTCGGACGAAGAGGGCAGATCACCGGCGGAAATCACGCTGCTTCCGCTCTCGGCCCGCACCGAGAGCGCGCTGCGGGCCCAGGCCGGCCGCCTGCGCGACTTCGGCGATGAGCCGGGGGACGTCGCCGCCGCGCTGGTCCGGACCCGGACCGCGCTGGAGCACCGGGCGGTGGTGGTCGGCCGCGACCGCGAGGAGCTGACGGCCGGCCTCGACGCGCTCGCCGAGGGCGGCCCGTCCCCGGCCGTGGTGCGGGGCGTGGCCGACATCGCCGGGCGGACCGTGTTCGTCTTCCCCGGCCAGGGCTCGCAGTGGGAGGGCATGGCCGTCGAGCTGCTCGACGCCTCGCCCGTGTTCGCCGCCCGGCTCGCCGAGTGCGACGCGGCACTGGGCGCCCACCTGGACTGGTCGGTGGCCGACGTGCTGCGCGGCGCGCCCGGCGCACCGTCGATCGAGCGGATCGAGGTGGTCCAGCCGGTCCTCTTCGCCGTGATGGTCTCGCTCGCCGCGGTCTGGCGGTCGCAGGGCATCCACCCCGACGCCGTCGTCGGCAGCTCCCAGGGCGAGATCGCGGCGGCGTGCGTGGCCGGCGCGCTGACGTTGCCGGACGCGGCGAAGATCGTGGTCCTGCGCAGCCGGCTGTTCGCCGACGAGCTCGCCGGCAACGGGGCCGTGGCGTCCGTCGCCGCGCCCGCCGACGAGGTCCGGGCCCGGATCGCCCGCTGGGGCGAGCGGCTCGCCGTCTCCGGGGTCAACGGCCCGCGCCAGGTCGCGGTGGCCGGTGACCTCGAGGCGCTCGGCGAGTTCGTGGCCGCGTGCGAGGCCGACGGGCTGCGGGCCCGGGTGGTGGCCGCGACCGTCGCCTCGCACTGCGCGCAGGTCGACCCGCTGCGGGAGCGGCTGACCGCGATGCTGGAGCCGCTGTCGCCGCGCCCGGCCGAGGTGCCGTTCTGGTCCACGGTCACCGGGGAGCCGATGGACACCGAGGGGCTGGATGCGCAGTACTGGTACTGGAACGCCCGCCGCCCGGTCGAGCTGCACGCGGCCGTGCGGGCGCTGCTCGCCGACGGCCACCGGGTCTTCGTCGAGTGCAGCACCCACCCCGTGCTCACGGTCGCGCTGCAGGACACGGCCGAGGAGGCCGGCGTCCCGATCGCCGCGACCGGCACGCTGCGCCGCGGCGAAGGCGGCCCGCGGCGGCTGCTGACCTCGCTCGCCGAGCTGCACGTGCGCGGGGTCGCGGTGGACTGGCCCGCGCTGCTCGGCGGACCGGGCGGCCGGTGGGTGGAGCTGCCGACGTACGCGTTCGACCGCCGGCGGTACTGGCTGCAGGGCGAGCCCGTCCTCGCGAGCGACCCTGCCGACGAGCAGTTCTGGGCTGCGATCGAGCGGGGCGACCTGGCCGGCGTGGCCGACGCCCTGCAGGTCCCCGACGGCGCCGCGCTCGCGCCCGCGCTGCCCCTGCTGTCGGGCTGGCGCCGCCGGCGCCGCGAGAGCTCCACCGTGGACGGCTGGCGCTACCGCGTCGAGTGGGAGCCGCTGGGCGCCCCCGCCGCCGCGGCGCTGGACGGCGAGTGGCTGCTGGTCGAGCCGGAGTCGAGCCTCGCCGACGGAAGGTCCACCGCCGTCGCCAAGGCCCTGCAGTCCGCCGGCGCCGAGGTCCGCACCATGGCCGTCGCCCCCGAGGAGGTCGGCCGGGAGGCGCTGGCCGCCCGCCTCCGCGACGCCGCGTCCGGCGCCCGGGCGGTGGTCTCCCTGCTCGCCCTCGACACCAGGCCGCTGCCCGCCCACCCCGAGCTGCCGGTCGGCCTGGCCGGCACGGTCGCGCTCACCCAGGCCCTCGGCGACGCCGGCATCGAGGCGCCACTGTGGTGCCTGACCCGCGGCGCGGTGCACGCCGGCCCGGCCGACGACCCCGCCGACCCCCCACAGGCCCAGGTCTGGGGCTTCGGCCGGGTCGCCGCGCTGGAGCGCCCGCGGGCCTGGGGCGGCCTCGTCGACCTGCCCGCCGGCGACCTCGACCCGGACGCGCTCGGCGCGGTCCTGGCCGGGGCCGGTGGCGAGGACCAGGTCGCCCTGCGGGCCGCGGGACCGCTGGGCCGGCGCCTCGCGAGGGCCCCGCTGGGCGGCGCCGAGCCCGTCCGGCCCTGGCGCCCGCGCGGCACCGTCCTCGTCACCGGCGGCACCGGAGGGGTCGGCGCGCAGGTCGCCCGCCGCCTGGCGGAGACCGGCGCGGAGCACCTGCTGCTGCTCAGCCGGCGCGGCGACCGGGCGCCCGGCGCGGCCGAGCTGGCCTCGGAGCTGACCGCGCTCGGCGCCGGGGTCACCATGGTCGCCTGCGACGTCACCGACCGGACCGTCCTCGCCGATCTGATCGCCGCGGTACCGCAGGAGCGCCCGCTGACCGCCGTCGTGCACGCCGTCGGCGTGGTCCAGTCGACGACCATCGAGGAGACCGGCCTCGCCGACTTCGCCGAGCTGGTGCGGGGCAAGGTGCTCGGCGCCGCGGTCCTCGACGAGCTGCTCGGCGACCGGCCGCTGGACGCCTTCGTGCTCTTCTCCTCCAACTCCGGCGTCTGGGGCAGCGGCCGGCACAGCGCGTACGCCGCGGCCAACGCCTACCTCGACGCGCTGGCCGAGCGGCGCCGGGCGGCCGGGCGGACCGCCACCTCGGTGGCCTGGGGCGCGTGGGGCGGCGGGGGCATGCTCACCGGCGAGGGCGTCGAGGACTGGATGCGCCGCCGAGGGGTCCTGGAGATGCCCGGCGAGCTCGCGCTCAACGCCATGGTGCAGGCCGTCGAGCACGACGAGACGTTCGTCGCCGTGGCCGACGTGGACTGGGCCCGGTTCGTGGACGGGTTCACCTCCGGGCGGCCCAGCCCGCTGATCTCGCGGCTGCCCGAGGTACGCCACCTGCTGCAACGTCCGGCGGAGGAGCCCACGGCGGCGACGGCCGGACGGTTCGCACACGCGTCCCCGGCCGAGCTGCTCGACCTCGTCCGCGCGGAGGCGGCCGCGGTCCTCGGGCACACCGACCCGGCCGGCGTCGGCCAGGCCCGGCCCTTCAAGGAGCTCGGCTTCGACTCGCTGACCGCGGTCGAGCTGCGCAACCGGCTGCGCGCCGCGACCGGCCTGCAGCTGCCCGCGTCGATGGTCTTCGACTACCCGACCCCGGCGGCCCTGGCCGGGTACCTGCGCGCCGAGCTGGTCCCCGAGGACACCGGCGACGGCCTGGCCGGACTGGACCGGCTGGAGGCGGAGCTGGACCGGGTGGCCGGTGACCCCGACCTGCGCGCCCGCGCCGCCCAGCGGCTGCAGTCGATGCTGCACCGGCTGTCCGGGCCGGCCGAGGAGTCCGGGGCCGGGCTCGCCACCGCGACGGCCGAGGACATGTTCGCGCTCATCGACCGGGAGTTCGGAGCGTCGCGATGAACAACGAAGAGAAGCTGCTCGAGTACCTCAAGCGGATGACCGGCGATCTGCGCCAGGCGCGGGAGGCCGCGCACGAGCCGATCGCCGTCATCGGCATGGCCTGCCGCTACCCGGGCGGGGTGGACACCCCGGAGGGGCTGTGGGAGCTGGTCGCGGGGGAGCGCGACGCCATCTCCGCCTTCCCGGACAACCGCGGCTGGGACGTCGAGGGCGTCTACGACCCCGACCCGGCCGCGGTGGGCAAGAGCTACGTGCGCGAGGCCGGCTTCCTGCACGACGCGGGCGAGTTCGACGCCGGGTTCTTCGGCATCTCTCCGCGCGAGGCCCTCGCGATGGACCCGCAGCAGCGGCTGATGCTGCAGATCGCGTGGGAGGTCGTGGAGCGGGCCGGGATCGACCCGGACTCGCTGCGCGGCACCCGCACCGGCGTCTTCGTCGGCTGCAACAACCTCGACTACGCCCGCGACCTGCGCCGCGCGCCCGAGGGGCTGGAGGGGTACCTCGGCACCGGCAACCTCGCCAGCATCGTGTCGGGCCGGATCTCCTACACGATGGGCCTGGAGGGCCCGTCGATGACCATCGACACCGCCTGCTCCTCGTCGCTGGTGGCCATGCACCTGGCCGCGCGGGCGCTGCGGGCCGGCGACTGCACCCTCGCCATGGCCGGCGGCGTGACCATCATGGCGAGCCTGGCCGGCTTCGTGGAGTTCTGCCGGCAGCGGGTGCTGGCCGCCGACGGCCGCTGCCGCGCGTTCGCCGACGGCGCCGACGGCTTCGGTCCGGCCGAGGGCGCGGGCGTACTGCTCCTCGAACGCCTGACGGATGCCCAGCGCAACGGCCACCGGATCCTGGCCGTGGTGCGCGGCTCCGCGGTGAACCAGGACGGCGCCTCCAACGGCCTGACCGCCCCCAGCGGCCCGTCCCAGCAGCGGGTCATCCGGGCCGCGCTCGACGACGCCCGGATCGCGCCCGGCGAGGTCGACGCCGTCGAGGCCCACGGCACCGGCACGGCGCTCGGCGACCCGATCGAGGCGCAGGCCCTGCTGGCCACCTACGGCCGCGACCGCTCCGCGGACCGGCCGCTGTGGCTCGGCGCGGTGAAGTCGAACATCGGCCACACCGCCTCCGCGGCCGGCGTGGCCGGCGTCATGAAGATGGTGCTCGCGATGCGGCACGGGCTGCTGCCCCGGACGCTGCACGTCGGCGCGCCGACCACGCACGTGGACTGGTCCTCGGGCGCGGTCTCGGTGCTGACGTCGGCCCGGCCGTGGGAGACGTCCGGGGATCGCCCGCGCCGGGCGGGGGTCTCGGCCTTCGGCATCAGCGGCACCAACGCCCACGTGATCCTCGAGTCCCTTGCCGAGGTCCCGGAGCGATCCGACTCGTCCGGCCCGGTGCCGCTGCTCGTCTCGGCCCGCTCGGCCCCCGCGCTGCGGGCGGCCGCGGACCGGCTCTCGCGGCGGCTGACCGGCGACCTGAGCCTGCTCGACGCGGCGGCGTCGCTGGCGACCGGCCGGGCCGCGCTGGAGCACCGGGGTGTGGTGGTGGCCGCCGACCACGCGGAGGCCCTGGCCGGCCTGCGGGCCTTGGCCGACGGTGCGCCGGCGCCGAACCTGGTCGAGGGGTACGTGACGGCGGAGCGGCGGGCCGTGTTCGTCTTCCCCGGGCAGGGCTCGCAGTGGGTGGGCATGGCGACCGAGCTGCTGTCTTCGTCGCCGGTGTTCGCCGAGTGCGAACGGGCCTTGGCCCCGCTGGTCGACTGGTCGTTGCGGGATGCGTTGACCGATCCGGAGTTGCTGGAGCGGGTCGATGTGGTGCAGCCGGTGTTGTGGGCGGTCATGGTGTCGTTGGCCGCGTTGTGGGAGTCCTATGGCGTGACTCCTGCGGCGGTGATTGGTCATTCGCAGGGTGAGATCGCGGCGGCGGTGGTTGCCGGTGGTTTGTCCATTGTGGATGGCGCGCGGGTGGTGGTGTTGCGGTCGAGGGCGTTGCGGGCGATTGCGGGTCGCGGTGGGATGGTGTCGGTTGCGGCGTCGGTGGATCGGGTGCGTGAGCTGATCGACGGCCGGCTCTCTATCGCGGCGATCAACGGTCCGTCGGCGACGGTGGTGGCTGGTCCGGTTGAGGCGTTGGACGAGTTCATGTCCTCCTGCGGTGAGGACGTCCGGGTGCGCCGGATCCCGGTGGATTATGCGTCGCACACCCCGCATGTGGAGGAGCTGCGTGCGCAGATCCTGACTGACCTGGCCGATATCAAGCCGGCTGCGGGTCGAGTCCCGTTCATATCCGCTGTGACGGGCGGGGTGATGGATATGTCGCAGTTGGATGGGACATATTGGTACACGAATCTGCGGCAGCCGGTGCGGTTTGAGGATGCGGTGAATACCGCGCGGGGGCTTGGGCTTGACGGGTTCGTCGAGTGCAGCGCGCATCCGGTGCTGGCGCTCGGGGTGGGGACGCTGCGGCGGGATGACGGTGGGTTGCGGCGGCTGGTCACCTCGCTGGGGGAGGCGTGGGCGCAAGGGATCGGGGTCGACTTCCGGGCGCTGCTCGACGGCGGGCGGTGGGTGGACCTGCCGACGTACCCGTTCCAGCGCGATACCTTCTGGCTCCCCGGCGACGCGGGCGCCCCGGACGAGCCGTTGGTCCGGCTGGCCCACGCCGACGCGTACCTCCTGACCGAGCGCCCCTCGCTGCGCGCCCACTCGACCATCGCCGAGCTGGCGCTGCGGGCCGGCCTGGAGTGCGGCTGCCCGACCATCGAGGAGCTGACCGTCCGGGCCCCGCTCGCCCCGGGGACCCGGGCCCAGGTCTGGGTCGGCGAGCCGGACGGCGACGGCCGGCGCCCGCTGACCGTCCACTCGCGCCGCTCCGAGGACGACGACTGGACCGCAAATGCGACCGGCACCCTGGGCCCGGCAAGGCCCGCGACCGGGTTCGACCCCGACGACAGCGACGTCACCGTGTCGCTGGCCGGCGACGACGACCCCCGCTACGCCATCCACCCGGAGCTGCTCGACGCCGCACTGCAGGCCGAGGACGACGAGCTGGTGCCGGCCGAGTGGCGCGGCGTCACCCTGCACGCGACCGGCGCCACCGCGCTGCGGGTCCGGACCACGCGGCCGGCCGGGGACCGGGCGTCGGTGCGGGCGGCCGACCCGACCGGCGCGCCCGTCCTCGAGATCGAGTCCGTCGCCTGGCGCCCGCCGGAGACCGCCGAGGCCACCCACCTGTACCTGATCGGCTGGCAGCCCCTGGAGGTGCCGCCCGCCGAGGGGGACATCGCCGTACGGTGGCTCGGGCCCGGCCCGGACATCGTCGTCGACGCGCTGCTCGTGGCCCAGGAGGAGGCCGAACGGGACGGGCCGCTCGCCGTGGTGACCCGGGGCGCGGTCGCGGTCGGCGGGGAGGCCCCCGACCCGGGCGCCGCCGCGGCCTGGGGCCTGCTGCGCTCCGCCCAGTCCGAGAGCCCCGGCCGGCTCGTCCTCGTCGACGTCGACGCCACCGACGCGTCGGCGCGAGCCGTGCCGGCTGCCGCCCTCGCCGCCGCGGCGGCCGGCGAGACCCAGCTGGCCCTGCGCGACGGCCGCGCCCTGCTGCCCCGCCTGGAGCGGGCGACCGGCGACCCCGGCCCGGCCGACGACGGGCTCGCCGAACGGCTGCGGGGCGGCACCGTCCTCGTCACCGGCGGCACCGGCGCCTTGGGCGCGCTCGTGGCCCGGCACCTGGTCTCGGCGTACGGCGTCCGCGACCTCCTGCTGCTGAGCCGCCGCGGCCCGGCCGCACCCGGCGCCGACGAACTGGCCGCCGGCCTGCGCGCGGCCGGTGCCACCGTCGACGTGGCGGCCTGCGACGTGGCCGACCGGGAGCAGCTCGCGGCCGCGCTCGCCGGCCGCACCCTGACCGGCGTCGTGCACGCGGCCGGCACGCTCGACGACGGCACCGTGGCCGCGCTGACCCCGGACCGCGTGCGGGCCGCGCTGCGCCCCACCGCCGACGCGCTCGCCCACCTCGACGAGCTCACCGCCGGTGCCGGCCTCGCCCTGTTCGTCGTCTTCTCCTCGATCGCGGGCCAGCTCGGCAATCCCGGCCAGGCCAACTACGGCGCGGCCAAGACGTTCCTGGACGCCTTCGCCCAGCGCCGCCGGGCGGCCGGGCGCCCGGCCACCGCTCTCGCCTGGGGCCAGTGGGCGGTCGACGGCGGCCTCGGCGCCGGGGCGGAGCCGGCCCGCGCCGCCCGGTCCGGCATGCGTCCGTGGGGCCCGGCGGACGGCCTGGCCGCCTTTGACATGGCCGTGCGCCGTCCCGAGGCGTTGCTGCTGCCGGTGCGGTTCGACTTCCCGGCGCTGCGGGACCAGGCGCGCGGGGGCCCGCTCCCGCCCGTCCTGCGCGGCCTGGTCCGGGCCGGTCTGCGCCGGGCCGCCGGCGGGGACGGCGGCGACGCGGCGCAGTCCCTGGCCCGCCGGGTCGCCGGCCTGTCCGCCGCCGACCGCGAGCACGCGCTGCTCGACCTCGTCCGCGGGCACGTCGCCGCGGTGCTCGGCCACGCCTCCGCCGCCGCCGTCGACACCGCGCGGGCGTTCACCGAGATCGGCTTCGACTCGCTCACCGCGGTCGAGCTGCGCAACCGGCTCACGGCCGCGACCGGGCTGCGGCTGCCGCCGACGCTGGTGTTCACGTACCCGACGCCGGTCGACCTGGCCCGGCACCTCGGCGCCGAGATCGGCCCGGCGGCCGAGGCCGAGCCGCCGGCGGCCGTGGAGCTGCGCCGCCTCGACGCGGCGCTGGCCGCCCTGCCCGCCGCCGGCGACGCCCGCGCCGCCGTGCTCAAGCAGCTGCAGGCGCTGGTCCGCAAGTGGGACCGGGCCGAGGAAACGCCGGCCGTCGACTGGATGTCGGCCGAGTCGGTCACCGACGACGACATGTTCGAGCTCCTGGACCGGGAGCTCGGCCCGGCCGGGAACGCGTGAGGGGAGCGCCAGCCATGCCCGACGAACCGCGCCGCAAGGCGATCGCCGCGGACTACTTCCGGCGGCTCAACGACGGCGACGTCGACGCCGTCGTCGAGCTGTTCGCCCCCGAGGGCCGCATCGAGCACCCGCTGGGCCGGCCGGCCCGCCGCGGCCGCGACGCCCAGCGCGACTACGCCGCCGCGCAGATCCGCGACCAGGTCCGCATCGAGACGGGCCTCATGGTCGCCGCGCAGGACGACCGCCAGGTCGTCGTGCCGCACACCGTGAGCCGCGGCGGCGGCCCGGACCGCCCCGCGATCGGGATCCTGCGCATCGGCCCGAGCGGGCTCATCGAGCAGCTCCGCATCCTGGAAGGGACAGACCGTTGAGCACGACCGGAAACCTCGAGAAGGCCGACTTCGAGCGCGAGCGCAAGACGCTGCTCGTCTCGCTGCACGCCAAGGCGCTGGACTGCGCCGCGGCCAAGCCGGTGCTCGGCGACCGCTCGGCGGCCGCCGCGGCGCAGCGGCTGGACTACGACTACGCGCAGCTGCGGGTGCGCACCGACGACGCGATCGCCATGGTGATCCGGGCCAAGCAGCTCGACGACTGGACGGCCCAGTTCCTCGCCGCCCATCCCGCCGCCACGGTACTGCACCTGGGCTGCGGCCTGGACCGCCGCTGCGACAGGGTCGAACGTCCCGGCACCCCCACGTGGTTCGACGTGGACTTCCCCGACGTCGTGGCGCTGGCGCAGCGCCTCTACCCGGCGGCGGAGGGGCAGCGGTACGTCGGCGCCGACGTCACCGACGGGGACTGGCTGGACGCGATCCCGGCGAGCGGCGAGGTCATCGTCGTGGCCGAGGGGCTCACGATGCTGCTCACCGAGGCCGAGATGCGCGCGCTGGTCGAGCGGATCGGCCGGAAGTTCGGGCACGGGGAGTACATCTTCGACGTCTACAACACCATCGCGATCCGCTCCATGAACCGGCACCAGACCATCCAGGCCACCGGCGCCGAGCTGTGCTGGGGCGTCGACGACATCAACGACGTGACCGCCTGGGCGCCCGGCCTGCGGCTCGAGCAGGAGTGGTTCATCGTCGGCTCGCCGTACGTCGGGCGGATGCCCTTCACGTCGATCCTCATCTCCCGGCTCATGCACCTGTCCCCGAAGCTGCGCCGGTTCAGCCGGCTCGTGCGCATCAGCTTCTGACTCCGTCCGGCTTCGGCAAGATTCGGCAAGAGAGGACGCGCCGACCATGGCGACGAGTAACGAGGACAAGCTGCGGGAGTACCTGCGCCGGGCGATGTCCGACCTGACCCAGACCCGCCAGCGGCTGCGCGAGGTGGAGGCGGCCGGCCACGAGCCGATCGCGATCGTCGGCATGGCCTGCCGCTACCCCGGCGGCGTCACCACCCCGGAGGAGCTCTGGGCCCTCGTCGCCGGCGGCGTCGACGCCGTCTCCGGCTTCCCCGCCAACCGCGGCTGGGACCCGGACCTGTACGACCCCGACCCCGACGCCCTCGGGCACAGCTACGTCCGGGAGGGCGGCTTCCTGCACGACGCCGCCGACTTCGACGCCGCCTTCTTCGGCATCTCGCCCCGCGAGGCCCTGGCGATGGACCCGCAGCAGCGGCTCGTGCTGGAGACGGCGTGGGAGGCCTTCGAGCGGGCCGGCCTGGACCCGTCCGCCCAGCGCGGCAGCCGCACCGGCGTCTTCGTCGGCGCCGTGGCCACCGACTACTTCTCCCGCCTCGACGAGCTGCCCGAGGGCATGGAGGGCTACCTCGGCACCGGCAACATGACCAGCGTGGCCTCCGGCCGGGTCGCCTACGCCCTGGGCCTTTCGGGCCCGGCGGTCACCGTCGACACCGCCTGCTCCTCGTCGCTCGTCGCGCTGCACCTGGCCGTCCAGGCGCTGCGCACCGGCGAGTGCGCGATGGCCCTGGCCGGCGGCGCCTCGGTCATGCCGACCCCGGCCGCGTTCGTCGAGTTCAGCCGCCAGCGGGCGCTCGCGCCGGATGGGCGCTGCAAGTCCTTCTCCGAGGCGGCCGACGGCACCTCGTGGTCCGAGGGCGTCGGCATGCTCCTGCTGGAGCGGCTCGGTGACGCCCAGCGCCTCGGCCATCCGGTGCTGGCCGTCGTGCGCGGCTCGGCCACCAACCAGGACGGCGCCAGCAACGGGCTCACCGCGCCCAGCGAGCCGGCCCAGGAGGGGGTCATCCTGGCCGCGCTGGACAACGCGCGGCTGGGTCCGGCCGACGTCGACCTCGTCGAGGCCCACGGCACCGGCACCCGCCTGGGCGACCCGATCGAGGCCCAGGCCCTCATCGCCACCTATGGCCGCGACCGGCCCGCCGGCCGCCCGCTGTGGCTCGGCTCCATCAAGTCCAACCTCGGCCACGCCGGCCCGGCCGCCGGGGTCGCCGGCATCATCAAGGTGGTTCAGAGCCTGCGGGCCGCCACCATGCCGCCGACGCTGCACGTGGGCGCGCCGACGTCCAATGTGGACTGGTCGGCCGGCGCGGTGGAGCTGCTGACCGAGGGCCGGGCCTGGGAGGCGGGCGAGCGGCCCCGGCGCGCGGGCGTCTCGGCCTTCGGCGCGAGCGGCACCAACGCCCACGTGATCCTGGAAGAGGCGCCGGCCGAGCCGGACGCTCCCGGGCAGGACGGTGGTCCGGTGCCGCTGGTCGTCTCGGCCCGCTCGTCCGCCGCGCTGCGGGCGGCCGCGGCCCGGCTCGCGCGACGGCTCGCCGACGACCCGGAGCTGAGCCTGCTCGACGTGGCGGCGTCGCTGGCGATCGGCCGGGCGGCGCTGGAACACCGGGGCGTGGTGGTGGCCGCGGACCGCGAGGAGGCGCTGGACGGCCTTCGGGCGCTGGCCGACGGTACCGCGGCCGCCAACCTCGTCGAGGGCAACGCCGCCGAGCCGCGGCGCGTGGTCTTCGTCTTCCCCGGCCAGGGCACCCAGTGGGTCGGCATGGCCACCGAGCTGCTGTCCGAGTCCCCGGTGTTCGCCGAGTGCGAGCGAGCCCTTGCCCCGTTGGTCGACTGGTCGCTGCGGGACGCGTTGACCGACCCGGAGCTGCTGGAGCGGGTCGACGTGGTGCAGCCGGTCCTGTGGGCGGTGATGGTCTCCCTGGCCGCGATGTGGGAGTCCTACGGCGTGACCCCGGCGGCCGTGATCGGTCATTCGCAGGGTGAGATCGCCGCGGCCGTGGTTGCGGGAGGGCTGTCCATCGCGGATGGCGCGCGGGTTGTGGTGCTGCGGTCGAAGGCGCTGCGGGCGATTGCCGGTCGCGGTGGGATGGTCTCGGTCGCCGAGCCGGTGGATCGGGTGCGTGAGCTGATCGACGATCGGCTCTCTATTGCGGCGATCAACGGTCCGTCGGCGACGGTGGTGGCTGGTCCGGTTGAGGCGTTGGACGAGTTCATGTCCTCCTGCGGTGAGGACGTTCGGGTGCGCCGGATCCCGGTGGATTATGCGTCGCATACGCCGCAGGTGGAGGAGTTGCGTGGGCAGATCCTGACTGACCTGGCCGATATCAGTCCGGCTGCGGGTCGAGTTCCGTTCATATCTGCGGTGACGGGCGATGTGCTGGATATGTCGCAGTTGGATGGGACATATTGGTACACGAATCTTCGGCAGCCGGTGCGGTTTGAAGATGCGGTGAACACCGCGCGCGGGCTCGGGTTCGACGGGTTCATCGAGTGCAGCGCGCATCCGGTCCTGGCCCTCGGAGTGGGGACGCTGCGCCGCGACGACGGCGGAATGCGGCGACTCGTTACCTCGCTCGGCGAGGCCTGGGCGCAGGGCATCGCCGTCGACCTCCCGGCGCTGCTGGCCGGTGGGCGGCGGGTGGACCTGCCGACGTACCCGTTCCAGCGCCGCCGCTACTGGCTGGAGGCCCCCGAGCCGAAGGCGGCCCCGTCGCCGGCGCCGGCCGACGACGAGGACGAGGCCCGCTTCTGGGCCGCCGTCGAGCAGGCCGACGTCGACCTGCTCGCCCAGGCGCTCGGCGGCCGCGGCGAGGCGGACCTCCTGGAGCCGGCCCTGCCGATGCTCGCCGACTGGCGCCGCCGCTCCCGCGACCGCGCCGCCCTCGACGCGCTGCGGTACCGCATCGTCTGGGCCGCCGTGGAGACCAGCCCGCCGGTCATGTCCGGCACCTGGCTGCTGCTGGAGCCCGCCGGCGACGTGGCCGCCGAGGCCGTCGACGCCTGCGAGCGGGCCCTCGCCGCGCACGGTGCGACGGTGGTACGGCACACCGTCGACCCCGCCGCCGACGACCCCGACTCGATCGCGCTGCCGCTGCAGGACGCCTACTACGACCATTACGACCTGGCGGGTGTGCTGTCCCTGCTCGCCCTCGACGAGCGCCCGCTCGCCGCCCACCCGGAGGTCCCCGCCGGCTACGCCGCGACCGTCGCCGCGCTGCAGGCGGCGGTGCGCGCGGCCGACACCACCGGCGTCGAGGTCCCGCTGTGGTGCGCGACCCGGGGCGCCGTCTCCGTCGGCCGCACCGACAAGCTGCGGCGGCCCGGCCAGGCGCTCACCTGGGGCCTCGGCCGGGTCGCCGCGATGGAGCACCCGCGCCTGTGGGGCGGCCTGGTCGACCTGCCCGAGCGGCTCGACGACGCAGCCGGTCAGAAGCTGGCCGCGGTACTGGCCGGGGTCGACGGCGAGGACCAGGTGGCCGTGCGCAACTGGGACGTGCTGGTCCGCCGCCTGGTCCGCGACCAGCTCGGCGACACCCCGCCCGCCCGCGAGTGGCGCCCCCGCGGCACCGTGCTCATCACCGGCGGCACCGGCGGCCTCGGGGGACAGGTGGCCCGCTGGGCGGCCCGCTCCGGCGCCGAGCACCTGCTCCTGCTGAGCCGGCAGGGCGGCGACGCCCCCGGCGCCGCGGAGCTGGCCGCCGACCTGGCTGAGAGCGGCACCGCGGTCACCGTGGCCGCCTGCGACGTCGGCGACCGCGAGGCGCTTTCCGCCGTGCTCGCGCAGATCCCCGCGGACCGGCCGCTGCGGGCGGTCGTGCACACCGCGGCCCAGCTCGACGACGGCATGATCGAGTCGCTCACCCCCGAGCGGATCGCCACCGCGCTTCGGGCCAAGGCGGCCGGGGCGGTCAACCTCGACGAGCTCACCCGCGGGGCCGACCTCGACGCGTTCGTGCTGTTCTCTTCCTCCGGCGCCACGTTCGGCACGGCCGGGCTGGCCAACTACGCGCCGGGCAACACGTTCCTCGACGCGTTCGCCGAGTTCCGCCGGGCCCAGGGCCGCCCCGCCACCTCGGTGGCCTGGGGCACCTGGGGCGGGGCCGGCATGGCCTCCGGCGGCGCCGCCGAGCGGGCCCGGCTGCAGGGCGTCTACGAGCTGCCGCCCGCGGTCGCCACCGCCGCCCTGCAGCAGGTGCTCGAGCAGGACGAGACCACCGTCGTGCTCATCGATATCCGCTGGGAGACCTTCGGCCTCGGCGCCGCGGCCGGGCGGCGCACCCACCTGTTCGACCTGCTGCCCGACGCCAAGCGCGGCCTGGAGCCCCGGCGGACCGAGCCGGGCGCGGCCGGGGCGGGCGCCGCGCCGGAGGAGCCGTCCGCGCTGGCCCAGCGGCTGGCCGGGCTGGCACCCGGCGAGCGCGACCGGGTGCTGCTCGACCTGGTGTGCGGGCACGCCGCCGCGGTGCTGTCCCACGGCGCGGCCGACGGCGGGATGCTCGACCTCGTCGAGCCCAACCGGGCGTTCCGCGACCTCGGCCTGGACTCCCTCGGCGGGGTCGAGCTGCGCAACCGGCTCGGCGCGGCCACCGGCCTCGCGCTGCAGCCGTCGCTGGCGTTCGACTACCCGACGCCGGTGATCCTCGCGCAGTACCTCCGGGAGCAGCTCCTCGGCGACGAGTCCCCGGCCGCCTCGGTGCTGGACCGGATCAACCAGCTCGCGGCCGACCTCGACGCCGTCCAGGAGACCGACGCGGCCACCCGCGCCGCGGTCGCCGCCCGGCTGCGCACGCTGCTGGGCCAATGGAGCGGCGGCGCCCCGGACGACGGCGGGGACGAGGACCTGGCGGAGGCCACCGACAGCGAACTGTTCGAGCTGCTCGACGACGAGCTCGAGACGCCCTGAACCGAACGCCGATCGCAGGATTGAGGAGCGCAACGGCAATGGAAGCTGAGGACAGGCTCCGCGACTACCTCCGGCGGGCCACCACCGACCTGCGCCGGGCGCGCCGGCGGATCCAGGAGCTGGAGCAGCCGGGCCCGGTCGCGATCGTCGGCATGGCCTGCCGGTTCCCCGGCGGCGTCGCCTCGCCGGAGGATCTGTGGGAGCTGGTCCGCTCCGGCACGGACGCGATCTCGGCGTTCCCGGCCGACCGCGGCTGGGACCTCGACGCGCTCTACGACCCCGACCCGGACCGGCCCGGCGCCTCCTACACGCTGGAGGGCGGCTTCCTCGCCGACGCGAGCCGCTTCGACCCCGGCTTCTTCGGCATCTCCCCGCGCGAGGCCCTCGCCATGGACCCGCAGCAGCGGCTGGTGCTGGAGACCGCGTGGGAGGCGATCGAGCGAGCCGGCATCGACCCGCACTCGCTGCGCGGCAGCCGGACCGGCGTCTTCGTCGGCGGCGCCTCCCTCGGCTACGCCGAAGGGCTCGACGACGTGCCCGACGGCGTCGACGGGTACCTCGGCACCGGCAGCGCCACCAGCGTCACCAGCGGCCGGGTCGCCTACACGCTCGGCCTGGAGGGTCCCGCGGTCACCGTCGACACCGCGTGCTCCTCCTCGCTGGTCGCCCTGCACGTGGCGATCCAGTCGCTGCGCTCCGGCGACTCGACCCTCGCCCTGGTCGGCGGCGTCACCGTCATGCCCACCCCGGGCATGTTCATCGAGTTCAGCCGCCAGCGGGGGC
>NZ_BAAARV010000052.1:36162-39791 GCF_039532525.1 Dactylosporangium salmoneum
ATCGGCATGCTCCTGGTCGAGAACCTCGCCGACGCCCAGCGTCACGGCCACCGCGTCCTGGCCGTGGTCCGCGGCTCGGCGATCAACCAGGACGGGGCCAGCAACGGCCTCACCGCCCCCAACGGCCCGTCGCAGCAGCGCGTGATCCGGGCCGCCCTGGCCGTGGCCGGCCTGTCGGAGTCCGACGTGGACGCGGTCGAGGCCCACGGCACCGGTACCACCCTCGGCGACCCCATCGAGGCCCAGGCGCTCCTCGCCACCTACGGCCGGTCCCGCCCCGCCGACCGTCCGCTGTGGCTCGGCTCGGTCAAGTCGAACATCGGCCACACCCAGGCCGCCGCGGGCGTCGCCGGCATCATCAAGATGGTCATGGCGCTGCGCCACGGCGTCCTGCCCCGGTCCCTGCACATCGACGCCCCGACGCCCAACGTGGACTGGTCCGCGGGCGCGGTGCGGCTGCTGACCGAGTCCCGCCCCTGGGCGGACCCGGACCGCCCGCGCCGGGCGGGCATCTCGTCGTTCGGCATCTCCGGCACCAACGCCCACGTGATCCTGGAGCAGGCCGAACCGTCGGACGCCCCCAGCGCCGAGCCGCTGCTGCCCGTCCTGCCGCTGCTGGTCTCGGCCCGCACCGACCGCGCGCTGTCCGCGCAGCTCGACCGCCTCAGGTCGTTCCTCTCCGACGACGTGCCCCTGACCGACGTCGCCTGGACCCTCGCCAGGGGCCGCGCGGCGCTGGAGCACCGGGCGGTGCTCCTGGACGACGCCACGATCAAGGACACCGTCCGGTCAGGTCGTCTGGGTTTCGTGTTCGGCGGCCAGGGCGCCCAGCGGCTTGGTATGGGTCGGGAACTGATTGAGGCGTTCCCGGTGTTCGCGCAGGCGTGGTCGGAGGTGTGTGCGGAGCTGGACCCGTCGTTGTCGGAGGTGGTGTTCGGCGGCGACGAGGACAGGTTGGCGAACACCTTCTATGCGCAGTGCGGCATCTTCGCGTTCGAAGTGGCCATGTTCCGGCTCCTCGAATCGTGGGGTGTCCGCCCGGATGTCGTTGGTGGGCACTCGATTGGTGAGATCGCGGCTGCCCATGTCGCGGGGATTCTGTCGCTGAAAGACGCGTGTGCTCTGGTGTCGGCGCGGGGTCGGTTGATGGCTGCGTTGCCGCCGGGTGGGGTGATGGTTGCGGTTGCGGCGTCGGAGGAATTGGTTGCGCCGTTGCTGGACGGCGACGTGGATCTCGCGGCGGTGAACGGTCCTGAGGCTGTGGTGCTGTCGGGGTCTGCTGATGCGGTGGATCGGGTGGTGGCGCAGTTGGGTGTGCGGACTCGGAGGTTGCGGGTTTCGCATGCGTTCCATTCGGTGTTGATGGAGCCGATGCTGCCCGTGTTCGCCGAGGTGGTTTCGACGCTGACGTTTTCGCAGCCGCAGGTTCCGGTGGTGTCGGAGGAGTGGACTTCTGCCGGGTATTGGGTTCGGCATGTGCGGGGGACGGTGCGGTTTGCCGAGAGTGTGGCGGTGATGGGGGCGGTCACGTTCCTGGAGGTGAGTCCTACGCCGGTGCTGACTCCGGTGGTTGAGGACTGCATTCCGGTCGTCCGCAAGCACGCCGCCGAGCCGCTCGGGGTGGTCGAGGCGGCCGCGCGGCTTTGGGCGCGCGGGGTTGCGGTCGAGTGGCCGCTTGGCGAGGGGCGGCCGGTGGACCTGCCTACGTACGCGTTCCAGCGGGAACGGTACTGGCTGGCCTCCCGGGGTACGGCCCCGTCGGGGAGCGACCACCCGCTGCTCGGGCCGATGGTCGGGCTGGCCGGGTCGGACGAGTCGGTGTTCTCCGCGCGGCTCTCGGTCGGGGCGACCGGCTGGCTGGCCGACCACGCGGTGCTCGGGTCGGTGCTCTTCCCCGGGACCGGGTTCGTGGAGCTGGCGCTGCGGGCCGGGGCCGAGGCGGGCGCGGGCCGGCTGGCCG
This sequence comes from Dactylosporangium salmoneum, assembly GCF_039532525.1. NCBI lineage: Bacteria > Bacillati > Actinomycetota > Actinomycetes > Micromonosporales > Micromonosporaceae > Dactylosporangium > Dactylosporangium salmoneum. The sequence continues at coordinate 38,123 of NZ_BAAARV010000052.1, forward strand.
AGCTGACCCTGGAGGCGCCGCTGGTGCTGCCGGAGCGGGGCGCGGTACAGGTGCAGGTTCGTCTCGGCGGGCCCGATGACTCCGGGCGGCGGGAACTGGCGGTGTACTCCCAGTCGGCGGACTCCCCGTGGACGCGCCACGCCACCGGCCTGCTCGGGCCGGACGAGCCCGTGCCGCCCGCGGAAGACCTCGCCGCCTGGCCGCCGCCCGGCGCCGACGCGGTCTCGGTCGAGGGCTTCTACGAGGGGGCCTCCGAGTTCGCGTACGGCTACGGCCCGGCCTTCCAGGGCCTGAAGGCGGTGTGGCGGCGCGACGACGCCGTCTACGCCGAGGTGGCGCTGCCCGACGACCTGCACGCCGACGCCGCCCGCTACGGCCTGCACCCGGCCCTGCTCGACGCCGCGCTGCACGCGATGGGGTTCGGCGGCTTCTTCCCGGCCAACGGCGAGGTGCGGCTGCCCTTCGCCTGGACCGGCGTCTCCCTGCACGCCGTCGGCGCGCCCCGGCTGCGGGTGCGGGTCACCCCGGCCGGCGAGGGCGCGGTGCGCATCGAGGCGGCCGACGCCGACGGCCGGCCCGTTGCCGTCATCGAGTCGCTGGTCCTGCGCCCGGTCTCGGCCCAGGCGCTGCGGTCGGCCCAGGCCGCCGACGACCTGTACGCGATCGAGTGGACGCCCCTGCCACTGCGGGACGCCGACGCCCCGGCGCCCGAGGTTCTGCTGCTCGGCGGCGCCCCGGCCGACGCCCTGCCCGCGGCGGTGCGCGCGAACCTGGAGCGGGCCCTGGCCGAGCTGCAGGACTGGCTGGCCGACGGAGACAACGCCGACGCGCGCCTGGCGGTGGTGACCCGCAACGCGGTCGGCGCCGACCTCGCGATGGCGCCGGTGTGGGGCCTGGTGCGCTCCGCACAGGCCGAGCACCCGGACCGCCTGCTGCTGGTCGACCTGGACGACGCCGCCGACCCCGACGCGCTCGGCCCGGTCCTGGCCGCCGCGGTGGCGGCGGGGGAGTCCCAGCTGCTGCTGCGCGACGGCGCCGTCCTCGTCCCGCGCCTGGTCCGGGCCGAGCTCGGCAGCGCGCCGGCCGAGGGCCCGTGGCGCCTGGACACCGTCGGCGGCGGCACCCTCGACGGGCTGTCGCTGGTCCCGGCGCCGGAGTCGGAGGCGCCGCTTGAGCCGGGACAGGTGCGGGTGGCGGTACGGGCGGCCGGCCTGAACTTCCGGGACGTGCTGATCGCGCTCGGCATGTACCCGGGCGAGGCCCGCATGGGCAACGAGGGCGCCGGCGTCGTGGTCGAGACCGGCCCGGGCGCGGGCCGGTTCGCCGTCGGCGACCGGGTGACCGGCCTGCTGCTCGGCGCCTTCGGCCGCGACGCCATCGCCGACGAGCGCACCCTGGCCCGCGTCCCGGACGACTGGTCGTTCGAGCGGGCGGCGTCCGTGCCCATCTGTTACCTGACCGCCTGGTACGGGCTGGCCGACCTCGGTGACCTGCAGGCCGGTGAGCGGGTGCTGATCCACGCGGGCGCCGGCGGTGTGGGCATGGCCGCGATCCAGCTGGCCCGGTATTGGGGTGCGGAGGTCTTCGCCACGGCGAGCCCGGGCAAGTGGGGCACGTTGCGGGGGCTGGGTTTGGACGACGACCACATCGCGTCCTCGCGGGATCTGGA
>NZ_BAAARV010000053.1:0-41461 GCF_039532525.1 Dactylosporangium salmoneum
GCTCGGTCCAGGCGTTGGTGGCGGTGCCGCTGCCGGACGGGCGGACGCTGCTGGCCTCCGGCAGCTTCGACCGCACGGTGCGGTTGTGGGACCCCACGACGAGTGAGCAGGTGGGCCACACTGAGACACCAAGGAGGGTGTATGCGCTATCTCAGCTACCAGACGGCCACCTCGCCGTAGGCTACGGTAACCAGGTCGCCGTCATGCGCCTATCCGCTGACCTTTCCTAAAGACACCCGACAAGAAAGTCCGTACCGCCCACGTGATGGCCTGTTACAGCCCTTCCCCGAGGGGCTAACCGGGGGCACCGAAGCGAACAGCCACGTACGTCGGCGAACGCCCACGGCCGAAAAACCCTTACCTAGCAGCAGGTTTCGGCACTTCCAGCGCGGACATCATGGCGTTCACACCGAAGAGGTCACTGGTTCGATCCCAGTATCGCCCACCGCAGCTCAAGGGCCGTTTTCGATGACCGGAAACGGTCCTTGATCCGTTCAGGGGGTCTAACTATTGCCCCCCACCCAGCTAGCGCCACGAAGAGCCCGTCCACCGCCTCCGCGCTGTGTGTCAGGACCGAGCGCAGTTGGTGGCGGTAGACCTTCTCCATTACGACCGTCCCGGCGTTTCCGACAAGATCGGCAACCTGCTCCAACGTCAGCCCGAGCGCCGAGGCGATCGAGACGCTGCCGTGCCGTAGCTCGCGGGGCGCCCAGTCCTTCTCGCTCAGCCCTGCCTGAAGAGGAACTTGCCGATCCCCTCTGAGGGCGCGCCCCCTCAGTCCCAGCCAGATGCCCAAGACCTTGTCGAGATACGAGCAGTCCTAGCTAGAGATCTACCGAGTGCGGCGAGCACCTGCCCGGCGCCAGGGCCGCCGCCTGGTGTACCGATAGAAAGTCGGCGCCTGCGGGCGCGGTTCGGTCCGGAGCGGCGGCCCCGCACGGCATGGGTCGCGTCGTCGTCATTGCATCGCTCCTCGATCAGCGCGGCCCGACCGGCGATGTGTGGCCCTGTGCGGTGGTCAACTCCTGCGACAGGTAACCGACCTGTTGCAGTAGTGAGAACTGGTCCTGGATGGTCCAGTTGTCGACCACCTTGCCGTGCTCGAAGCGCCAGATCGACATGACGCGTACCTCGACCCGGCTGCCGCTCGGTGGGAGACCACCATAGGTCCCGGAGTGCGTGCCCTTCCAGACCACCCGCACGACCACGGTGTCGTCGACCGCGATCAGGTCTTCGATCTCCGTCGTCAAGTCGGGGAAGCCGGCGAGCCTGCGCAGCACGGTCGTACGGGGCCCGTCGACACCCACGACGAGGCCGTTGGTGCGGAACTGTGGGCTGAACAGGTCGTCGGCCATTGTCGGGGCGGTGGTCCAGCCTTCGGTGAACCACCGCCGGGCGAGGGAGGCGTTCGTGGTCGAATTCGCCTGATCGGTCACGACGCACAACCTTTCATCGGTGCCGGTGCCGGTGCCGGTGGCGGTCTCGGGCTCGAGGCGGCATCAGTGGGCCGCGTGACGCAGGCGAGGCAGGTACGCGCCGATGCCGGGCCGGATGAACAGCACGGCGCCAAGGGCGACCGAGATCAGCCTGCTGAGGCTGAGAAAGGCGCGCTGGCCGGCCGTTTCACCTTCATGGAACGCGATCAACAGCTCGGCGACGCCGGTCACCGCGGCCCACGCGGCCACTCAGACGACCAGAGTGAGGACCGTGATGCCCGGCCACGCCAGGGCCACCACGCCGGCCGCGGCGTCCAGCACGGCGAGCCCGGTCCGGTACACGGCGTGTCCGCCGCCACGACCAACGAGGGCGCGGCTGAGGTTGGCGCCCGCGGCGATGAACGCGTAGAGCGCGAACAGGATGGCGACCGCGACGAGGGTCACACCCGGCCAGGCGACCGCGATTATGCCGAGTCGTGGTCACTGACCGGACGCAAGTGGGCGCAGGCGGGAGTTCTCGCCGAAGGGGTGCGCACCAGCGTCGCCGTCACCGCGTACGACCAGGACTGTCTTGCCTGGCCGGCGCGGCAGCCGCCCGCTCTCGTAGGCGGACCGCCCGTCGGCGAGCGGGAAGGTGCGGGCGATCACCGGCATCAGCTCGCCGGCGTCGACCATCGCGGCGATCCGTTGCAGCTCGGCACGGTCGGGTCGCACGATGAAGAACATCGCGTGGACCTGATGGTCATCGGCAAGCTGTCGGGACGGCGGGGCGACCAGCGTGATCAGGCGCCCGCCGGGGCGCAGCACGCGGTACGAGCGGTCGTGGGTTGTGCCGCCCTGCGTGTCCAGCACCACGTCGATGTCGGATAGCAGCTCGTCGAAGCTCTGGGTGGTGACGTCGATGAAGTCGTCGGCACCCAGCTTACGCACCATGTGCGCGTGCTCCGGGAGGTCCGTGGCGATGACCCGGGCGCCGAGGCTCGCGGCCAGCTGGACGGCGTAGACGCCCACTCCTCCGGCCGCGCCGTGGATCAGGACCGTTTCGTCGGGCCCGAGCCCGGCGTGGTCGACCAGGGCTTGCCAAGCGGTGAGCGCGGCGAGCGGGAGGGCGGCGGCCTCGGTGTGTGTGACGGACCGCGGCTTGGCGGCGACCGCGGCCGCCGGCACTGTCACGAACTCGGCGGCCGCGCCGTCGCGGTCGAAGTCGACGAGTGCGTATACTTCGTCGCCGGTCGCCAGGTCGCTCACGTCGCTGCCGAGCGCGGCAACGGTACCGGACACCTCGTGGGCCGGGATCATCGGAGTACGGGCGGTGCCGTCGCGGGTGGTCCAGGACAGATCCCAGTCGAGTTCGGCGAAGGTGATCGCGGCCGCGTGTACGGCCACGAGGACCTCGCCGGCCGACGGTCTGGGTCGGGGAGCGCTCTCGAAGACCAAGCGCTCCGGGCCGCCTCGCACGTGTCCTCTGATTGCCATCATCGTGTCCACAGTGGATCCTCCAGAAGGTGTGCTGCTTGGTTCGGGCCGGTGCTCGCGGGTGAGCTGTGCGCGGGCCGGCCGCCCGGTCGTCGTGGCGCACGCGTGATGGTCGTACCGGCGCGGCCGGCGAGGACGTCGGCGGCGTCGGCGAGCGCGCCGATTGCCGCGGGGTGCCCGGACGCCCGGGCGAAGCGCTGGCAGGCCTCCACCTTCGGGCCCATGGAGCCTGCCGGAAACCGCAGTCGCGTCAGTTCGTCGACGTCGATGGCCCGGATCGGTTCCGCCTGCGGGGTACCGTACCCGCGGATGACCCCTGGCACGTCGGTCAGGACCAGCAGCCGATGGGCGCCCAGGGCCAGGGCCAGGTACGCGGCGGTGAGGTCCTTGTCCACGACGGCGTCCACCCCGGACAGTCGACCGGAGGCGTCGGCCGCCACCGGTGCGCCGCCCCCGCCGCCGCACACGACGATCGTGTCGCGGTCGATGAGCGTGCGTACCGTGTCCAGCTCCACGACGCGGCCGGGTTCCGGTGACGGCACCACGCGCCGCCACCGCGGACCGTCGGCCGCGACGCTCCACCGGTACCGGGCGGCCAGCGCAGCGGCCTCCTCGCGCGAGTAGTCCGGGCCGATGAACTTGGTGGGGGTATGGAACGCGGGGTCGCGGTCGTCCACCACGGTCTGGGTGACCAGGGCTGCCACCGGCCGGTCGACGCCGGCCGCGGTCAGCTCCTGGACCAGCCAGTACCCGATCATGCCCTGGGTCTGTGCGGTGAGCACATCCAGCGGGTACGGCCGGCTGAGACTGGCGTCAGACTGGCTTTCCAGCGCCAGCACCCCGACCTGCGGCCCATTGCCGTGGCAGATGACCAGCCGGTGCTCGGCGGCCAGCGGGGCCAGCGCCCGCGCGGCGCGACGGACGTGCCGTCGCTGGATCGCCGCGTCGGGTCGCTGTCCTCGTTCGAGCAGGGCGTTGCCGCCCAATGCGATCACGATGAGCACGGATCAGCCCGCCAGCGCGCGCAGGAGCACGGCCTTGACAGTGTGCAGCCGGTTCTCCGCCTGGTCGAACACGATCGACCGCTTGGACTCGAAGACCTCCTCGGTAGCCTCGGCGCCGTCGATGCCGAACTGCCGGTACAGCCGGGCACCCAACGCGGTGTCCCGGTTGTGTACCGCGGGCAGGCAATGCATGAATTTGGTGCCCGGCTTACCGGTGGCGGCCAGTACCTCCTCGGTGACCCGGTACGGCAGCATCATCGGGATTCGCGTGGCCCACAGATCGTCGGACTCGCCCATGCTGACCCACACGTCGGTGTAGACGAAGTCCGCGTCGCGTACCGCGGCGTTGAGGTCGTCGGTGACCAGGATCTTGGCGCCGCTGCGCCGGGCCACCTTCTGTGCCGCGGCGACCACGTCCGCGGGAGGCTGCCGGTCGGCCGGTGCGGCGATGCGCACGTCCATACCCAGCAGTGCCGCGGTGACCAGCAGTGAGCGGGCCACATTGTCGCTGCCGTCACCGGCGAAGCAAAACGCGATGTCGGTCACGTCGCCCGGGTGGTGGTCGGTCATGGTGAGGATGTCGGCCAGGGACTGGGTCGGGTGCCATTCGTCGGTCAGTCCGTTCCATACCGGCACGCCGGCGTGTTGGGCCAGCTGTTCGACGGTGTTCTGGGTGTACCCGCGGAAGGCGATGCCGTCGAACATTCGTCCCAATACCCGCGCGGTGTCCGGGATGGACTCCTCGCGGCCGATGTGCGAGCCTTCCGGGCCGAGGTAGGTGACGCTAGCGCCCTGGTCGTGGGCGGCCACCTCGAACGCGCAGCGGGTTCTGGTCGAGTTCTTTTCGAAGACCAGCGCGATGTTCAGCCCGCGCAGTCGCATCGACTCCGTGCTTCGACGTCGCTCGTCGCGTAGCCTGCGGGCGTCGTCGACGAGGGTGAGGAACTGCTCCTTGTCAAGGTCCAGGTCACGCAGCAGCGAGCCCGGGTGGCGGGGGAGGGTCATGGTGAGGACTCCTTGGGCAATTCCGGATCGGACGTCACAGCGGGTGGCGGCGCAGCGGGCAGCTCATGCAGCGCGCTCCTCCCCTGCCTCGCCCGAGTTCGCTGCCGGCCAGGGCGATTACGTCGATTCCGGCTCGGCGCAGCATGGTGTTGGTGGCCTCGTTGCGGTCGTAGCCCATGACCACGCCGGGGGCGATCGCCAGGAAGTTGTCGGCGTCGTTCCACTGCTCGCGGGCCGCGGTGCCGCTGTCCTCGTCGGCGATCAGCATCCGTACCCCGTCGATGCCCATTGCCGCGGCCAGTGCCGGTGCCACGCCTTCGCCGGGCTGCACGTCCAACTCGTCGGGGTGGTCGCCGGGGGTCAGCTGCCAGCACCGGATCCGCTGCCAGTCCAGGTACGGGTAGGCGACGAAGGTGTCGACGTCGACCATGGTCAGCACCGTGTCCAGGTGCATCGCCGAACGTGCCTTGGGCAGTTCGATGACGAGTACGAGGCGGGCCGCGCCACTGGCGAACAGTCGCCGCGCCAGCGCCTCGATGCCCATCGGGGTACTGCGCTCGCCCATCCCGACCATCACCACGCCCGGCGCGAGGACATGCACGTCGCCGCCCTCCACAGTGGATCGCTCGTGGACGATGTCGCCGCTGTCCCCGAGATAGACGCGGAAGCCGAGGTTCGCGAACCGGGGATGGAACCGGTACACGGTGAGCGTGTTGATGGATTCCCGGCGACGGGCCGGTTTGGCCATCGGGTTGACGCTGACCCCGTCGCCGATCCACGCCGCGTTGTCCCGCTGGAACAGGGTGTTCGGCAGCGGCGGCAGGACGAAGTCCTCGACGTCCAGGGCCTGCCAGGCCAGGCTGGGGCGGGTCAGCGGCGACAGGTCCGACTTGGTCAATCCACCGATCAGGTACCGCGACAGGTCGGCCGGCCCGGTGTCGTCCAGCAGGGCGCGGACCTCCCGGGCCAGGGTCTCGCCGAGCCGATCGGCGGTGCATACGTGATTCAGCGCGAAAGCCCGTCCGCCCGGAGTGGACAGTGCCTCGGCCAGCAGGTCACCGAACAGGTGTACCGTGACGTCGTACTCGTGCAGCGCTTCGACGAACTCGTCGTGCTCGGCGCGCGCACGGCTGGCCCACAGCACGTCGTCGAACAGCAGATCGGCGACGTTGCCCGGGGTGAGCCGGTCCAGTTCCAGGCCGGGCCGGTGCACGATGACCTCGCGCAGTGCGCCGATCTCCGAGTCCACCCCGAGCGCGAGGGCACTGCCGGTGGCACTGATGGTGCTCACTGCCCTACCTCCGTTGCCAGCGGGCCCACCGGGGTCTCACCGAATTCGTGCCGCGTCGTCTTGAGCCAGACATAGACGGGTATCCCGAGGAGGATGCAGAACAGCCCGTAGTACACGGCCTGGTAGCCGCTTCCGGCCAGGGACCAGAAACTGAACGCCAGCGCGAGCGCGCTGACCGCCACGTCCCGGACCAGGTGCCCGGCCCGCAGCCGCCGGCCCTCGACCACCAGCCAGTAGAGCTGTGCCGCCGCGGAGAACAGGTATGGAACCACCGCGGTGAGCACGGACAGCAGAACTACGGTGGTGAACACCTTGGCGAAGCTGCTGTAGCTGACGATGGTCAGGACCGAAGCCAGCACGGTGCCACTCACAATGCCGAAAGCGGGTACGCCCCGGCGGCTCTCGTGCTGGAAACGGTTGGGGAACAACCGGTCGCGCGCCGCCGCCTGGGAAATTTCGCCCACGATCAGGCTCCAGCCCACCAGTGCGCCGAGGCCGGAGACGATCGCCGCGACCGCGATGGTGTCGCCGGCCCACCGGCCGCCGAAAATGGCGTTGGCGGAGTCGGTGAACGGGGCGCTGGAGGCGGTCAATGTGTCGTGCGGGACGGTGCCGAACACGGTGACCGTGCCCAGCAGGTAGACCACGGCACAGGCGAGGGTGCCCAGTACGGTTGCCCTCCCGACGTTGCGCTGCGGATCGCGCACTCGGCCGGCGGCCACCGACGCCGTCTCGATACCGATGTAGGCGAACAATGCGATCGCTCCGGCCGCGCTGATCGCGCCGATCGCGGAGCCGCCGCTGGCGTTGAACGCGCCGAAGTTCGCCGATTTGACGAAAACCAGCCCGACCGTTGCCATGAACAGAAGCGGGACGAACTTCAGGATCGTCGTCAGTACCTGTACCGCGGCGATGCTGCGCAACCCGGCCAGGTTCACCGCGGCCGGCAGCCACAGCCCGACCATCGCGATGATGATCGACCAGCTCTTGGCGTGCGAGGTGTTCCAGAACACCTCGACGTAGCCGACCCAGGCCACCACGATGGCCGCGTTGCCAGCCCATGCGGTGATCCAGTAACTCCACGCGTTGACGAAACCGGCGAAGTCACCGAACGCGTCGCGGGCGTAGAGGTACGGTCCGCCGGACCCGGGTACTCGACGGCCCAGCGCCCCGAATGTCAACGCCAGCGCGAGCGCGCCGACCGTGACGAGTCCGAACGCGATCAGCGAAATGGGACCGTAGGCGGCGAGGGCGGAGGGCAGCGCGAACACGCCGGTGCCGATGACCGACCCGACCACGAGCGCCGACGCCGCGGGAAGGCCGAAGCCGCGTGAGGGCGGCGCACCGGTCGGGTCGACCTCCGTGGCAGCCGGGCGCTGTCGCGATGTCGTGGTCATCTCACAACCCCTGCTGCTCAAGCCAGCCGAGGCAGGATTCGGCCACCGATCGCCAGCCGCTGTCGATGGTCAGCGAGTGGCCGCGGTCGGGGAACTCGATGAGGTCGGTGACCGCGCTGGAGTGCCGGTACTGCTTGAGGGTCGACTTGGTGATGGCCTCCGGCACCGTGTGGTCCTGGCCGCCCATCACCAGCAGCAGCGGTCCGCGGTTCTCGTTGTCAGTCGCCACCTTGGCAGGCGAATGCAGGGAGAAATTCGCCGCGGCCGCCTGGAACAGCGGTCTGCCCGGCGCCGGGATGGCCCACCGGCGGTAGAGTTCGTCGGATTCCTCGGGGCTGACCGCATTGCCGAAGCTGTACCGAAACTCCTCAGCGGTCAGCGAGACCGCCCGGTGCACATTGGCCGGGTTCTTGAACACCGGCAGCGTCGAGTGCAGCGACGACAGAGGTAGCGGAAGCACGCCCTTGATTTGCGCGGCGTCGATGGCGATCGCGGCGGCGCCGAGGTTCTCGCCGAGCAGCTTCTCGGCGATCATTCCGCCGAACGAGTGCCCGACGATGACCGGCGGTTGCGGCATCTGGCCGATGATGTCGGCGTAGTGGTCGGTCACCTCCTCGATGCCCTTGCCGGCGATGGAATCCGGAGTGGCCCGGGCCCGCTCGACGGTCTCGAGCACGCCCGGCCAGCCGGGTGCGGTCGGCCGGTAGCCGGCCTTGCCGAAGAGGTCGATCCAGCCCGCCCACGAGGAGGGATGGAGCCAGAGCCCGTGAATGAAGACGACGGGGGTGCGGGTGTCGGTCATGATGGCGACCTGTCTGTGAGAGTCGGATAGCCTGCGGTGTTCCGGCGCGGGCCGCGGTCGTCGCTTCGGTGAGCTGACTTCGGCTCGCGGTGAGGTGGTCAGTGCCGGTGGTGCTTCGCCGCGGGGGACCGGGCACTCGTCTGCGAGGTCCGGTCCCCCGCGATCCCCCTGGTTCGGGCCTCAGCCTGCGTCGTTGGCGGCGTCCAGCACGATCCGCACGACGGCATCGGGATGCGACACCATCACGGCGTGCGAGGAGTGCACCGTCTCGATGTGTGCGTTCGCACGCCGCGCCATGAACTTCTGCCCGGCCGGTGCGATGGCGTTGTCGTCCAGCGTGATCAGGTCCCAGGTGGGCACCGTCTTCCACGCCGGAGCGCCCGACTTCTCGGTCTGCGCCGTCAGCGACAGCGGCCGCTGGGTCACCGCCATCTGCGCTGCGGTGGAAGCGTTGACGTCCCCGGCGAACACCGCGCGGAAGTCCTCGGGCTTGATGCTGATGTCGTAGTTGGTCCCACCGGGCACGGACGGATCGGGGAACGGGCGCACCAGCGTGGTGTCCGGTCCCAGCTTCGACGGGTATGTGGTCGGGTCGGGCACGTCCGCGATGCTCTCGCCTTCATCCGGGATGAACGCACCGACATACACCAGGGCCTTGACGTTGGGCACGCCGCGGGCGGCATTGGTGATGACGGCGCCACCGTAGGAGTGCCCGACCAGCACGATCGGGCCGCTGATGGTCTGCAGGATCGAGCGCACGTAGTCGGCGTCGCTGGTCAAGCCGCGCACCGGATTCGGGGCAGCGACAACCGGATATCCGAGACGCTGCAGGGCGGCGATGTCTGCGTTCCAGCCGCTGGAGTCTGCGAACGCGCCGTGGACCAACACGATCGTCGGCCGCACCGGGGCCCTGTGGGCGTTGGCAGAGGCGGAGGCCGTGGTGGCACCCAGCGACATCAGAGCGAGAGCGGCGGTACCCGCGGCGGCAGTCAACGTGACGCGCCTCCACCTCGCCCTGAGCCGATTTCTGGTGGACATGAGAGTTCCCTTCCTCTGAGGAAGCTGACGCGCAACGGTGGGGAGGAACTGCGCTTGTTGCGCTGTAGTGACGTTAGGATCGGCCGCCACCCGACGACTTGAGTCAACCGACTGCGGACGTTGCTGCGCCTGTACCCGTTTGCCGAAGACGGACGTCCGGAGTCTCGGTCACCGCATGTCTCTCAGTCGCGTGACGCAAGACGATGCCTGGGCAGCGCTCCTAGCGTCCTCGGCGATGGAAGTGGAGGCGGAACATGGCGGATATCAATAAGGTCGGTTTGCTGTTGGTGGACCCGGAGGTCCGGGTCGTCGTCTTCGGGTTGGCTCACACCGGACATGCGTCCTTCGCCGGCGAACCCGGTCCCGCCCGGCTGCGGGCGATGTTGTCGCGCCTGCTGGAGGCCAGCGATGCCGACCAACGTCGCAGCTGGTTGTCCGACAGCGTCGAGAACAGTCCGATCACCGTCGACCAGGTGCGCGCCGCGTTCGGCGACGAGGTCATCAAGGACCTGGCCAGATACGCGCAGAGCAGCGCGGTGGATGTCACCTGGCAGCTCTCGGCGTTACTGCCTGATCTGGTCGATGCGTTGACGCCCGGCGGGAATCTCGTACGCACGAGCGAGCTGCGGCGTGAGCTCGACGCGGCAGCTGCCGCGGGCGATCAGACATCGGGGCCGTTCGGCCCGCGCTTGTATTGACCGAGGCCGGGGTTACGGGTGGACCGGTTCCGCGGGGACCGGTCCACCGCTATATGAAGACGTCTCGGCCAGTCACGCTCACCAGACGGGGACGAGGCCGCCGTCGATACGGAAGTCACTGCCGGTCACGTTGGCGGTACGATCGCTCGCGAGCAGGACGACCAGCTCGGCGACCTCGTCCGGTCGGCTGAATCGTCCTGTGAGCATCTCGTGTGCCGCCTTCTGCGCCACCGTGGCGGCGTCGGTCCCGGTCGCGCCGGCGACGGTTTCCGCCACCCCGCCCTCGCCCAGCCACAGAGCGGTCGCCACTGGTCCGGGACTCACCGTGTTCACTCGAATCCCGCGTGCACCGACCTCTTTGGACAGTGCCTTGGAGAAACTGGCCAGAGCGGCCTTGGCGGCGCTGTAGTCGATGACCGCCGGGTCGGAGAGCACCGCGTTGACCGAGCACACGTTGACGATCGATCCTCGACCGGCGGCAAGCATCGCGGGCAGAGCGGCCCGGGTGGCGCGGACCGCGGTGAGGAGGTTGAGGTTCAGCGTCTCCAGCCAGTCGTTGTCGGTCACCGACAGAAACCCGTTGGTGCGGGCCGGTGCGGCGCCGACGTTGTTGACCAGCACGTCAATACGGTTGCCAGCGGCGGCGATCAGCTCCGCCGGGCCCTCCGGGCGGGCGAGATCGACCTGCACCATGGTCAGGCCGTCCGCGGCGAGTTCGGGCGCGCTGCGGCGGGCTCCCGCGTACACGCGCGCGCCGGCGCGCAGCAGTGTTTGGGCCACTGCCAGCCCGATGCCTCGGCTCGCCCCGGTGACCACGGCAACTCGATCCTGCAACTCCAGTTCCATTGCTCCAGTGCAACGGGCATGGGCCGTCACGGCTTGAGTCGTTCGACTGCGCCAGATGCCGCGATATCGCGCGCCGCGATTCCGTGAGTCGCGGCGGCAGTCGGTCGACGCAAGGCGCGGTGTCCTGGCGGCCATACGCTTGCCGGCATTCCACACGATCGGCTCTGGGGTTTACCGATGTCAGCACAGTATCGGCGGTCGTCGCACCGCCTCGCCGCCCTCCGGCTTCCGATCGACGCCCCGCAGAGAAGTAAGCGGGCTCTGCCGTCGTCACATCGACGGGCACTGGCCAGGCAGCGTGCGTTCACGGACACGCTGCAACGGTTGATCCAGCCGCCCCGGACAGTCCGCTGCGAGGTGAGCGGGCTGCGGATCTCGGCGCGGTGCGAGAGCGCCGACCCGGGGGCACCCTTTGGCGGCGACTGGTATCTCGTGGCGGCCCAGGCCGACGGGGACGTCGTGCTGGCCGTCGGTGATGTCACTGGTCATGGATTGTCCGCCGCCGCCATGATGGTGCAGCTGCGCTTCGCCATGGCCGCCTATGTCGCCGAAGACGTTCCACCAGCGGTGGTGCTCGGCCGGCTCAACGCGCTGCTGTGCGGGTCGGGCAGGGGCCTGTTCGCGAGCGCGGTCGTGGCGCGGTACCGCCCGGCCAGCGGTGAACTGCGCTGGGCTCGGGCCGGGCACCTACCGTTGCTGCTGGTCAGCGGAGCCCGCGTCCTCGCGCTGCCGAACCCGGACGGGCCGCTTCTCGGGCTGACCGAGGCGGCTGACTTCCGTCACAGCAGCGTCTGGCTGCGACCAGGTGAGCGGATTGTCGGATATACCGACGGCATGGTGGGCCGCGGCTCGATCGACGAAGGAATCAGTCGTCTGGCCGGCCGTATTCAGCGGGCGCTCGCGTGTTCCGACGACCTCCTCGACCGGCTCGACTACCGAAGCGCTGGCGACGATGCGTGCGTGCTCGTTGCACAGCGGCTCGCCTAGCTCAGGGTGAGCCGAGCGGTTCGATGATGGGTGTCGAGCCGAGCACTGAGTGCAGTTTGGTGCGCGATGTGATTCCCAGCTTGGGATAGAGCCGATAAAGGTGGGAGGCGACGGTCCGCTCCGACAGGTACAGCCGCTGCGCGATCTCCCGGTTGCTGTGCCCCGCGGCGGCCAGCTGGGCGATCTGGAGTTCCTGCGCGGACAGCAGGGTCCAGAGCGCGTCCCGACCGTTCTGGCTCTCCTCCCCGGCAGCGCGTAGCTCGCGTCGCGCGGTGGCGGCCCAGGACGTGAGTCCGAGCGCGGTGCAGGCGTCGCGTGCGGCACGCAGTGGACGGCGGGCGTCGGCGATACGCCTCCTGCGGCGCAGCCACATGCCGTACTGGAGCAACAGTCGCGCGCGGTAGGACGGCCACCGGGACAGTTCGGAGGCGAGGACTTCCTGGAATGCCAGGTCCGCCGCATCGCCCTGCGCGAGGAACGGTCGCGCGTACAGTGCGGCCGCCTCGGTCCAGGGCGAGGCCGCGGTACCCGGCGGGGTCGCGAGTTGCGAGATCAGCTCCCGGGCCTCGTCGATCCTGCCGGTGGCAGCGGCGGCCTCGGCGAGGTCCCCGAGAACCCAGGTGCTCTGCACCGTGTGGAAGGCCGGATCAGCGGGGTTGGCGGTACGGGCGAGGTGGCTGAATGCCGCGTCGTAGCGGCCGGTACTGATCGAGCTGATGCCGCGAACGAACTGCAGGCCGCACAGCACGGGATTCATTCGCAGGGGCAGAACGATCGCCTCGGCCTGTGCCGCGAGGCGTTCGGCCGTTTCGCTGTCACTGCGCATCGCGGCGATCATCGCCTGCGCCAGCATGCTCGCCGCCGACCACAGTGGCTGACCGGTCTCCACCGCGACCCGGTGGCATTCATCGGCCGCGGGCAGGGCGGTCTTCCAGTCGGCGAGAGCGATCGCCTGCCACGCGTACCCCGACAGTGCGTGCGGCAGGGCGCGGAACCGGCCGGCGGCGCGGAGGTTGTCGATAACGTTTGCCTGCAGGGCGGCCAGGGCCGGGTCGGCGCTGACCAGGAACACCGAGGTCACCAGCGCGGACGCGCCGGCGTCCAGGTCCTCGCGGCGGATGCGGGCCACGCGTTCACGGATGGCCGCCGCCTGCCCGGCCGGGTCGGTGAACCCGAGGATCGTCAGTCGCAGCGGGTCGTCGGTGGGCACAGGTAGCCGCTGGACCTCGGCGATCAGGCGCTCCCGCGCCTCCTGGCCGGGATCGGCGGACCACGTGTGTCCGGCCGCGGCAAGCAGCAGGCGGATCACCAGTTCAGTGTCGCCGGTCCGCCGCACAGACTCGGCGAGGTCGACGAGCATTCGCACGCGGGTCGGATCGCCAGGCATTCCCGGGTCCACCGCATCACGGACCAACACTGCCCGTGCCCGTTCACCCAGCGTGGGCAAGTCTGATGCACAGTTGTCGATCAGTTGTGCGGCCCGGTCGGGCTGGCCCAGTTCGACGACGAGTTCCGCGGCGTGCAGGTACCTGGTCGACCGCTTTCGCGGATCGGGAGACAACGCGGCCGCGCGTTGCCAGGCGGTTGCGCTTACCGCGTGGGAGCCGCGCCGCGCGGCCGCCACTGCCGCCTGTTCCATCGCGGCGGCAACGGATTCGTCCTGGCCGACGGATCCTGCGGCCAGATGCCACGCGCGGCGCTCGGGATCATCGACCAGGATCTGCGCGAGCGCCGAGTGGGCGGCCAGCCGGTCCTGCCTGCTGGCGGCCTGGTAGATCGCTGATCGGGCCAGCGGGTGCCGGAAGGTGACGCGGTCGTCGGCCAGGTCGATCAGCCCCGCGTCGATCGCCGGTGTCAGGTTTTCGGCGGTGGCTGCCGGATCCGACAACATCCGGGCGGAGGCGGTGAGCACCTCACGGAGGCTGCTGCCGTCGTCCGCGGCGCACAGGGTGAGCATCTTCTGAGTAGCCCGGCTCAGCTCGCGCAGCCTGGCCGCGAAGCTGCGCTCGAGGCGATCGGTGAGCGGCAGGATGTGGGGTGCCGCCGTGGCTTTGTCGATGGTCGATGGCAGCTCGACGAGCGCCAGCGGGTTGCCCTGCGCGGTGCGCAGCACCTCGGCGCGGGCCTGCTCGCTCAGACCGGGGTGCCGGGTGCGCAGCAGCTGCTCGGCGGCGCCTGCGTCGATGCCGGTCAGCGGTATGACCGGCAGTTGGGCGTCCAGCAGTCCCGAATCGTAGTCGCCGCGCACCGCGGCCAGCAGCAGCACCGGATCGGCTTGCAGCCGGCGTGCCACGAACGCCAAGGCGCCTGCCGACGCGGCGTCGAGCCAGTGCGCGTCATCGACCAAGACGACAAGTGGCGTGTCAGCGGCCCCGCCGCACAGCAGGCCGAGCGCCGCGAGCGCCACCAGATACGGTGCCGGGGCGGCCGCGTCCACCTGGCCGAAGGCCGCGGCGATCGCCGTCTGCTGGATCTCCGGCAGTGCCGCGGTGTGCGCGGCCAGTGGATGGAGGATCTGGTGGAGGGCCGCGAAGGGAAGCCTCGCCTCCGACTGGACGCCGTTGGCCCGCAGCACCCGAAAGCCGCGGCCGGTGGCATCGGCCGCCACGGCTGCCAACAGGGACGACTTCCCGATGCCCGCGTCGCCGCTCAGGACGAGGCAACCGCCGCCGGTGTCAAGTCGGGCGAGGTGATCCGCCAATCGCGACATTTCCGATTCGCGGCCGAAGAGTTTGGCGCTCCCTTCGGTCAACCTTCCCCACCTTGATCGATGTCGCATATGTGATTTGTCATGGCGTACGTCCGCATCCCATACCGGATGACCTGCTTCTCTTCGCCCTGACGCGGGCCCGGCGATGCTATCAGGCGGGCGGACGACAGTTCCGGCAACCGCATGACGGGACGTCCCCACGCGGCCGAGGTGGAGTCACCCGCGCCGAGCGCAATGCAGCATTTTTGCGGTATCGCATTTGCCCGCCACGGCTGAAGATCATTACCGTCGGAACTGGTAGCCACACGCCCGGATGTCACCACTCTGGGACGTGTTGACCGAATTGATCACGAGACAATCATGAACTTGGAAGGCAGTGTCTCTCCGGCCAGCGGCCGGGGGCGGCTGATCGGCAGGGAGGCGGAGCAGGCATCCATCGCCGCCGCACTGGTGCCGCCCGACCGCGGCCTGACCATGCTCATCAGGGGGTCTGCCGGGATCGGGAAATCCGCGTTGATCGACGAGGCGGTACGGCAGGTCGGAGCCTCGCGCCAGGTGCTGCGCGTGGCTGGCAGCCCCACCGAGACCGCGCTGGCGATGGCCGGACTGCATCAGTTGATGAGGCCGTCGCTTCCCGCCGTCGACGCGGACGGACCGTCAAGCCTGCGGTCGCTCGGTGTGGCCTTCGGGCTGATCGCCGGTCACTCACCGCAGCTCGACATGGTCGCCGCCGCCGCCATGGAGTTGCTGGCCGCGGCATCGGCGGACCGGCCGCTGCTGGTCGTCGCCGAAGACGTCCAGTGGCTGGACCCCGACACCATCTCGGTACTCGGCGTCATCGGGCGCGGATTGCACGGCACTCCGATCGTCATGCTCGCGACCACCGAGGAGCGGACGACGAATCCGGTCATCGACGCGGCCACCCGCGTGCTGGAGTTGTCAGCCCTTGCCGACGCCGAGTCCCGCGCCCTGGTGGCGATGACGGCGCCGGGGCTCGACCCCGTTGCCCAGGAGCGAGTCGTCCAGGTAGCCCAGGGCAATCCGCTTGCGCTGGTGGAACTCTCGAAGGCTCTGGCGATGGCCACGCCGCCGATCGGCGAGACCGACTGGCTTCCGCTTACCGGCCGGCTGCGCAATCGGCTCGCGGCACGGCTGGAGCCCCTGCCGACCCTGGCGCGCGCCGCCCTGGACTTGCTGGCGTTGCACGACTCGGAGTCGCTGTCCGAGCTCTTGTCGGCGATGACGGCCGGCGACGGCGCCGCGGACGGTCTGGCCGGTCTCGAGTCCGCCGCCGGCGCGGGGCTGGTGGATCTGTCCGGCAACGTGGTGCGCTTCCGCCACCCGCTGATGCGCTCAGTGATCTACGACCTCCTTCCGGCCAGTCGCAGGGCGGCCGGCCACCTCGCGCTGGGGAAAGCCGTCGGAGCCACCACCGACCGTGGCATCCTGCATCGCTCGCAGGCAGCAAGCGGTTACGACCCTCCTCTGGCCAGGGAGCTCGAATCGGTCGCGGAGCGATCGGTAGGGCGCAACGCCGTCCTACCGGCCTTGAACGCTCTGCGTAGGGCCGCGGATCTCACCCCGTCAGTACCGGACCGGCGCCGGTTCCTGCTGCGGGCGGCCGCGTTGGCGTATGAACTGGGACGACGCGATGTCGCCGAGCACCTGCGCGCCCAGCTGTCCCGGCTCGGCGACGACGAAGCCAGCCGGCTGCTTCTCGACGAGTTCGATGCTGCCGCCGACGCCGGCGGGCACATCGGGCAGTCACGGGTGATGACCTTGTCCAACCTGGCCAGGCAGGCACATGAGCGCGGCGATCGGTGGCTCGCCGACGTGCTCCTTCGCTCAGCGGCCTACCGATGCTGGAACCTACCGGGCAGTGCCACGGCCAACAACGCCGTCACCGCCGCGGTCACCGAGCTCGACGCGCTCAACGAGCTACAACGAGCCACCGTCCTCGGCTACACCGATCCGGTGGGAAACGCCGGTACCGTCCATGGACTCCTGCGCCACGCCGCGGCGACCGCCGACGTCGACTCGGTGGCGCTGCAAGATCTCGGCCAAGTCGCCTTTGCCATCGGCGACTTCGAGCTCGCCGACCGGCTGTGCGCCGAGAGCACGGTCCGGCTGCGCGCCGAGGGCCGGATCCAGGTGCTGCCCCGCGCGCTGGTGGTGGGGGCCTGGGCACAACTTCGGAGCGGCCAATGGCCCACGGCGCTGCCGCTCGCCGAAGAGGGGCGGCGCCTGGCCGACCAGACCGGGCTGGCCGACTGGAGCGCGGCTGGCCAGGCCGCTGTTGCCATGGCTGCGGCGTTGCGCGGCGAGCCGACCGTGGCGCGGGACCTGGCGGCTCAGGTTGAACGGGTCGCGCTGCCCCAGCGGATGACGATGGCAGTGGTGGGCTCGGCACTCGCCCGGGCCGCCGCCGCGGCCGGCGAGGGAGACTTCACTCGCACCTGGGAGCAGCTCGTCCGAATGCACACCGAAGCCGATGCCGCATACCACCCAGTGCAGGCGCTGTGGTCGCTGGCGAGCCTGGCGTACGCCGCGCTTCAATGCGGTCGCCTCGCGCAGACCCGGGAGCTGACGCAGCGGCTGATGCAGCGGCTGCCATCGACGCCGGCGGGCCCCGCCGTACGGATGAACGTGCTCTACGCCGGGGCGCTGCTGGCCGACGATGACATGGGCGAGGAGCCCATCCGGCAGGCACTCGACCTCGACGTCGGGGCATGGCCGTTCGAGCGGAGCCTGTTACAACTGGCGCTCGGCGCGAGCCTGCGCCGGCGGCAACGCATCCGGCAGTCTCGCGCGCTGCTACTGCTGGCACACGACGGCTTCGACGGTCTCGGGATCCGGCAGTGGGCCGACCGCGCAGGGCAGGAGCTGCGGGCCGCGGGCGTGCCGGGCCCTGCCACGGACGCCACGGCCTGGGGTTCGCTAACGCCGCAGGAACAGCAGATCGCCCGGATGGTCGCCCACGGGTTGTCCAACCGTGAGGTGGGGCACCGGCTCGGGCTGTCCCACCGCACCATCGGCAGCCACCTGTACCGCATCTACCCGAAGCTCGGAATCACCTCTCGCGCCCAGTTGAGCGCGTTGAACCTCAACCTGTCGCCACCGTAAACCAACCGGACTCGGCCTGCGCGTCAGACGGCATCCGGTCGCGCCGCGCCGGCAACTGCCAGCGACTCCCGCGCCCACCGCGCCCATGGCCGGGCGCCGCATTCGTCCAGTGTGGACTGTGCTGTCGTCAGCACGCTGCGCGCCTCGCCCATCCGGCCGTGGCTCAGCAGCCACTCGCCGTAGGCAAGCTCCAGCCGTGCCCTGACGAACGGCCACCGGTGCAGCCGCATGGTCAACGCCGCACGGTACAGCGCCTCCGCGTCGTGTTCGTCGGCGAGCACCGCTCGGGCGTAGCCGAGGTGGATGTGCAGCAGCGGGGAGGGCGTGACGCGGGCCACGTCCTCAAGGCCCGCGACGATCCGCCGGGCCTCCGCGGCCCGGCCAGCCGCCACGGCGGACTCGGCCATGGTGCCGAGGCCGGCGAACGACTCCCGCCAGTGGTAGGCCGGATCGTTCGGATCGAAGACCCGGGAAAGCTCCTCGAAGGCCTCGACGAACCGACCGGCGGCCAGATGCGCCGCTCCACTGGCCAGCACCGCCACGCAGAGCTGGTCATTGAGCCGGCCGGCCAGTCGGGTGGCCTGCTCAGCCATGCGCAACGCGCGGCTTGGGTCGCCCTGAAACGCGGCCAGCCGCCCTCCGGTGGACAGCGTCCCGGCGGTCCACACCGGCTGCTGCGTCTCCTCTGCGAGCCGGTTCGCCTCCTGTACCACGACGTCCGCCTGGGCCAACTCCCCCAGCTCCACCAACACGTGGTTGTACATGCCGAGCACATGCAGCAGCAGCCCGAGCCGGCCGGTGTCCCGCAGTACAGCCTGCGCGCGACCGAGCAGGTCGGCGGCCCGCTCGGTGTCGCCGATCGCATGCGCGGCCATCCCCAGCAGGCGTAGCCGGTCACCGTCGCTCTCCGATGTCCAGCCCGGTCGCGACAGGATCTGCGTGACCGTGGCCGCCTCCAGCACCGGCTCGGCCACGGCGAGGGCAGCTATCCACCTCGGCTCGGTCTCAACCTCAGGCAGCTGCTTCAGGACGGCCGCGACCCGTGCCCGCGCCTCTGGCCCGGTGTCCGCCCACCAGCAGCGCATCGCGGCACCGAGGAGGAGGTTCAGCGCCAGATCGGCGTCCCCGGCGTCGTGCGCCTTCCGGGCCACCGCGCACAGCTCCTTGACCCGGATCGCGTCACCGGGCAGCCCGTCGTGGAAGATCTCCCGCAGCCACTCCGCCCGCGCCCAGTCCAGCTCTTGCAGTGGATGACGGGATGCTTCGTCGACCAGCCGGGACACGGTCTGCGTCTGGCCCAGGCTGAACGCGTGCTGGGCGGCCAGCAGCAGTCGGTGGCTCCGGCGCCGCGGATCGGTGGTCAGGTGCGCCGCGCGTTCCAACTCCACCACGGCCCGGCTCACCGCGCCGCGAGCCAGCGACACATCGACATTGGCGACCAGTTCATCGGCGACCTCGTCGTCACGTCCGGCAATCGACATCGCCCGGTGCCAGGCGCGCCGGTAGCCGTCGCCCGACAGCGCGTTGGCCAGCGCGCCGTGCGCGGCCTGGCGGCGGGCCACGCTCTCGTAACACAGCACCCCGGAGCGCACCAGCGGGTGGTGAAAGCGCAGCGCCCCGTCGCTCGCCGGATCGGGCTCGATCAGCCGCGCCGCAGTGACCTCGGTGAAGGGCGCACCGCCTACCGGCGAACCCGCCAGTAGCGAAGCCGCGGCGCGCAGTTCCTCGACGTCACCGCGGTGCGCGAGCGCCATTACCAGCAGCAGATCCCGAGCCGCCTGGGTCAGCTCGGCGACCCGGCCGGCGAAGGCTCGCTCGAGCCGGGAGGTCAACGACACCTCCGACCCGCTCAGGCTCCCCTCCGCCGCCACACGGCCCCGCGTCCCCCACAGAGCAGGCAGCTCCACCAGCGCCAGCGGGTTGCCCAGCGCCTGTCGCAGAATCTGCGCACGCGCCCGATCGTCCAGACCGTTCGCATGCTCATCGAGCAGCTGCGCGGCGGGGCCGTCGCGCAGACCGGCGACGGTCAGCGTTGGCAGCCCGGCCTCTGGCAGCGGACCGGGGTACCCCTGGCGGGCCGCCGCGATCAGCGCCACCCGCTGGCGGTCCAGCCGCCGCGCGATCAGCGCGAGCGCCTCATGGGTGGCGCCGTCGAGCCAATGCACGTCGTCCAGTGCGACCACGACGGGTCGCTTCTCGGCAGCGGCGGTCAGCAGATTCAGGCCGGCGAGCGCGATGAGGAACGGCTCGGGTGCCCGGCCGTCGCTGAGCCCGAACGCGCAGCGCAGCGCGTCCTGCTGCGCCACCGGCAGCTCGGGCATCGCCCGGAGTACGGGACGCAGCAGTTGGTGCAGCGCCGCGAACGGCAGCTCAGCTTCAGCCTGGACGCCGGCGACGCCGAGCACCTGGTGTCCGGCCGCCTTCGCATAGTTCACGGCGGCGCGGAGCAGGGTGGACTTACCGATGCCCGGCTCGCCCAGCAGCAGCAGCTTGGTGGATCCGCTCGCGGCGGCGTCGATGACCTGTGCGATCTGCACAAGCTCCCGCTGCCGGCCGAGGATGTCCATTGGGGACGCGATGTCGATGGCCACGGGCCTGGTCATGAGACGAGATCCCTACGGTTGGCCAGCTGCTGCCGGGAAGTGATGTTCAGTTTGGGGAAGATCCGGTACAAATGTGATCCTATGGTTCGCGGGGACAGGTACAGCTGCTCCCCGATCTCCCTATTG
Source organism: Dactylosporangium salmoneum (assembly GCF_039532525.1). Classification (NCBI taxonomy): domain Bacteria; kingdom Bacillati; phylum Actinomycetota; class Actinomycetes; order Micromonosporales; family Micromonosporaceae; genus Dactylosporangium; species Dactylosporangium salmoneum. Next base: position 20,543 of record NZ_BAAARV010000053.1, read on the forward strand.
GACAGTCCCTCAGCGGCGAGACGGGCGACCTGCAACTCCTGTGGCGAGAGCAGATCCTGGGCGCTTGCCGCGGCCTGGGCCATCCGCTCACCGGCCGCACGCAATTCGGCGCGGGCCTGCTCGGCCCAGCTGTGCGCGCCGATCAACTCCAGGTTCACCAGCGCCGAGCGCAGGTGAATGCGCGACTCGGCGGCCCGGCGCTGGCGGCGCAGCCATTCGCCGTAGGCCAGCTCGAAACGGGCCCGGAACCACGGCCAACGGATCAAGTTCTGCGCCAACGCCGCCTGGTAGAGCGGCTCCGCGGCGGCGTCGTCGGCCACCACCGCCCGCCCGTAGGCCACGTTGAGCCGCAGATCCGGTGAGGGGGTCACCCGGGCCACCTCCTCGAACCCAGCCAGCACCCGGCGGGCCTCGTCCCTCCGATCGGTCTGCACCGCGGCGTCGACAAAGAACATCAGCCCTGGATAGCTCTCCCTCAGGTGGTACGCGGGGTCCTCCGGATCGAACAGCCTGCACAGCTCCCGGTACGCCTCCTCGTATCGACGCGCAGCGACGTACGCGTACCCGCGGGTGAGCTGCACGCACGCGAGCAGGTCGTTGAGCTGGCGGCCGCCGGCATCACGCTCGCTCTCATCGGCCATCCGCAGCGCTTCCGTCAGCTCGCCGCGCAGCGCCGCGGACCGGGACTCCCCCACCAGGTTGTCCCAGATGGTCTGGCCGGTGTCCTGACCCAGCCGGCGCCCCTCCTCGGCGGCCGCGACGGCCCGGTCCCACGAACCGAGGGTGAGTCTGACCCCAACCTGCATGACCAGTGTGTGAGTGAGCAAGCCCAGCCGGCCCTGGTTGCGCAGCTTCGCCTCCGCCGGTTCAAGGAAATCCGCAGCGAGCGCCGAATCGCCGATCGCATGGGCCGCCATCCCGTACAGCCGCAGCGCGTTCGGGTCGCCGACCTCCTCGATCGTGATACCGGACAGCATCTCGTGGACAGCCGCGGCCTCCAGAACCGGCTCCGCCACGGCCAGGGTGCAGACGAACCGGGGATCGTCTTGCATACCGGGCACTCGGCGCACTGCCGCCGCTACCGCCGCCCTTGGCTGCGGCCCGGTCTCCGACCACCAGCAGCGCAGCGCCGCGCCGTGCAACAGGTTCAGGGCCAGGTCAGGGTCGTTGCCGCGGACCGCATCGTCGGCGATGCGGCACAGCGTCAGCACCCTGCCGGCGTCACCCGGTACCCCGTCGTGGAAGATCTCCCGCAACCACTGCGTACGCCCGCGGTCCAGATCGGACAGCGGATACGCCGACGCGGCCCGGACCAGCCGGTCCACCAAGTCGGCGCGGCCCAGGCCGAAGGCGTGCTCCGCGGCGAGCAGCAGGCGGTGTCCGCGCTCGGCGGGGTCGGTGGTCAGCGCGGCCGACCGCTCCAAGCAGCGGATGGTCGTGATCACCGCCCCCCGACTGACCGAGAAACTGGCGCTTTCGACCAGTTCGTTAGCGATCTCATCGTCCGGGCCAACGGTCGACTGGGCCCGGTGCCAGGCCCGCCGGTACGGCTCGTGCGTGAGCACGTCGGCCAGGGCAGCGTTGGCGGCCATCCGGCGGTGCGTCGACTCGGCCTGCAGCACAGCCGACCGAACCAGGGGATGGCGGAACCGTACCCGCGCCTCGTCCACGTGCAGCAGGCCCGCCCGGACCACCGCGTCGAACACCTCGAGCGTCACCGGCCTGCCGCTGAGCACACCGGCCGCGGCCAGGATCTCCGGCAGATCGTCCCCGTCGTTCGTCGCGGCCACCAGCAGCGCATCTCTCGCCTCCGTACGCAGCCCGGCCATCCGATGGGCGAAGGAGCGCTCCAGCCGCGAGGTGACCGGCAGCCGGTCGGGTGGTAAATTGTCCTGTGCATAAGCGGCGTGCCACGCCTTGGGCAACTCGATCAGGGCCAGCGGATTGCCGTCCGCCTCGCGCAGCACTCGCCGTCGGCGCCAGCCGTCCAGTTCAGAACTCTGCGCACTGAGCAGCAACTCAGACGCCTCATCGGATAGGCGGCCAACCTCGATCTCGGGCAGCCCTGCGGCGGCGAACGGTCCCGGATACCCGCGCCGAACGACACCGACGACGACGATGGGGTCCATTGCCACTCGCCGAGCGAGGAACGCCAGGGTGTCGTGGGTCTGCGGGTCGAGCCACTGCACGTCATCGGCGAGGACGGCCAGCGGCTGCTCGCTCGCGGCCTCCGCCAAGAGATTGAGGACGGCAAGGGAGACCAGGAACGGCTCCGGGGCGGTCTCGCCCCCAGACCCGAGCGCGGAGGCCAGCGCGTCCCGCAGCCGTACCGGGAGCCGGTCGGCGAAGCCCACCAACGGGCGCAGCAACTGGTGCAGACCCGAATACGGCAGCTGCGCCTCGGCTTCGACACCAACCGTGCTCAGCGTCTGAAAACCGGCAGCTCGCCCCAGATCACGCGCCGCCTCGAGCAGCGCAGACTTGCCGATGCCGGGGTCGCCGGACACGACCACGGCCGCACCCGCCGGTTCAGCGCCAGCGAACAGCGCCGCCAGCTCGGCCAGTTCCGCCTCGCGGCCGAACAGCACCGGCCGGACGCCGGCCGCCCGTGCAGCGACACCCGCCACAGGCACTGACACCATTCACCCCCACGCGAGCACGAGCGCAAACTCTTCGCGAGACAGTTGGCCACAGCGCCGTGCGGTAGCGCTTCAGTAAGTCGACTGAATCGACGCGTCGATCCACCCGGCAACCAGCGCCTGCCTTGGCCCTCCTGGAGGACGCAGCCCCGTGGGCAGTGGAACTGGCACGACAGACGTGCCGGTCAATGAGAGCAAACTCGGACAATGCGGGGGGATTTGGGCGGCGGTCACGATCCTGCCAAATGCGAGCACAAGCGCCTAAGGCCGCACTCTTGATCTGCCCCCGGAAATGGACTCAGATCACAGAGTCCAATAGAGGTGCTGGACTGGCATTGAGCCACCCCGCATTCATGGAGATTCTTGATCTTGGTCTGATGGCCGTGGGGAAGAAAGATCCGTGGCAGCACCGAAGAAGTACCCTGACGAGCTGCGAGCGCGTGCCGTGCGCTTGTATCGCGAGTCGGACCCGAAGCCGGTGACCGCCGGCTGGCGGAGCAGCTGGGCGTGCATCACGAGGCGTTGCGGAACTAGATCCGTCAGGCTGAAGCGGACGCCGGCGAGCGCAGGGCGACTGCTACAGCCAAGCGGCCCAGCGTGACCAGTTTTGGGATGTATCCCGCCGGAGATTCGAACCAGCGCCCGACCCTATGACCGCCGGGTTCCGACTGGCCTGACTGCCACAACCGGACCGTGAGCTGCTGGAATGCGGTTCGGATTCTGCCACGTATGGTCCACCGCCGAGGGGCGGAGTCTACTCATGGACTCCGTCCCTTTTGTCGTGCTCGGCGGTGGATGTTTCCGCTCGCTTCGCTCGCAAGCGGGGGGTTCCCACCCCGCGCCCCCCCATGCCTCGCTTCGCTTCGGCACTGGCCTCGCTTCGCTCGCCTCGATCAATCGCCGCCTCGCCGTTCGGGAACCTCGCCGTTGGCGACGACGTGTCAGCGGCCGGCCCTCCGGGCGGCCGCTGACTGCGTCGAGCTTTGTGGGGCAATTGCCCTAGCTCTTCCTCAGTACTGGTTGACGGCGCCGGTGCAGTAGTTTCTGGCGTAGCCGGAGGCGGTGTTGCCTCCGGTGTTGTAGTCGTGTGTGTCGGTGGATACCGAGCACGACATTTTCCCGCGGTGGTCTGTCTGGAAGTCCGCGTGGACGCTGAACGCGTGGTATCTGGAGTCGTGGATGTCCTCGCCCCACGAGTAGATGTCCGTGGCCGAGGTCAGGCCTGGACTCCATTGGCCGGTGGAGAAGAGGAACGATCCGCTCGGGGTGTTGTGCCAGTTGTAGACGGTCGCGGTCCACGGCGCGTACCAGCTGCCCTGGTTGCCGCCGTACAGGTGGAGGTGGGCGGCCATGTGGTGGCAGCTGGACGAGTACTCCTGCTGGAGCCAGCCGATCGTCTCGGTGGTGATGGTGTCGTCGGTCCCGGCTGAGCCGTACAGCTGACGCCGGCCCATGATGTAGGTGAGATGCCCCACGGGGCGGATGTCGTAGTAGCAGCCGTCGCCTGGATCGTCTGCCCGGGCCGGGCTACTGATCAGCAGCGTTCCGGCGATTGCCACGAGAATGGCGGTGGCCAATGTGGCCAGTCGGCGTGGTTTCCGGTGTCGCAAGCCTTGCCTCCCGTTGTCGAGTGTGACGTTCGCCGATACAGACACCTCGACGCCGGGAAAATCGCCGCTGCGGGACCGACCAGTTTGCCACTCGGTCGGTGTCTATACATGGGGCCCTCGTCCGTTCCAACCGTTCCGAGGGGGGGCCGGCCCGGCCACGATGTGCTGTGGCCGGGCCGGTTCATCGAATCAGCTGCCCGAGGCGCTGAGGGTGGGCGCGGTGTTGCTGCCGGAGTACGTGGCCTGGAAACCGAAGGTCGTCGAACCGCCGGGCGGAATCGTGCCGTTGTAGCCGAGGTTTACGGCGGTGACGGTTCGGCCCGACTGGGTGCAGCCGGCGTTCCAGGCGTTGGTGATCTGCTGGTTGCCGGCCCAGGTCCAGGTGACCCGCCACGAGCTGATCGGCGTTGTCCCGTTGTTCTGCACCGTGACCGTCGCCGTGAAGCCGGCACCCCAGTCGCTGTCGACACGGTAGCTGGCGGCCACCGCGGCGCCGCCGCGGCTCGGGCTCGCGGACGGCGAGCGCGAGGCCGACGCCGAGGCGCTTGCCGACGCGGACGCCGAGGCCGAGGCCGAGGCGCTTGCCGACGCGGACTTCGAGGCGCTCGGCGACGGGCTGGTGACGCCGCCGCCGAGGAACAACTCCGAGTACAGGGCCAGCGCCATGGCGACGTCGGCCTGCGCCCAGAACCGGTGGTACGTGAATGACGGGACGGCTCCACCGTTGAGGTACGCCTGGACCTTCGCGAAGTCCGGGTCGTTCTTGTAGAAGGACCGGATCGACAGGAAGGTCGCGCCGGGCGCGATGGTGTCGCCGTTGGGCATCTTGCCGGTCCAGCCGGACGGCACGAAGACGGTGTCCTTGAAGCGGCTGTAGTCGGTGCGGGTTTCGGCGATCGCGATGCCCTTGTTGTCGGTGTGCGTCGCCAGGGCGTCCAGCAGGTTCTTGCCCAGCGTCTGCGCGGCGCTGCTGCCGGTCGCGGCCGCGTAGTACAGCAGGGCCTTGATGAGCGCGGCGGCCACCCCGACGTCCTGACCGTAGTCGGCGACGGTGACGTGGAGGCTGGCGTTGCTGCCCGGGCTGGACGCGTTCCAGGTGTCGGGCTGGCCGGTCCAGCTCAGCGTCGACGGGATCTGGAAGCTGCCGCCGGTGCCGACGGTGACCTGGCCGGAGACCCAGGTGATCCACTTGTCCAGGACCGGCTTTACCTTGCTGTCCTTGGTCAGGTAGTAGTACTCGGCCCAGCGCTCCATGCCCCACGCCTGCATGCCGAACCAGTTGTTGCTCGGCGGGTCGTGGTAGACCGGCTCCCAGTCGTAGTACATGCCGTAGAACGTCGGCGTGCCGGCCGGGGGGGCGCCGTACTGACCGTTCCAGCTGTTGGTGGCACCGCCGGCGATGCCGCCCTCGGTCGACTGCAGCCAGCGCAGGAACTCGATCTGGCGGTTGAGGCTGGTCGCCCAGTCCGACTTGCCGGTTGCCGACTTCGGCGCCATCGAGCTCACGGTGGACAGTGCCCACGCGGCCACCGGGTTCTGGTACCCGTGGTGCGCGGCCCCGTCACCGATGCGCCAGGCCCAGCCGCCGCCCGGCTCGGCGCCGCCCCACGCGTAGTACCAGCCGAGCAGATAATGCTGCGAACTGCGGCCGGTGCCGGCGGGGCAGCCGGACGGGCTGGTGCAGTTCCCGATCTGCTTGAAGTACTTGTCGAACATGCCGTACCGCAGGTAGTCGCCCATCTTCGCGGCCTTGGCCACCGACGCGGAGACGGCGCTCGCGTTGCCCTGTGCCGACGCCCACCGGTACGCCCAGTACGCCGCCTGGATCGCACGCGCATCGGCGTCCGGCGCGTTGGTGTACTTCCACTGCTTGGCGTAGCTCGAGTCCTTGACGAACAGGTCCAGGTAACCGTTGGTGCCGCCGTACTTCATCAGGTCGGTGCAAGGCTGCGGGATGGTCTCCCACACCGACTCCTGGGCGCCACGCTGGTAGCTGTTGATGTAGCAGGGTCCGGACGCGCCCGGGCCGTTCTCCGCACCGGTGCCTGCGGTGTTGCCGTACCCGTACACGTTGTCCACGTCGAGCAGCCAGTGCATCCCGTAGATGTCGGGGGTGCCGTAGGCCGACTGGAGCTCACCCGCGATCGGGTCGGCGCCGACGGACACGGAGCCGTCCAGCGGGCTGGGGTAGTTGCTGGGATCCGGCCACTCGGGCGCGTAGGTCGCCGGCTTGCTCGCGTTGTACGAGGCGTTCGAGGGCTGGTCGGTCGCGGTGGGAATGATGTACTTCTCGGCCGCCGCCCACGTAGCGTTGAACGGGGCCCAGTCGCCCGTCACCCGGCCGTACACGGCCTCCAGCCACATCCAGTAGCTGAATGCCTCCGACGTGGTCTCGTGCCCGTGGTCGGGCGCCTCGACCATGAGGGTCTCGACCGAGTGGTAGGGCACTCCAGCCGGACTGAAGTAGCCGCTGGCCGAGCTCTTGATCTTGTTGTACTGGTCCAGGAACTTCTGTGCGTAGGCGTCCGGTGCGGCGTTGGTGGCGGCGGCCGCCTCCAGCACCTTCGAGCCCAGTGCGATCCCGGCGACCGTGCCGCCGACGGCAGCCACGAACTTCCTGCGGGACAGAGGGGACATACATCCTCCTGCAGCATGGTTGGGGAGCGGTGGTTCACGGCCCTGGGTAGCGAGACCAATCGGTGAACCCCGATGGAAGCGTTCCCATGCTGGATTTCAGTCGATCGACTGTCAATCGAGGCCGCACCGCAACGCGGTCGACAGCGCAGTTCTCCTTGAAAATTTCGTGCCGGCCGGGCGGCAGGCGCGACGCGCACGGCAAAACACGAGGCCGCGCGACGGATACGCCTGGGCGCGCCCCGATGCCTCGCTTCGCTTGGCTGGTCGACGAGCAGGGCTACAGTCGCTTCGATGACGGGCACTGTGAATGACATCAGCGCGGATCTGATTGCAGCGTTGCTCCGCGAGCAGCATCCCGACCTGGCCGGCTTGCCGCTGACGCTTGGTGCGCGTGGATGGGACAATCAGTTGTGGCGGCTCGGCGACGAGCTTGCGGTTCGGCTGCCCTGGGCGACTCAGGACGCGGATGAGCTGCTGCTCAAGGAGCACGCCCTGCTGCCCGCCACGGCGGCGCGGCTCCCATTGCCGATACCTGTTCCGCAGCGACTCGGCCGGCCTTCCGAGCGGTTCCCGCGCCCTTGGATTGTCACTACCTGGGTCGCCGGTGAACCTGCTGACCGCGCGCCCGCCACTCGCGGTGCCGAGGCGGCGGATACCTTGGCGGCTTTCCTGGCGGCGCTGCATCAGCCGGCGCCTGATGACGCGCCTGCGGGCCGGAACCGCCGAGGTGGTCCGCTCGCCGATGTCGGCGAAGGCTTCGGGCGCCTCCTGAAGGAGGCAGCCGATCTTGGGTTGGTTTCCGACCCGGACGCCGTGCGCGAGGTCTGGGATGACGCGCTGGCCGCGCCCGCCTGGTCAGGTCCGGCGCTGTGGCTGCACGCGGACTTGCACCCGGCGAACCTTCTGACACGCGACGGCGATTTCTGCGGCGTGGTCGACTTCGGCGACATGTGCGCCGGGGACCCGGCCTGTGACCTGGCCGCCGGTTGGCTCCTTCTCCCCGACGGTGCCATCGACCGTTTCCATCAGGCCTACTCGGCGGCTGCGGACGCGGCGACCCTGCGGCGCGCTCGCGGCTGGGCGCTGATCAAGGCCCTCGCCTGCGTACTCATCGGCGATGCCGGAGTCCGCGACCTCCCGGGTGGAAAGGCCACGTGGGGACCCCCGGCAGCCGCAGCCCTTCAACGCCTCACCGCGACTCGCGCCTAAGCGGAAGGAGGCCGGTGCACGTTGCCTGACAGCATTCATGCCGCGCGTAGCCGACGTGGCGCCCTGAAGGTGCTGAGTGTTATGGCGGCTTTTGCGCTGATATGCGGGAGTGCCGATGCGCTGATCTGGCGGAGGGAGCGATTCAGGAGTGAGCGTGCCGTGTCGGCGTATCTGGAAGCACTGACGCACGATAGATACGACAGCGCGTATGCCCTTGTTTGTCAGTTTGAGTGGTGGCCCGACAGGGCACGGACGGCGGCACAGGCGGGTCGCGAGGTCGGGTGAGCGGGGAGAGCTGCCAGCCGCTTGAGCTACCGTCTACAAGAATTTCGAGCGGTGCATCAACTTCCAGGGGGCACGTTGTTTACGCGTCGTCGGCTTGCCGCGTGCGCAATCGTCGCGGTCAGTTTGGTGGCGGCCTGGTGTTTGCAACAGCCGAATGACGCGGACGGTCAAGCGCGTCCCGCTGCCACCGCCATCGTCCAATTTTCGCCTGCGAGCCGTCAGGCCGCGCCGGCGTTGACCGGACATCTCCTCGACAACAGCGCGTTTCGGCTCGCCGAGTGGCGCGGCTCTGTTGTGGTAATCAACTTCTGGGCGTCCTGGTGCGCGCCCTGCGGTGACGAGGCGCCGGATCTGCAGGCTGTCGCCGAGGCTACCGCCGGCCTCGGTGTGCGTGTGCTCGGCGTGAACGTCAACGACGACCGCGACGCGGCCAGGAAATTTGTCGACTCCTATCGATTGACCTATCCGAGCCTGTTCGATCCGGCCGGTGAGATTCCGCTGACCTTTCCCGCGATCTCGCCCCGCACGCTGCCGAACACCGTCGTCCTTGACCAGGCCGGCAACGTGGCAGCCGTCGCTCAGCGCAAAGTTACCCGCACCGAACTCGAGGCCACTGTTCGAGCCCTTGCCGTGACTGAATAGCTTCAGGAATTGGTGAAGGGAGGCAGCGGAAGGCTGATGCTCACGGGTGGTCCGGCGGGAGACGTGAAGTCGAGCGTCAGGCGACGCGCCGTGACGGGCGGGGTCGGCCGGAACAACCAGCGCACCGTCCACTCCATGCCCGTGCCGCCAAGCTGGCCTGAGGCGAGACGATAGGCCGTGCCGCTGTCATCGGAAACCGCGAGCGCGATCCTGCCGAACTGTTCCCCGGGCTGCGGCGGTGGCGGCGACCCAGGCTCGGCGCGCTCCGCCCACTGCCCGTACGAGGTCAGGTAGGCGTCGAGCGCCGCCTCCCGAGGCGGGCCCGGCTCGGCGTCGAGGACGACCTCGATGTGGTTGGCCAGGCTCACCTGTACGAGCTCCGCGCGCACCCCGCCGACCTGGCCGACGGGCGCCGGACGCTCGAGCGGCAAGCGGACTCGCGGGATCTGGCGCACGGTCACGAGGTAGACGTGGTCAGGGTCGTGGTAGTCGACGTGGAATGTCCCGTCGTCGAGCCGCTCGACAGACCTGGCGCGCGGCTCGGGCTCCACTCCTGGGCGCCGGAACAACAGGGCTCGGATCACGTCCTCGAGGGCCGTCATGCTCGAACACTAGCCACCGCCGTACTCCCTGAAAGGAGCCGCCCGCGTCCCGTTGGGGGCGCGGGCGGCTTCGAGGAAGGTGTCAGGCGGCGGTGACGATGGCGGGGAGCATCACCTTGACCTGGGTGGCGGCGGCGTCCGGCTCCATCTGGCTGAACATGAACGCCAGCAGCGCGTCGTTGCCGACCCAGGCGCAGATGGAGATGGTCACGCCCGAGGAGGAGTCGGTCTTCTCGCACTGGGCCTTGCCGCCCAGCGAGCCCGGCTGGACGTCGATCGGGGCGCTGCCGGTGCTGTTCAGCGACTGGAAGGCGCTCTTGAAGAAGGAGTCCAGCTGCTTGTCGGGGCCGCCCACGCTGAAGATCGAGCCGGTGCCGCCCCACACGATGGCGACGCGGCTGGTCTTCGACGAGTCCTGGTACTGGGCGGCGAACGGGTTGTCGATGCCGGCCGCCGAGAGCTGCTTGGCCATGGCCTGGGCCTGGTCCTGGTTGGCCTGCTTCTTCCAGGTGCTGATGGTGGCCGGGGCGGTGAGCTTGACCTTCGGGCCGGCGGCCGCGGTCGTCTTGGCGCCGCCGGTCGGGGTCTTGGCGCTGCTACCGGTGGTCGGGGTCGAGGAGGAGGTCGCCTCGGGCGTCTTCTCGTCGTTGGACGAGTACACCCACGCGGCCACGCCGATGCCGCCGCACAGCACCAGGGCCAGGGCGCCGAAGACGAGGCTCAGGACCAGGCCGGTGCGCTTGCGCGGCGGCGGGGTCGGGGCCGCGCCGCCCCACGCGGGGTAGCCGGGGTCAGCGCCGTAGCCGGGCTGGCCGTAGCCCCCGCCGGAGGCCGGGACCGCGGACGTCGGCTGGCCGTAACCGGGGACGCCGGACGTCGGCTGGCCGTAGGCCGGCTGCTGGCCATAGCCGGGGTCGTTGCCGTAGGACGGCTGGCCGTAGCCGGGCTGAGCGCCATAGCCGGGGTCGTTGCCGTAGCCGGGTTGGGCACCGTAGCCGGGGTCGTTGCCGGCACCGTAGCCGGGCTGACCGCCGTAACCGGGCTGGGCGCCGTAGCCGGGGTCGTTGCCATACGAGGGCTGGCCATATGGCGGCGGCTGCTGGCCGTATGACGGTGGCTGGCCATATGGCGACGGCTGCTGGCCGTAGGACGGCTGGCCGTAGGGGTCCTGAGGGGGTTGTGGTGCGTACGGGTCAGACATGAAAGCTCCTCGGCACGCGGAAGACCCGGGGCAGCATAGCCTCTTCCTGCCAGTAGTGCTGTCCGGTTGTTGGCGATCCGCGTCACTGCGACCGATCGACGGGCCTTCCGCCGTACGGTAAAAAGCCGCGAAAATCCTGAAAATCGGCGTTTTCGGGCCAAACGGGCTAACCCCAAGTGAGGATATGGGTGACTGCTGTCGAGATCAACGGGGGTTTCACCCAATGCCTGCCAGCAACAGCAAACGGCGCCGGCCGATTATCGTCGGGGGGGCCTGTTTCCTTGCGGTGCTGACCGCCGGCGTGCTGCAACAGACCGTCGCCGGGGCACAGACCGTCGGAGGGGCCGACCGGGCGCGGCCGGCCGAGACGGTGACGCCCGACCCGTGGGGCGCGATGCCCACCACCGCCGCGCCCAGCGAATCACCCAGCGCCACGCCGACCGGGGAGCCGTCCGACAACCCCTGCGTGACGCCGACGCCGACCGACACGTTCGGCAACCCGATCCCGGCGCCGACCGACACGGCCACGCAACCGGCACCGATGCCGACCGACACGTTCGGCAACCCGATCCCGATGCCGACCGACACGGCCACACAACCGGCGCCGGGCGGGAGCATCATCTACCCGCCGACCCAGCCCAGCGTGGGCAGCTCGATCATCGTGCCGCCGGACATCAACGCGACGCCCACCCAGGCTTCGTCGACACTGCCGGCCATGACGCCGACCACCGCGCCTCCCTACGGCGGCACCGTGCCCACCGAGGTACCCAGCGCCACGCCGACCTTCGGCGGCACCGTGTCCCCGACCGAGACGCCGAACCCGGGCTGCACGCCACTGACGCCGACGCCGACCGACACGTTCGGCAACCCGATCCCGGCGCCGACCGACACGACCACGCAGCCAGCACCGATGCCGACCGACACGGCTACGCAGCCGGCACCGATGCCGACCGACACGGCCACGGAGCCCGTACCGGTGCCCACCGACACCGTGAGCCCCATGGGTGACTGATCGTCAGATATGAAAGGGGGCGAATCCGGCATAAGGATTCGCCCCACATCTCACCCCCACATCGGGGGAAATCGGGCGACCGCGTTGCTACGGTCACGCAATGTCGACCGGTGGTCGCGTCATGGTGCTGCGGCCCGCCGAGGAGGCGGCGCAGAGGCGCGAAGACACGCAGAGTAACGCGGACATCACCGACTCCGCGTGGCGCCGGTGGGTCAGGCGTGCCGACCTGCTCCCGGTCGCCTCGTACCTGCTGCTCATGCTGTTCATCGTCGCGCCGCTCCTGATCGGCCGCGGCGGGACGATCCCGATCCAGGCGGGCGACCGGGCCCAGGCCGAACTCTTCCTCGCGCACGCGGCCCACTTCGTGACGCACGGTGGCAACCCGCTCTTCATCGCGAACCTCAACGCGCCGTTCGGCGTCAACGCCATGGCCAACACGAGCGCGCTCGGGCTGGGCATCCCGATGGCGCCGGTCACCCTGATGTTCGGCGCGCAGGCGAGCTTCGACGTGCTGATGGTGCTCGCCGTGGTGGCCACCGCGACGTCCTGGTACTGGCTGTTCTCCCGCCACCTGGCGACCAACCGGGCGGCGGCGTGGGTGGGCGGGCTGGTCGGCGGGTTCGCGCCCGCGGTCGCCTCGCACATCTCGTACCACCCGAACCTGGCCGCACAGTTCGCCGTACCGCTGCTGATCTGGCGCTCGTGCAAGCTGCTGGAAGGCCGCCCGGTGCGCAACGGGCTGCTGCTGGCGGCCGTCGTCGTGTACCAGGCGTTCGTCAATGAGGAGACCCTGCTCCTGGCCGCGCTGGGCATGGCGTCGTTCATGACGCTCTACGCCCTGCAACGGCGCGAGGTGGTCCGGACCCTCGTCAGGCCGCTCGCCGCCGGGCTGGCGGTGACCGCCGGCGCGGCCGGTGCGGTCCTGGCCTACCCGCTCTACTTCCAGTTCTACGGGCCGGGCAGCTACCACGGCGGCGAGCCGGCGATGACGAAGTTCCGCCTGGACGTGCTGGGGCTGACGACGTACGGCAGCAACAGCATCGCCGAGCGTCTGCGCCGCTTCAACACGCCGTCACCGTTCGGTCTCGGCGCCGAGGAGCACGGCTACTTCGGCTGGTCGCTGGTCGTCCTGCTCGTCGTGCTGGTCTGGTGGCAGTGGCGGGACGTGCGGGTGCGCTGCCTGGCCGTCACCGGGCTCGGGTTCGCCGTGCTGGCGATGGGCTCCCCGCTGCAGTACGAGGGCGTCGACACTGGCATCAAGGGCCCCTTCGGCCTGCTCAACGACCTGCCCCTCTTCGACACCGCGCTGCCGACCCGGTTCGGGCAGGTCACCCAGTGGGCGGTCGTGCTGCTGGTGGCCATCGGCATCCAGCGGCTGTCGGAGATCCCGGGGCTGACCGGCCGCAACCGGCAGGCGCTGATCTGCGGCCTGGTGGCCGTGGCGCTGGTGCCGGCCGCGCCCTGGACGCTCAAGGTGGTCGACCGGCCCCCGACGCCGACGTTCATCACGGCGGGGACGTGGAGGCAGTACGTCGGGCGCGGCCAGACGGTACTGGTCGTGCCGCTGCCGCAGTGGGACTGGTACGACGGCATGGCCTGGGCGGCGGCGACCAACGAGCAGATGCCGCTGTCGCACGGCTACTTCCTCGGCCCGAAGGACGGCATCGAGGGCCACCACGCGACCGTCGGCCCGGTCACCCGCCCGACCGACGACCTGTTCGCCTACGCCGCGTACCAGTACAAGGTGCCGCCGATCGGCGACGAGGAGCGGGCGCAGGCGCGGGCCGACCTGCGGTACTGGCACGCGTCGCTCGTCATCGTCCCGGCCTCCGCGGAGTGGGTCCCCGCCCGGGACACCGTGACCGCCCTGTTCGGCCCGGCCAAGGGCGTCGGCGGCGTGTGGATGTGGGACGTCAGGAACGAGCTGCGGTAGCGGGTCTAGCCCATCACGCGGGCGCCGTAGGAGGTGGCCACGGAGAGCAGGGCCCGGGCGGTGCGCGCCCGCTTCAGGTCGGGCACGCTCAGGGCCCGCCAGTCCGTCGGCAGCCCGTGCAGCTGGGCGACCGTCATCGGCAGCGCCGCCAGGCTGATCCGGGTCAGGTCGGCGGCGTGCTTGGCGGCGGCCCGCTGGGTGAGGCTGCGGACGAACCACATCCACCGCCACACCCACTCCTCGCGCGACCAGGCGCCGGCGTCGGCCGCCCGGTCCAGCAGCCAGATCTCCAGTCCGGCCCACTCCACCGCCCGCTGCGGGTCCCGGAACCGCAGCGCCGGCAGCGGGTGCAGCAGCGCCACCCACCACTCGGCGGCCTCGGCGCTGTCGGGCACCCGGTCGGCCAGCCACTCCGCCCGCTCGGTGCGCGTCAGCGGCAGCAGCTCGCCGAGACTGTCGCAGACGGCCCGCCACCGGGCCTCCGGCAAGGCCGGGGAGTCCGGCACCAGCCAGACCGGGGCGGCGATCGCCACCACGACGCCGTCCTCGGCGGTGACCGTCGCACCGCTGACCGGCGCCCGCAGCGTGTCGGGGGCGCCGTGCCGGTCGGCGGGCAACGGCTGGAGGCTCTGGCCGACCCGGCGCAGCTCCTCCTGCAGGTAGTCGAGGCGGACCGGGGCCGGCAGCCGGTCGGCCCGGACCACCAGGAACCGGCCCTGCCACGGCTCGTCGGGGCCCAGCCGCTCGTAGTGGCACTCGACGGTGCCGAAGTCGCGGTACATGGCGTCGCCGGACGACTGCTCGGCGAACTCGGCGCCGAGGGTCGCGGCCAGGGCATGGATCGGCGCGTCGGCGCTGAGTCCCTGCACCCGGCCGGTGGCCAGCGCCTCGACGCACAGGTCCAGCGGCGACGGGGCACTCATAGCCGTGCCCGTTCGTCGAGATCGATGATCGGCTGCGCCACGCCGCCGATCGTACGCACCCGCGCAAGGGGTCGCCGGGCAATCGTTACGGGATGTGGAAGGTCTCGCCGTACACCTTCCAGGTCAGCGGGGTGTGCAGGTCCAGGTTGCCCTGGTTGAGGAACTGGCGCTGGGCCGTGTCCACCCGGCTGGTGTCGCTGTGCGCGGCCTCGGTGCGCATCGCCGCCGCCCGGGCGTCCAGGAAGGCGCTGAGGTAGGACGGCTCGGAGCCGCCCTGCGCCGGGGTCTTGGCCTTGGCCATCGCCGCCTTGCGGATGCCGCCGAAGCTGACCGGGTCGGTGCCGGGGCCGTGCATGACCATGGCGTCGTAGTAGATGAACTGGCCGAGGGCGCCCAGGCCGTCGGCCTTGGCCTGGGTGACGGCGGGGTTGAGGTACACCCGGTCCCGCTCGTCGTCCTGCGCCTTCTGGAACTGCGGGTCGGCCGCCGCAGCCTTCCAGTCCTTGGTGAAGCCCGGGTCGAGCCCGGCGTGGGAGTCGGAGCCGTCGAGCTTGCGCAGCGCCGGTAGGTACTTGGCCAGCGCGTTGCCGGGAACGCGCTGGGTGTAGGCCTCGACCAGCTCGAGCATGTCGCCGGTGCCGGAGCAGAAGCCGATGATCCCGCCGGTGTAGCCGCGGCCGTCGCCGATGTCCTCGATGTACTGGTACTGCGCCTTCCAGTCCAGCGAGGAGTTCTCGGCCGAGGAGACCAGCCGCATGGCGATCTCCTTCTTGGCCGGGTCGTCCAGCCCGGTCCCGGGCGCCGCCGTTGTCGCGGGCGTCGCGGGCGCCGCCGTGGTCGCGGACGGCCGCGCCGCGCTTGTCGTCGCTGCCGGGGACGGGCTGACCGCCCCCTGCGAAGCGCGCCCGGCGCTGTGGCTGGTGGTGCCGTAGACCTCGAACTCGTACAAGGAGTAACCCCACTTCGTGCCGCGGGCGGTTCCGGACATGCGCACGTACCGCCCCGAGCCGGACAGCCCGGTCAGGTCGTCGGTGCCGCCGTCCCCGCGCCTCGTGCTGTAGATCGGCGTCCACGCCGCGCCGTCCGGGGACGTTTCGATGCTGTACTGCCTGGCGTACGCGGCCTCCCAACGCAACCGGACCCGGGTGATGGTGCTCCGGGCGCCCAGATCGATGGAGATCCACTGCGGGTCGGCGCCCTCCTCGCTCCCCCACCGGCTGCGCGGGTCCCCGTCGACGGCGTCGGCCGCGGGCAGGTCCGGGGACTCGACCGAGGAGGCCTCGGCCGGCCGGCCGCGGGACAGCAGCGCGTTGGTCGCCGCCTCGGCCGCCGGGCCGGCGTTGGCCCACACGGCCAGCGGCACCGCGACGAGCGCGCCGGCGGCGGCCAGCGCGACGACGAGCCTGCGGGACACGAGCATCGACCCTCCAGCGGACGCGGACGCGGAAGCGGACCGGTTACGAGGCGTATCCGACCACGCGCGAGGGTGGGATCGGGGCGAGGAAAGGTGGATTTCAGGAAGGCCTCAGCCCGGCCCTTCTGGACGGGTGATGCCGCTTAAGGCGCGATGTGCGGCGCGAGCAGGAGGTCCTCGAGCGCCGGGACCAGATCCGGATGGGCGAACTCGAAGCCGGCGTCAAGCAGCCGGCGCGGCACCCCGCGGCGGCCAGTCAGGGCGAGCGCCGCGTCGGTGCGCAGCGCCACCGCGCCGGCCCGGACCAGCCAGGCCGGCACTGACGGGGCCGGCGGGCGGCGCAGGATCGCGCGCAGGGCGGCCATCAGCTCGGCGTTGCGCACCGGGTTGGGGCCGGTGACGTGGACGACGCCGGACAGCGACGCGTCGTCGAGCAGGTGGCGCACCGCGGCGAGGAGGTCCTCGACGTGGATCCAGCTCACCCACTGCCGGCCGGAGCCGGCCCGGCCGCCCAGGCCCCACCGCACCAGGCCGGTGAGGCGGGTCAGGGCCGGGGCGCCGCGGTCCAGCACGATGCCCATCCGCAGCACGACCTGGCGGGTCCCGTCGACGATCGCGCGGTGGAAGGTGGCCGCCTCGGCCAGCGCGGCGGCCGACTCCCAGGCCCGGGCCACGCCCGCCATCTGCACCGGGCCGTCGCCGACCGGGGCCGTCTCGTCCAGCTCCGGCTCGCCGGCGTCGCCGTAGATGGCCAGGGTGCTCGCCTGCAGCCAGACCAGCGGCGGCTCGGCCAGCACGGCCGCCGCCTCGACCAGGGCGCAGGTGGGGCGGACCCGGGAGGCGCGCAGCAGGTCCACGTTGGCCCGGGTGGGGCGGCGGTCCACCAGCTCGCCGGCGAGGTTGATCACGGCGGCGCCGGACAGCTCCTCGGCCCAGTCCTCGACCGTGGCGCCGTCCCAGAGGATCTGGCGGTAGGGCAGCTCGTCGCGGACCCGGCGGGTGAGGATGACGACGTCGTCGCCGCGATCGGCCAGATCGGCGGCGATCCGGCGGCCGAGGGTTCCGGTGCCCCCGGCGAGCACGATCTTCACGGCGCCCTTTCTACCAGCTCGATCGGGTCGAACCTACCAGCTCGATCGGGTCCGAACGAACCGCTTCACGGGGGTCGAGCCCTGGCTAACCGGCCAGCCCATTGAGCAGAAGGTCGGTGAGGGCATCGACCACCTGCTCGTCGCCGTACGGGCCGTCCGGCGGCAGGGCGTAGCCGGTCAGGGCCAGCAGGGAGCCCATGGCGGCGGCGATCAGCTCCGGCTCGCCGGGGAGCCGGTGGCCCTGCTCGCGCAGCCATTCCAGGTGCTCACGCAGGGTCGCGGTCTGCCCGGTGAGGTCCCGCCAGGCCCGCCCGGAGGCAGGGTCGTCGGCCACCATCGACTGGAACAGCGCCACCTGGACGGCCCGGTGCTGCCGCATGACGCCCCAGGCGATGCCCAGGTGCAGGCGCAGCTGCTCCCGGTCCGTCAGGTCGTGCTCGCGCGGGTGCTCGACCTGGGCCATCCGCTCGTCGGCGGCGTCCTCGATGTCGGCCAGCAGGGCCCGCAGCAGCTCGTCCTTGTCGGCGAAGTGCTCGTAGAACGAGCCGGTCGCGCGGCCGGCCGCGGCCGTGATGTCGGTGATCTTGGTGTTGAGGTAGCCGCGCTCGCCGAAGAGTGTCCGGGCGGCGTCCAGCAGGGCCGCCCGGGTCTGTGCCGCCTTCACCTTGCGCCCGCCTTCAGGCATCGACGCCTCCTGCCGCCCCGGGGTTGACGCCCCTGATCCTACCGAACATACTTTCACAGAATCCAAGTTCAGTGAATCGAGATTCAGCGAGAAAGGAGGACCGCCATGCGGGCGATGGTGATCGGCGGCGGGGTGGCGGGCGCGACGGCGGCTCTGGCGCTGCGGCGCATCGGCGCCGAGGTGACCGTCTACGAGGCGTACGCGGACCCGGAGGGCGACGTCGGCGCGTTCGTCAGCCTGGCCGCCAACGGGCTGCGCTGCCTCGACGGGCTCGGCGCACTGGAGGCGGTGCGGGCGGCGGGGCACGAGATCGAGCGGCAGCGGATGTGGTCGGCCGGCGGCATGCTGCTCGGCGACGTGGCCCGCGGGAGACGGGAGGCCGACGCGGTGCGCAGCGTCACGCTCATGCGCGGGCGGCTGGTCGCCGCACTGCGGGACCGGGCGGCCGCGGCCGGCGCGCGGATCGTCACCGGCGAGCGGCTCGTCTCGGCGACCGAGGCGGCGGACGGGGTGACCGCCGCGTTCGAGGGCGGCCGGGCCGAGACCGCGGACCTGCTCGTGGCCGCGGACGGGATCTGGTCCACGGTCCGCGGGGCATTGAACCCGGGCGCGCCGCGGCCGCAGTACGCCGGGCTCTACTCGGTCTCCGGCGTGTCCCGGCTGGACGGCGTCGAGCCGGGCGTGTTCAACCTGACCTTCGCCCGCAACGGCGCCTT
This sequence comes from Dactylosporangium salmoneum, assembly GCF_039532525.1. Classification (NCBI taxonomy): domain Bacteria; kingdom Bacillati; phylum Actinomycetota; class Actinomycetes; order Micromonosporales; family Micromonosporaceae; genus Dactylosporangium; species Dactylosporangium salmoneum. The sequence goes on from NZ_BAAARV010000053.1 coordinate 39,142, forward strand.
CATCCACCTGGCCGCCGGCGATGAGGTGTGGTGGTCGGCGCAGATCCAGGCGCCGGCCGAGCCCGACCGGCGCGGGGCCGGCGACGCCGAGTGGCTGCGGCGCACCGCCGCCGCCTTCGCGCAGGAGGAGACGCCCGCGCGAGTGATCGCGGCCGCCACCGGGGTGCACGCCCCGGTGCTCATGCACGTCGCCGATCCGATCCCGGCCTGGCACGGGGAGCGGATCGTGCTCATCGGCGACGCCGCGCACCCGGTCGGGGCCGGGCAGGGCGCCTCGATGGCGATCGAGGACGCGCTGGCCCTCGCCGCCGGGCTGCAGCGGGCCGGGTCGGTGCCGGCGGCCCTGCTGGCCTACGACGCCGAGCGGCGCCCGCGGATCGCGAAGGTGCTGGGCACCGCCGAGGACAACCGCGGGGCGAAGAAGGCCGGCCCGGTCAAGCGGCGGTTGCAGGCCGCGATGATGCGGATCTTCGTGCCGATGTTCTACGAGAAGGCCACCGCCTGGCTGTACGCCTACGAGCCCGCCGAATTGGCCAAGTAGCCTTGGCGCCGTGAAATCCCAGATCGACGCCCTGGTGCACGGGGCGGTGGACTACGAGGACGGCCTCGACCGCCTCGCCGTCGCCCCGGCAGCGGACGTCGACCCGGCGCTGTTCGCCGCGCTCGCCGAGGCCGCCGGGCGAGTGTTCCGGGGCGGCTGGCAGCCGGTGGAGCTGCACCGGGTCGTGGTCCGCCGCGGCGGGACCGACCGGCCGCTGCTCGGCCGGGCCCTGGTCGACGCCGTCGCGGCCCACCTGCGCGGCTTTCCCCGCAAGGGCGTCGACGAGCGCTGGCTGGCCCAGGCCGACGAGCTGGAAGCGGCGGTCTGGTGGGGCGCCGACGACCGGTACGTCACCGAGCTCGCCGCCCGGCACCGCCGCGACCGGATCTCGGCCATCGACGACCTGCTCGGGCTGCTGCGGGTGCTCGCCGAGCTGCCGCCCATCGAGGTGCTGGTCCCGCCGCCGGGCAGCGCGCCCCGGCGGGTGAGCGCCGCCCACGTCGACGTGCGGCTGCTCGACCGGGTGCGGGCGCTGCTGGCCAAGGCCGAGTCGACCTCGTACCCGGCCGAGGCCGAGACCTACACGGCCAAGGCGCAGGAGCTCGTCGCCCGCCACTCGATCGACGAGGCCCTGCTGGCCGGCCGGGGCGGCCCGGACGCGACCGTGGTGCCCTTCGCCCGCCGCATCGGGGTCGACCACCCCTACGAGGGCGAGAAGGCGTCGCTGCTCAGCGCCGTCGCCGAGGCCAACCGCTGCCACACCGTGTGGTCGCCGGACCACGGGTTCACCACCGTGTTCGGGTTCGACGCGGACATCGACGCGGTCGACCTGCTGTACACCTCGCTGCTGGTCCAGGCGAACCGGGCCATGGCGAAGTCGGAGCCGCCCGGGGGCAAGGCCGGCCGGGCCCGGCTCAAGGCGTTCCGCCAGTCGTTCCTGGTCGCCTACGCGGTGCGCATCGGCGAGCGGCTGGCCCGGGTGGCGGAGGCGGCGATCGAGGCGGCCCCCGAGCAGGCGGACCTGCTGCCGGTGCTGCGCTCCCGGGACGAGCAGGTGCGCGAGACCATGGCGAAGGTCTTCCCGCGCACCGTGCGGGGGCGCGGGAGCCGGGTCGACAGCCGCGAGGGCTGGGAGTCCGGCCGGGAGGCGGCCGACCGGGCCACCCTGCTCTGACCGATCGACCGACGTCACATCCCGGTCCGGCGTGAGATCCTCGCCCGTCATCAGTCACGCATCGACGGGGAGTACCTCAACATGATCCAAATTCCTGCACAGCAGGTGGCGGCCGGTCACATGCCGCACGTCTGCCCCCGCCACGGCGAGCCGGCGATCGAGATGAAGAAGATGCGGCTCATCTCCAAGCCGCCGAAGTGGGCGCCCCCGCTCATCCTGCTCGGCGGCATCGTCTACGCGATCGTGGTCATGATGGTGCGCAAGACCGTGCAGGCGGCGGCGTGGCCGTGGTGCGAGCAGTGCAAGGCGTCCCGCGCCCGCATGCTGGGCATCGGCCTGGGCGTGCTCGGCCTCGGCGTGCTGCTGTTCATCGTCGGCGTTGCCCTCGCGAGCGGCGACAGCAGCGGCGCCCCGCTGCTGATCTTCGCCGGGTTCATGGGACTCCTGATCGGTCTCATCGTCGCGCTGCGCGGTGGCGGCCAGGCGGTGGCCGGCGCGTTCGTCTCGCAGGACGGCAACTTCGTCGAGGTGCCCAAGAGCGACCCGCGCTTCGGGCAGGCGATGGGCGGCCGGCAGCCGCAGTACCGCTGACGCTTTCGCAAAAG
>NZ_BAAARV010000053.1:41538-176153 GCF_039532525.1 Dactylosporangium salmoneum
GTCCACACGAAGGTGGCCGTTGCCCCGGTGCTCGCGGTTACCGTCACGGTTGACGTTCCGGCCGTCGTGGCCGATCCCGTGATGACGCCGGCGGAGCTGATGGACAGGCCCGCGGGCAGGCCCGTTGCGGTGTAGGTCGCCCCCGCCGCGCCGAACGCCCAGTTGACCGCCTTGCCGACGGGGCTGCTCATGCCGTACGGATTCGGCAGCAGGTTGCTGGGCACGGTCGCGGCCGTGACGGCCAGGCTCCCCGACAGCGGCAGGTTGCGCGAGGAGTTGCCGACCGAGATCTGGTACGTCCCGGCCGCGGTCGTCCACGCGTTGCTGGTCGTGTTCCAGTACGCCAGGTCCTTCTGCGTCACCGAGAACGTGACCGTGGTCGAGGCGCCCGGGTTGAGGGTCACCCGCTGGAAGCCCTTGAGCGAGCGCGGGGGCTCCCCGACGGCCGCCGGCGCCCCGACGTACAACTGCACGACCTCGGTGCCGGCCCGGCTGCCGGTGTTGGTGACGGTCGCGGTGACCGTCGCCTTGCCGTTGTTCAGCGCCCCGACCTGCAGGTTGCTGAAGCCGAAGCTGGTGTACGACAGGCCGTAGCCGAACGGGAACAGCGGCGCGATGTTCTGGCTGTCGTACCAGCGGTAGCCGACCTTCAGGCCCTCGGAGTACTGCACCTGGTTGTTCGCCCCCGGCCACTGCGCGGTGGTGTTCGCCGGCACGTCGGCCAGGCTCTTCGGGAAGCTGACCGGCAGCTTGCCCGACGGGTTGGCGTCGCCGAACAGCAGCGCCGCCGTGGCCGTGCCGACCTGCTGGCCGGCGTAGAAGCCCTCGAACACGCCCGCCACCTGGTCCAGCCACGGCATCGTCGTGGCCGAGTTGGTGTGCAGCACCACGATCGTGCGGGGGTTGGCCGCCGCGACCTGGCTGATCAGCGAGTTGTAGGTGCCCGGCAGGTCGATCGTGGTCTGGTCCGAGCCCTCGTTGCCGTAGTTGTTGCTGGCGAAGACGATCGCCACGTCGGACGAGCGGGCCAGCGCCACCGCGTTGGCGATGTTGGTGCCGTCGTTGTACGTCACCGTCGTCCCCGTGCCCTGGACCCGGTTCTGGATGCCGGTCAGCGGCCAGACCGTGCCCGAGCTGGTGGCCGTCGCGCTGCCGCCGCCGACGCTCTGCACGCCCGCGCCGCCGTCGACGCCGAGCACGGCGATCGAGTGGGTGGTGGCCGTGGACAGCGGCAGGACGCCGTTGTTCTTCAGCAGCACGGTGCCCTCCTCGGCGCCGCGCCGGGCCACGTCCTGGTGCGCGGCCGTGCTCACGTTCGCCTGCGGCGAGCCGGTCTTCGGCTTGTCGAACAGGCCGAACGCGAACATCGGGGTGAGCACCCGGGTCACCATCAGGTCCAGCTGGGCCGCGCTCACCTGGCCGTTGGCCACGGCCTGGCGCAGGAAGTCGGCGAAGAAGTACCCGCCGGGCATCTCCATCGTCATACCGTTGTTGGCCGCCGGGACGGTCGAGTGCGCCGCGCCCCAGTCCGAGGTGACGAACCCGCCGAAGCCGGCCTGCTGGTACAGCGCGGTGTTGAGCAGGTACGGGTGGTCGCAGTCGTAGGTGCCGTTCACGGTCGAGTAGCCGCACATGATCGAGGCGGTCGCGCCCTGGGTCACCGCCGCCTGGAAGCCCGGCAGGTAGATCTCCTGCAGCGTGCGGGTATCGACAATGGCGTTGTCGGCCGGCCCGTTGCGGTTGGTCTCCTGGTTGTAGACGGCCGCGTGCTTGGCCTGGGCCATCACGCCCTGGCTCTGGATGCCGCGGATGTTCGCCGCGGTCATCTGGCCCGTGAGGTACGGGTCCTCGCTGAACGTCTCGAACGCCCGCCCCCAGCGCGGGTCGCGCACGATGTTCAGCGTCGGCCCGAGCGCCACGTTCGCGCCCTTGCCGGCGAACTCGGACCCGACGGCCGCGCCGTACTCCTGCTCCAGGGACGGGTCGAACGTCGCCGCCGAGGTCACGGCCGAGGGCATCTGGGTGACCCCGCCCATGCCGTCGCCCACGCCGCCGGGGCCGTCCTGGAAGCCCATGTCGGGGATGCACAGCGACGGGATGCCGGTCAGGTTGCCGATGTACGGCGACGACGCCCCGTTGCCGTGCAGGATCGAGATCTTCTGGTCGGTCGTCATGCGGCTCAGCAGCTGGCTCACCCGGGTCGCGATCGGCGCCGTCGAGCCGACCCACGGGCAGCCGGCCGGCGGGGTCGTGGTCGGCGGCGCGGTGGTCGGCACCGAGCCGATCACACGCACCTCGAACTCCCACAGCGAGTAGCCGTACTGCGTCGCCCGCGCGGTGCCGTTCATCCGCACGTACCGGGCGGTGCCGCTCGCGTTGATCGTCTGCGTGCCGCCCGTGCCGGTCGTCGTGGAGTAGGCGTTGGTCCACGTCGTGCCGTTGGCCGACAGCTGGATCTGGAAGGCCGTGGCGTACGCCGCCTCCCACTGCAGCACCACCTGGCAGACCTGCGCGCTCGCGCCCAGGTCGACCTGGATCCACTGTGGATCGGAGAAGGCGCTCGACCAGCGGGTCCCGGCGTTGCCGTCGACCGCGCTCGCGGCCGGGGTGCCGGCGTTCTCGGCCGACGACGCCGTGGCGGTCTTGTTCAGGGCCGCGTTCGTGGTGCCGCAGGTGCCGGTGCCGGTGTCGCCGTACACCTGGAACTCCCACAGCGAGTAGCCGTACTGCGTGGCCCGGGCCGTGCCGTAGAGCCGCACGTAGCGGCCCGATCCGGTCACGTTCAGCGTCTGGTTACCGCCGGTGCCGGTGGTCGTCGAGTAGATCGTGGTCCAGGCGGCCGCGTCGGCGGAGACCTGAATCTGGAAGGCGGTCGCGTACGCGGCCTCCCACTGCAGCTGGACCTGGCTGATCGTCGCGCTCGCCCCCAGGTCGACCTGGATCCACTGGGGGTCGGAGAAGGCGCTGGACCAGCGGGTCCCGGCGTCGCCGTCGAACGCGGCGGAGGCGGGGGTGCCGGCGTTCTCGGTCGACGACGCGGTGGCCGTCTTGCCTTGCGAGAGCAGTTGGGTCGCCGCGGAGGCGGTGAGCGCGGTGACGGTGAGGTAGCCGGCGACGAGCCCGGCCACGACGAGCGGCGCCAGAACCCTGGCCCGTTTCAGGACAGCGAGCATCAAGACCTCTTGGCGGAGAGGACAAACGCCCTTCGGGTGAGAGAGCGCTCTCTGAAGCGTTCTCCTTGCCGGGGGCGACTGTCAAGGCCTTACATGGATTCGGCTGGGAGAGCGCTCTCCGATCCGACGCATCGACGCCCTTTCACCCGGGACCTGTCGAACGGTCACGCGCACGGCTCAGCGCAGGGCCGGGACTCCCTCGGCGGTGAGCGCCCGCACGATCGCGTCGGGCGGGGACATGGCGGCGATCTCCACCTGGACCCAGGCGGCCGAGGCGGCGAACGCCGGGTCCTCGAGCAGCCGCGGCACGCACCGGCGGACCGCCCGCTCGATGGCGTGCGGGCCGAGCGCGGGGACCGTCAGCGCGGCCCCGGCGTGCGTGACCGCGTCCGCGTCGCCCGCCTCCAGGGACAGCACCAGCTGCGGGAGGCCGTGGGCGAGGGCGGCGAGCGCGATCCCCGGGCCGCCGGGCGAGATGACGGCGCGGCTTCGCGGCAGTACCGATGCGAGGGAGACGTCCGGCGAGACCAGCACGTGGCCGGGCTGCGGCCCGTAGCTCCCCGGATCGGCGGACACGACGACGTTGGCCGGCAGGTCGCGCAGCGCCGCCAGCACCGCGCGGCCGTCGCCCGGGGTGCCGGAACGGACGAAGATCGTGTCGCGGTACGGCAGGCCGTCGATCCCCGCCGGAGCCCCTCCCCCGGGCGCCGTCGTGGGCCGCAGGTCCAGCGAGTTGCCCCAGATCCGCTCCCCGCCCGAGCGCAGTGCCGGCGGGCAGACGTCGAGGTAGGTGGCCGCGCGCACCGCCTCGGCCGATCCCTCGCCGCCCCAGCGCGCGAGGAGGGAGTCGACGTGCATCGCGTACGCGTCCCAGACCCCGATCGGCGGCATGACCCCGAGCCCATGCACGACGTGCCGGGCGCCCGTGACCGCCGCCGCGACGGACCCGGCGACCTCGGCGGTCTCCGACACGACGAGGTCTGGCCCCCAGCGGGCGGCCCGGGGCACGAGGTCCTCGGCCCGCCGGGCGGCCGAGTGGGCGAAGAAGGCGGCCCGCTCGGCGGCCGTGCCCCCGCCGGCCAGCTCGGACCGCGCGGGCCCCACCGCCCACGCCTCGATGCGGTGGCGCCGCACCTGCGCCACGACGCCCGCCCCGCTCGCCACCACCACGTCGTGCCCCGCCGCGCGGGCCGCGAGCGCGAGCGGGAGGATGGTGGTGATATGTCCGGGTAGTGGGCACGCGCTGAAGAGAATGCGCATACCGCAGGCACGGACGCCCGCGGGCGCCGGTTCGAATCTGTCCGATTGGCGTCAGTGGCGGCGGGCCAGCACGGCACCCGCGGCCAGGGCGACGAGCCCCGCGCCGGCCGCGGCGATCAGGCCGTGGTGCTGCGACGCCCACACCTGCGGCGAGCGGCGCGAGGAGCGGTCGTCGAAGTCGCCGTGCGCCCCGTAGTCCCGGTCCTCGTCGGCCGGCTCCCAGAGGTTGCGCGGCTGACGGGGGTCGCGCCGCTGCGAGGTCTGCTGCGAGTCGTACCCGGTCTTGGCGAGGTACCGGTCCAGCAGCCCCGGCACGAACTTGTCGGCGACGAGGGTGCCGACCGTGGAGGCACCGACCCAGTACTCCCGCCGCTTCGGGTGATCGGCGGCGTACACGACGGCGCGGGCGGCGACCTCCGGCTGGTAGATCGGCGGCACCGGCTGGGCGTGCCGACCCAGGCGCGACAGCACCCAGTCGAACTGCGGCGTGTTCACGGCCGGCATCTGCACCATGGTCACGCGCACGTTGCTCTTGTCGTGCAGCAGTTCGGCCCGCAACGCCTCGTTGAAGCCCTGGATGGCGTGCTTGGCCCCGCAGTACGCGCTCTGCAGCGGGATCCCCCGGTACGCCAGCGCCGAGCCGACCTGCACGATCGCGCCCCGGTCGCGCGGGAGCATCCGCCGCAGCGCCGCCCGGGTGCCGAACACGTAGCCGAGGTACGAGACCTCGGTGACCCGGCGGAACTCCTCCGGCTCGATCTCCATGAACGGGGCGAACACCGACGTGAAGGCGTCGTTGACCCACACGTCGATCGGCCCGAGCTCGTCCTCGACCCGGGCCGCCGCCGCCTCGACCTCGCGCTGGTCGGCCACGTCGACCTCGATCGGCAGCGCGACCCCGCCGGCCGCCTCGACGTCCTCGGCCGCGGCCTTGAGCCCGGCCTCCCCGCGCGCGAGCAGGGCGACCGCGGCCCCCCGCTGCGCGAAGGCCCGCGCGGTGGCCCGCCCGATCCCCCCGCTGGCCCCGGTGACGACAACGACCTGACGCGAGTCCCGCTCCCTCATGCCGACAGGCATACCCGCGCCCGCTCCACCCGAACCGTCACTCCCGCCCGAGCCGCATGGGTCACGGAGGCCGGAGCCGGGCGCCCAGGCCTGGTCGAGATCGGTGGCCGGTGGCTCAGCCCGGCCGGTCGGTATGCCGCCCCGGCGGGGAGCGGTCGGCCCGTGGCGCGCGCATCGGCAAGGCGGGCGCCGGCCGAGCGGGGGCCGGCCCGGACGCGGACGGGCCGCTCGACAGGGCGGCCGCCGGGCCCCGGGGCGAGCCCGAGGCGTGGAAGGAGCGCGGTCGCCGGCGCAGCGACAGCAGCGCGGCGAGGGCGATCAGGAGGCCGCCGAGCACGGCCGCGGCCGTGGGCAGGAACGCCGGGATGCCCAGGTACACCGTGATGCCCAGGATCCGCGACAGCCCCCAGGGCAGCAGCGCCATCTGGTCGTTCCACATCGTCAGGGCGCGCTCCAGCCCGATCCCGGCGACCAGCCCGCCGAGCACCGCCAGCGGCACCCCGATCGCGGCCAGCACCACGGCGGCCGCGCGGCGGCGGGGCAGCGAGTACCGGTCGCGCAGCACGAGCGCGGTCGCCGCGAAGAGCCACGCGAAGGCGGCGAAGGCCACGCAGACGTACACCCCGCGGCGCACCGGATCGGTCCAGAAGGCGAACCAGTAGCCGCCGGGGCCGCGGGTGACCAGGGCGGCCAGCAGGATCAGGGTGCGCAGCAGGGCCACCCCGCCGATCACCGCCCACAGGTGGAACGGGTCGCGCCGGCCGGCCAGCATGCGGGCGGTGACCGCGAAGAGCAGCCAGCCGCCCAGCGAGACGACGAGGTGCGCGGGCGCGGCGAACCAGGTGTAGATCAGCCGGGACAGCACGAGGGCGACGGCCGGCACGGCGATGACGAGCACCCGGTCGAGCGGGCCGGGCAGCGGGGTCAGGTCGGCCAGGCGCCAGGGGCGGGTCGCGCCGAGCCACAGCGCGCGCAGGCCGGTCGAGCGGCCCACCGCACCGAGCAGCAGCAGGAACGCCACGAGGCCGAGCAGGATCCGGGCGAGCACGGCCATCTGCGGGTCGCGGTCGGCCCGGGCGGCGCCGATGTCGGCGGCCGTGAAGTTGTACGCCGGCAGGTCCACGTCGCCGCCGTAGCGGGTGACGTGGGCGTCGCGGGCGGTGCGGTACTGCGCCTCCGCGTCCTTCCACGCCGTGCGCGCCGTCGCCGAGCCGGTGTCGAGCCACTGGGCGTGGCGAAGCACCATGGTGCGGTAGGCGCCGAGGGTGCGGAACAGGTCCGTCTCGTAGGCCAGGCTCTCGAGCAGCCGGGCCCGCAGCGTCGCGTCGCGCCAGGTCGCCGGGTCGGTGTCGGCGATCGTCTCGTGCATCGAGGCGGCCAGCGCCACGGCCCGGTCGCCCTCGGCGATCGTCTCCTCGAGCCGGTCCCGGCTGACCGCGTAGATGCTGTCGAGCGCGGCGGAGTCGCCGGTGACGATGTCCCACTCGAAGATCCACATCATCGGCGGCGGCTCGAGTCCGAGGGCCTGCACCTTGTGGTCGGCGTACGGCCCCAGGTAGAGACCCTTGGTCACCGCCTCCCGGGACATCGACATCGCGCGGGCGATCGCGGTGACGGTGGCGGGATCGTCGGAGAACGTCTGCCGGGCCCAGTCCGCGGTGATCCGGGCCGCCGGGGTCGACGGGTCCCAGGCCAGCCGACCCAGGGCGTAGGAGTTGAGGTCGTACAGCTGCCAGAACCCCGACCGCAGCACCAGTGTCATCGGCCCGGCGCGCAGCGGCCCCCCGTCCTGGGTCCACGTCCACACGCCCTCGACGTGCGGGTTGGCCGCGAGGAAGCGCTGCAGGGCCTGCTGGTGCAGCCCGGTGAGGTCGTTGGGCAGGGCGCCGAACGCCTCGAACTCCCGTCGCGACTGGAACTCCACGATCCGCCGCTGGTCGCCGACCTCCAGCGTGGAGTTGAACGGCAGGTGGCTGTAGAAGTCGCCGAGGGAGTACTTCGTCGACACGATGAGGTGCGGGTCGTCGAGGCCGCCGAGGACCTCGCGGTAGGCGTCGGGGTCGGTGTGCAGCTTGCCGACCGCGCCGACGCCGACGGTCCACGTGCGGAAGATGACGTCCCGGCCGCCCTCGCCGGCCGTGGCCAGCAGCGCGGTCAGCATCGCCCGCACCGCGGCCGGCGTGGTGACGGCGATCTTCGACGAGTAGTCCCAACCGGCCTGCTTGTAGACGTCGCCGCCCTCGCCGATGCGCACCATCAGGCCGCTGACGAACGGCATGCGCTGGAACAGCTCGGCCAGGCCCAGCGAGTACACCTGCCAGAACCGCGGATCGGAGACGGCCAGGCCGCCGAAGGTCTTCTCGAGGTACCGCTGCAGCGGCGGCGACACCGAGAGCATGTCGGTGAGCAGGTAGACCCGCATGCCCATGTCGGCGGCGTAGCGGAACACGGGGGCGAAGGCGGCGGTGAGGGCCTCGGCGCGGGCGATGTGCGCGTCGCCGGCCGGGTAGACCGCGTGCCCGTCGCCGACGCCGGCGAACGTGACGTACTCCAGGAAGCCCGGCAGGACCACCCCGTTGTACCCCTGCGCCAGGGCGTGGTCGACGAACTCGTGGAACTCGCGGGAGATGCGCTCGACGGCGGCGTCGTCGACCCAGGGCGCCTCGGGCAGCAGCGCGCCGCCGACCACGTCGGTGTTGAGCGAGTAGTCGGTGCCCGCGGCGAACTCGGCCACGTCGGGCTCGCGGCCGACCGCGCCGGCGTCGGTGAGCCGCAGCCCGAGGCGGGGCGCGACCACCTCGCCGCGCTGCTCGTCGGGCAGGGGCGGCGCGCCGGAGCGGATGCGGTCGGCCAGGGCGTAGAGCCCGGACGCGGCGCCGGCCTGGTCGCCCGCGGTGAGCGTGAGCGGGTCGTCGAGCCGGTAGGCGCCGGCGGGGACAGACTCGTCGATGCGCACCTGCAGGTCGGCCGGCGCCTCGGTGCCCACGAGCGGCCGGGGCGCGCCGCGGGCCACAACGGCGTCGGCGACGGCGGAGGCGGCGAGCGTCAGCCGGGGGCCGGCCGGCACCGCGATCGACCCGATCGCGAACGGCGCCGGCTCGGCGACGTCAGCGACCGAGGGGCGCTCCACCGGCACCGCGGAACGCGCGAACCGCAGCCCCAGCGCTCCCCCGACGCCCCAGGCCACCAGCCCGCCCAGCACCAGCAGCACCACCAGGGCGGCGAGCGGCAGTCGAGCACGGCGTCGTGTCACGGGCGACATCGTAGGTCCGGGGACCGACAAAACCGAGAGCGATCATCCGGCGCCGAAGCAGACGAAACTGTCCGTGCTCGCCCGGTCACGCTGATCGGCTGAGGCCTGCGCGGCGGCGAGCGCGGCGGCCGGGCCGAGTCCGGTGCCCAGGTGGCCGTAGAAGGCGTGCATGAGGTGCCGGGTGGCCCCGTCGTCGACCGGCCCGGTGGACGCGATCACGGTCGCCGTCCCCATGTTCAGCAGGGCCGCGACCAGGCCCATCAGCTCGTCGCCGGGGTGCACCGCGGCCAGCCCGGTGTCGCAGCCGGACAGCACGAGCAGGGCCGGCGGCCGGCGCAGCGCGGTCAGGTCGTACACCGTGAGCGGCCCGTCGGCGAGCATCAGGAACGAGAAGAGCGGGTTGTCCGAGCGGAACTCCCCGTGCGACGCGATGTGCCCGATCGCCGCCCCGTCCAGCGCGGCCAGGGCCGGCGCCACCCGCGCCTGGTCGCCGGCCAGCACCGCGGCGCCCGGCCGCTCGGCGGCGATCTCGCGGACCTCGTCGGCCGCCTGCTGTGCGGAGGGCGCGCCGACCAGGACGAGCTGCCCGTCGACGGCCGGCGCGGTGGCGCAGCGCAACCAGATCGTCGCGGACGGCGCGACGCACAGCGACCGCCCGCGCAGCCGGGGCAGCATTCCCCATGGCAGCGCGTGCAGCGCCCCGGTCGGCACCAGGACCAGGGGGCCGTCGCCGAGCAGGTCGGCGAGCGGGCCCATCAGCAGCCGGTCGAGCTGCTCGGCCCGCCGCTCGAGCCGCTCGCCGCCCGCGCCGTGGCCCAGCACCTGGTTGTGCAGGGCGAACCGCAGCGACTCCAGCTCGGCCCGCACCACGTCGATCTCGCCGATGATGCGATGCGTGACCTTGCGCCCGCGCACCACCAGCGCGTGCAGGCGCCCGTCGAGGTCCAGCAGCTCGACGAGCACCCGCTCGCCGAGGGCCGCCGCGAGTGCGGGGAGGGAGAACTCCACCGCGTTGGGCTCGGAGCCGGGCGCCCGCCACGAGCGGCGGCGGATCTCGGCCTCCAGCACCCGCTGCCGGCGCATGAGGCGGCCGGTGCGCTGCGGGCCGGACGGGGCCGCCACCAGCTCGCCGTTGATGCGCCGCAGCTCGGTGAGGTGCCGGGCCACGACCGGGTCGGACGAGGGCTTCGTCGGCGGCAGGGTGAGCGCCGCCGCCCGGCAGCGCTGGGCCCAGCTCAGCGCGGTGGCCGGCCCGCCGTGCACGAGGGCCAGCCGCAGCCGCAGGCCGGCCAGGGCGGCCGTCTCCGCGCTGCCGCGCACCCGCAGCTCGGTGGCGCCGAGGCTGGCCCGGTAGGCGTCGGCCTGGCGCAGCCCGGAGGTGGCGGCCCGGACGGACTCGGCGACCGCGCCGGAGGCCAGCTCCAGCCGGGCCCGGATGTGCCACCAGCGCACCCGCAGCGGCGCCGGGCCGAGCTTGGCCGCGCCGCCCGCCTCGGTGAGCAGCTCGCGGGCGGTGTAGAGCTCGCCGAGGTCGACGGCCAGCTGGGCGGCGTCGAGCAGCGCGTCCCAGCCGGGCTGCAGCCATCCGGCCTCCAGCAGGTGCGCGGCGACCGAGCGCAGCTCGCGCAGGGTGCCGCGGTTGGCCCGGCCGAGGGCGACCACGGCGGCGATCTCGGCGACCCGGGCGCGGGCGCTCCAGACGCTGCGCCCCTGCCGCTGGAACTCCCGGCGCGCGGCCGCGGCCGCCGCCTTCGACTCGGCGGGTGTGCCGGCGGCCAGGCCGTGCCGGGCCAGCATGAGGTGGGCCTGGCCGAGCACCGAGTCGAGGTGGCCGTCGGTGCAGGCGTCGATGGCCGCCCGGATCGCGGTCTCGGCCTCGGGCAGCAGCCGCACCGACAGCAGCAGGTCGGCCCGGTCGAGCAGGCCCACCGCGGCGACGCCGGTGCTGTAGAGCCGGTCGTGGGCGCGGTCGTAGCGGGCCAGGGCGGTGGGCACGTCGCCGGCCTGCGCCGCGACGAAGCCGAGGTTGTGCTCGACCTGCGCGGCGGCGGTCGCCATGCCGAGCCGGTTGTAGAGCGCCTGGGCGGCCCGCAGGTCGTTCTCGGCCTGCTTGAGGTTGCCGCGGAAGCCGTGCAGCACGCCGCGGTTGGTCAGGGTGCGGGCCTCCCACACCTGGTCGCCGGACTCGCGGAAGGCGCGCAGGGCACCGCGGTACAGCTCCATCGCCTGCCGGTCGAAGCCGAGCCGCCGCAGGATCAGCGCCCGCTGCATGATCGCCCGGGAGCGCCGGTGGCCGTCCAGCTCGGCCACCGCGCGGTCGACCTCCTTGAGCGCCGCGCCCGGCCGGCCGAGGTCGTCCAGGATCAGCGCGTGGCTCATCCGCGCTTCGGCCTCGTGCACCCGCAGGCCGTGCCGGCGCGCCACGGTCATCGACGCCTTGAGGTGGGCCGCCGCGGCGGCCGCGTCGTGCTGGGCCTGCGCGACCAGGCCCAGCGCGCGCAGGGCCACCGCCTCGCAGGCCGGGTCGGCGTCGCGCCGGGCATCGAGCAGCGCCGCCTCGGCCAGGTGCTTGGCCTTGCCGGGGTTGGCCATGACAATCGGGAGCAGCCGCTGCGCCAGGTCGTCGTCGGCGGCGGGGAGCACGGGCGCTGCCGTCATGGTTGCATCCTGCCAAAGGCTCGGATGTGTATCACGGGGTCCGGAGCGCGACTCATGTCACCGGCCTCATTGTTGATCCTTATTGGGGGAGCACTCGATGTCCGTATCGAACGATCGTCATCACCGGTGGGAGCAGGTCCGCGCGGCGCGCCTGTCCAATCTGCCCTGGTTGCGCACCGAAGTACAGTCGGGTCGCCCGGTCCGGTTCGTCGCCGACGAGATCCTCGTCTCCGACCACGGCGTCGCCACCGCACACCGGGCCCTGACCGGCCTCGGCCACCGCTCCAGCGAGATCCACGAGGACGAGCCGCACGGCGGCCTGCGCCGGCTCAAGACCCGCGGCCTGGACGTCGCGGCGGCCGTGCGGCAGCTGCGGGGCCAGCTGCCGGGCGCGGTGGTCGGCCCGAACCACGTGTTCCTGTCCACCCCGTACGAGCACGGCGGCCCCTACGGCCCGGCGATGTCGGCCGACGCCCCGCCGGCCAAGCTCGCCCCTTCGGCCACCGGCGCATCCTCCGTCAAGGTGGTCGTGATGGACACCGGGGTGTGGATCGACAGCCCCCTGCCGGCCGGCTGCTACTCCGCCACCCCGGAGAACCGGGAGACCGTGCTCGACGGCGACGACGACGGCGAGCTCGACTCCGACGTGGGGCACGCCAACTTCATCGCCGGCGTGGTGGTGCAGGGCACCGACGCCGCCCAGGTCCGCATCGTCAAGGTCCTGGACAGCTTCGGGGTGTGCACGGAGGCGGACCTCGCCGCCGCGATCGGCGCGCTCACCGACGTGCACGTGCTGAACCTGTCGCTCGGTGGCTTCTCCGTCGGCGACCAGCCGCCGGCGGTGCTGGCCGCGGCACTGGGCACCTTCCTGGCCGAGCCGGGCCGGGTCGTGGTCGCGGCGGCGGGCAACGACGGCATCCACGACCGCCCGTTCTGGCCGGCGGCCTTCGCGGCCGGCGACGCCCCGTGGGCCGGGCGGGTCCTCTCGGTGGCCGCGCACGACGGCAACGACGTGTGTGCGTGGAGCAACCGGGGCCCGTGGGTGACACTGGTCGCCCCCGGCGAGGACGTGGTCAGCACGTTCATCAACCACCCGAGCTTCCCCTCGGGCTGGGCGGCGTGGAGCGGCACCTCGTTCGCCACGCCGAAGGTGGTGGCCGCCCTGGTCGAGCGGGTGGCCGCGGCGGGCTCGGTCCAGGCCGCCGCCGAGCAGGTCAAGGCCGAGGCGTCGCAGCAGACGCTGGGCGGTTTCCCGGCGCTGCGCTGAATCCGGGCATATCCCCCGGGCGTCGCGCCGGCGCCCGGGGGATATCCGGCGACCCGGCGGTTGGATGCCGCTTGACATCGAGGAATTTCGACTTTCGAGGTCCCATACGGCAGAGTGAATCGTCCGTTCAACCGACCACCACATCGGGCTCGGGCGTGCTGGGATGTCCCTTTGCGGGGCAATACCGAAGAGCGAGCCGATTGGGCGGGATTCTTGAAGACGCTGGCGGACCGGTACCGGCTCGACTACGCGATCGGCGCGGGCGGGGTGGGCATCGTGTGGCGCGCCCGTGACCTGCGCCGGCAGCGCATGGTCGCGATCAAGGAGGTGCGGCTGCCGGAGGCCGTCGAGGGCGAGGAGCGCGCCGCGCTGACCACCCGGGCGATCCGCGAGGCCCGCGCCGCCGCGCGGCTCGAGCACCCGAACGTCCTGCCCGTGCTCGACGTGGTGGTCGACGAGGGCCTGCCGTGGGTGGTCATGGAGCTGGTCGAGGGCGAGTCCCTCATCGACCGGGTCCGCACCGGTGGCCCGCTCGCCCCGGCCGACGCCGTCGCGCTGGGCCTCGCGCTGCTCGACGCCCTGGAGGCCGCCCACGCCGCCGGGGTGGTGCACGGCGACGTGAAGCCGGCCAACGTCATGATCCGGGCCGACGGCACGCCACTGCTCACGGACTTCGCCCTCGCCGCCACGCTCGGCGACGGGGTGCCGCTGGGCGACCCGGCGTACGTCGCGCCCGAGCGCCGCCTCACCGGCGACGGGGGGCCGGCCGCCGACCTGTTCTCGCTCGGCGCGACGCTGGCCTTCGCCACGGACCCGGACGACCCGGCGCTGGCCACCGCGATCAAGTCCCTCACCGCGGACGATCCGCGGGTCCGACCCTCGCTGGCGGCGGCCAGGGCCGCGCTCGGAGGTCAAGACCCGGCAGCCGTACCGCACGAGCCTCCCCCTGCCGATCCGGCTCCTTCGCCGGCCTCGACGGCGGCCGAAGCGCCGGACCCGGCGCCCGAATCGCAGCTGCCCGATCCGACGCCCGGCGACGAACCACTCGAAACCCGCGCGGCCGGGTCCGCGCCCCCGGCGGAACCACCGTCCCCGGCGGAACCACCGTCCCCGGCCGGGCCGTTGGTCGCCGCGGAGCCCACGCCCTGGGCCGCGGCGGCGTCCTCCACCCAGGCGAAGCCCCCGGCCGCAGCAGGGGCCGCGCCACCGGCCGAGGCGCCACGCAAGCGGCGGTGGTCGGAGCCGAAGACCGCGGCCCTCGTCGGCGTCGTCGTGCTGGCCATCCTGGTCGCGATCGGGACCCTCGGCCAGAAGAACGCCTCCTCGGAGGCCGAGCACGCGGCCGCACCGCCCTCCCCCAGCGCGAGCCCGTCCGACGCCCCGGCCTCGCAGCCGCGGGCCGACGCGGCGCCGCTGCCCAGCCTGTCCGCCTCGCCCAGCCCGTCCAGCAAGAGCCCGACGCCCAGGGCGACCCGGACGAAGACGACCAGCCCGACCCCAGCCAAGCCGGCGATCCTGTCGGCCCAGATCACCACGAACCCGTCGACGTACACCGGCCCCTGCGGGAGCAACGGCCTCGACATCGACGTGACGATCACGATCACCGTGACGCCGGCGAACGCGACGATCACGTACACGGCGACCGGACAGGGCACGAGGACCGTGACGGCGGAAGACGGGAAGTACAGCACCAAGTACCGGGTCAGGATCGACAACAGCCACCGGACCAGCGTGCCGTTCGCACTCAACGTGACCAGCCCAGCCACCGCGAGTGACGCGACCACACTGTCGGACAACTGCACCAGGTAGCAGAAAACCCTTCGTGTTCGTCTACGATTCCTCCGTGCCAAGCGACCGGCGAGCCGTGATGGACCGTCGGGGCCGCACCGCCGGCATCCTCACCCTCTGTGCCCTCCTCATCACCGGAGCTGCGGCCTGCGCCCCCGCCAAGAGCCCCGCGGCGAGTGCCGCGCTGGCCACCGCGGCAAGCGAGTCGCCCTCCGCCGAGCCGTCGACGAGCGCCGCGGTTCCGGAGGCGAGCACCGCGGCTCCGGAGGCGAGCACCGCGGCTCCGGAGGCGAGCGCCCCGGTTCCGGGGGCAAGCACCCCGGCCGCGCAGGGGAGCGCCGCGCCGGTGGCGGCGAAGACCACCGTGCCGGCCAAGCCGCCGACGCCCACCACGGCCCCGGCCCAGGCGGGCGGCGCGCACGTCAAGAGCGCCTCGATGCACCTGTTGCGCACGGCGACGGGAAGTCCCGGCGACTGGTGCGGGCCCACCTCCCAGGTGCCGCTGGAGTTCACCCTCTACTTCGACGGAACCGGCCCGGGCACGGCGACGGCCGTGGTCCACGACAGCGACGGCCTTTCCGTGACGCTGGGGTCGTACCCGAACCAGCACGGCCAGAGCGGCGGCGGCGGGCACTTCGACGTCCACATCAGCAAGGACCGGCCGAAGCGCACGGTCGAGTTCTGGGTCGAGGTCACCTCGCCCAATCACGTGTCGTCCCCGCACGCCGCGTTCGCGGTCGACTGCGCCGGCGTGCTGGACAAGTAGGGCGGGCCTATGAACGAGGATGACGTCACCCGGGACGGACTGCCGCGGTTCATCTACGGGGAGTACACCGGCGAGATGCGCCTGCCGGAGCGGCCCGAGCCCGAAGAGGACGAGGCCCCGGCCGGCATGGACCGCAGGACCAAGATACTGGTGGGCAGCGGCGGCCTGGCCCTGCTGTTCATCGTCGGCCTGGTGGTGGCGGCCCTGAGCACCGGCGGCGGGACCGACACCCCGGCCGCGGCCAACCCGGAGACCGCCGCGTCGGCCTCGTCGGAGGTCAGCACGCAGCAGTCGCCGACGGTCGCGCCCGAGCCGACGCAGTCCTGGCCGATGGCGACCGACCTGGGCGACCACGGCGGGAGCACCTCGACGGCCAAGCCGACCAAGACCGCCGGCAAGCCGGTCACGACCGCGCCGACCATCCCGGAGTCGCACCCGACCACGGCGAAGGTGCCGCTCCCGCCGAAGCCGTCGCGCTCCCACCGCTAATGACCGAGCCGAACCCGCCGAGCTTCCTCGACGGGCTCGACGGCGGCTCAGGCATGCCCGAGCCGCCGCCGCAGGAGTTCTCCCGCCGCACGATCGCCCTGATGGCCGGCGGCGGGCTGGCCGTGGTGGCCGTCGCCGGGCTGCTGTTCGCGGCCCTGAGCACCGGCGGCGACGACCCACCGAACCGACCGGCCGTGATCGGGGCCACACCGGCGCCCGTCGTTCCGGTCGGCCCCGACGCCGCCGCCTCCAGCGCGGCGCCGAGCGCGACCCTGCCGACGTCGGCCGCGCGGCCCTCGGCGTCGCGGACCTCGGCCCGCCCGTCGGCGTCGGCGCCCACGCCGACCGGGCCGCCGCGGGTGGTGTCGGTGACGGTCAGCGCCGACCCGGCGTCGTTCAGCAACTGCCTGGGCGTGCTGACCACGAAGATCACGGTGCGGATGGAGCTGAGCGGGCCGGGGGCCTCCGTGCGGTACACCATCAACGACGCGATGACCGTGCGCCGCACCGCCACCGGCACCTCGTTCAGCGAGACCACGCAGATCCTGGTCGCCCCCACGCCGGGCGAGCACCGGGTCCGCGTCGCCGTCAGCCAGCCCAGCGCCGCCGGCGCCGAGACCACGGTGCGGGTCAGCTGCTGAAGATGAATGTTCGTGAATACCGCACGATTGGTTACCATCGATGTACCCAACGTGACGGGGGCGGACGACCATGCTCACCGGACGCAGCCTGCTCGTGCACTGCACGGCGAATCAGGCGCTGCGCTGCGCGCCGATCGCGCGGCGGCCGCACGGCGGGCTGGTGATCTCGCCGCAGCGTCACGACGAGATCGGCCTGCTCGCCACGGCCGAGTATCTGGTTCGCCGGCTCGGGTTCGACGGGCCCGTGCTGCTCGACGCGGCCCGATACGCCGGCACCAACCGGCTGCCGGCCAGCGCGCCGTTCAACCCCCGATGGCTTCGCCGCCAGCGGGAGCTGGGGCTGCCGGTGCTCACCGACTCCGGCTACGTCGGCGGCGGGGACGAGGCCGGCCTGGTCAGCATCCTGCACCGGACCATGGCCGTGCCGGGGGCGATCGCGGCGCTCCCGCTGCATCCGGCCTGGCTGCGGGACCGGCTGCACCTGACCAAGCTCACCGGCCACGTCCGCGCCGCCGGGGTGCCGGTCGCGCTCGTGCTGGAGGCGCGCGGGGACCCGTTCGGGCTGGCCGGCAGCGTGCCGGGGCTGCTGGAGATCCTCGGCTGCGGCGTGCCGGTGCTGCTGCTGCGCTGCGACCTCTCCGCGCTGGGGGCGCTGTGCCACGGCGCGGTCGCGGCCGCCGTCGGCACGACCGCGGCGCTGCGCCACCTGCCGCCCCTGGAGGCCGTGGGCGGTCGCCCTCCGCCGGGGCCGCGCCCGCCGTCGACGATCTTCAAGCCCACGATGTCGTACCGCAGAATCACCGCCATCCAGCGCGCCAAGCGATCGCGCCCGGACCCCCGGCTGTGGTCCTGCGACTGCCCGGTCTGCGACGGCCGCGACCTGGACTGGATGGCCACCCTGGACGAGCGCGGCCGCGAGGTGCCGGCCTTCGAGCACGCCGCCGCCATCCTCTTCGCGCTGCGCGACGAGCTGCTCGGCGAGGCCCTGCCGCTGGCCCGGGCCGCGCGCAGCTGGGCCGCCCGCTGCGCCGACGCCGCCTACCGCGAGAAGGAGCTGGGCTGGTCGGCCACCCCGATGCTGCGCCACTGGCGGGAGACCACCCCCGGCGAAAACCCGGTGACCGTCGCGGCGTGAGCCGGTAACGTGTCCGGGCCGCTGCGAGCACCCGGGGAGCCGACGACGATGTATGCGACGCTGTTCGTCCTGGGCTTCCGCCGCTGGTCGGCGTACCGGACGGCGGCCGTCGCCGGCGCGTTCACCAACTCCGTCTTCGGCCTCATCCGGGCCGCGGTGCTCATGGCCGTGGTCGGCACCGCCGGGGGCACCCTCGCCGGCTACGACCGGGTCACCGCGGCCACGTACGTGTGGCTGGGCCAGGCGCTCGTCGCCTCGGTCAACCTCTTCACGTGGACCGAGCTGGCCGAGCGCATCCGCACCGGCGACGTCGCCGTCGACCTGGCCCGCCCGGCCGACCCGATGCTGTCCTACCTCGCCGCCGACCTCGGCCGGGCCGCGTTCACCCTGCTGGCCCGCGGCCTGCCCCAGCTGGCCGTCGGCGCACTGGTCACCGGCGTGGCCCTCCCCCGCGCGCCGGGCGCCTACGCGCTTGGCCTGCTCAGCGTGGCGCTGGGCACGGCGATTTCGTTCGGCTGCCGGTGGCTGGTCAACCTGAGCGCGTTCTGGCTGCTGGACCTGCGGGGGCCGATGACGCTGTACCTCGTCCTCACCAACATCCTGTGCGGCCTGGTCGTGCCCGTGCACTGGTTCCCGGGCTGGCTGGCCGCGCTGGCCGCGGCGACGCCGTTCCCCTCGATGCTGCAGGCCCCGATCGACGTGCTCACGGGCCGGGCCGGCTGGCACGCCGTGGCCGTGCAGGGACTCTGGCTCGCCGCGCTGCTGGTGCTGGGCCGGGCCGGCTTCGCGCTGGGCGCTCGGAGGCTGGTGGTCCAGGGTGGCTGAGCCCTACCTGATGCTGGCCCGGCTGCACGTGCGGGCGCAGACCACGTACCGCGGTTCGTTCGCCGTCGAGCTGGTCGCCAGCGTCGGCGCGACCGTCACCGGCCTCGGCGAGCTGTACGTCGTGTTCGCCAACGTGCCGACGCTGGGCGGGCTCACGTTCCGGGCCGCCCTGCTGGT
The DNA here is from genome assembly GCF_039532525.1 of Dactylosporangium salmoneum. Taxonomy (NCBI): domain Bacteria; kingdom Bacillati; phylum Actinomycetota; class Actinomycetes; order Micromonosporales; family Micromonosporaceae; genus Dactylosporangium; species Dactylosporangium salmoneum. The sequence continues at coordinate 60,036 of NZ_BAAARV010000053.1, forward strand.
CTTCGCGCTCGGTCACGTCTCGTTCAGCCTCGCCGACCTGGTCTTCGGCCACCTCGACACGCTGCCCGTGTACCTGCGCTCCGGGCGCTTCGACGCCTTCCTGCTGCGCCCGCTGCCGGTCCTGCCCCAGCTCGTGTTCTCCGAGCTGTCGTTGCGACGGCTGGGTCGTACCGCAGCCGGGACGGTGGTGGCCGCGGTGGTGCTGGCCCGGATCGGGATCCGCTGGACCCCGGCGGACGTGGGGTTGCTGGTCGTGACCGTGCTGTGCGGCGCGGCCATCTTCGCCGCGCTGTTCACCACGGCCGCGGCCGTGCAGTTCTGGCTGGTCGACGGGGCCGAGGCGACCGCCTCGTTCGTCTACGGCGGGCAGTACGCGTCGCAGTTCCCGGCCAGCGTCTACCCGGCGCCGCTGCGGACGCTGCTCACGTTCGTGGTGCCGGCGGCGTTCGTCGCCTACCTGCCGGCGGTCTCGCTGCTGCGGCTGCCGGCGCCGGGAGTTCCACTGTGGATCGGCTGGTGCACGCCGCTGGCCGCGGCCGGCGCGTGGATCGTCGCGCTGCTGGGCTGGCGGTCCGGGCTGCGCCACTACGCGGGGACGGGATCATGATCATCGAGGTCGACGGGCTGCGCCGCGTGTTCAAAAGGACCGTCGCGGTCGACGGGCTGACGTTCGGCATCGACCGGGGCGCCGCCGTCGGGTACATCGGCGCGAACGGCGCCGGCAAGTCCACCACCATCAAGATGCTGACCGGGATCCTGCGCCCGACCGCCGGCACGGTGCGCACCTGCGGGCTGGACCCGCTGCGCCAGCGCCGCCGCCTGGCCCGGCGCATCGGCGTGGTCTTCGGCCAGCGCAGCCAGCTGTGGTGGGACCTTCCGCTGCGCGACTCGTTCCGAGCGCTGGGCGCGATCCATCGCCTCGATCCCCGCCCGCGCCTGGCCGAGCTGTCGGAGCGGCTCGACCTGGCGTCCTTTCTGGACACTCCGGTGCGCCAGCTGTCGCTGGGCCAGCGAATCCGCGGCGAGGTCGCGGCCGCCCTGCTGCACGCGCCCGAGCTGCTGATCCTGGACGAGCCGACGATCGGGCTCGACGTGCTGAGCAAGGAGCGGCTGCGGGCGTTCCTGGTCGAGCAGCGCGCCGCGTTCGGGACCAGCCTGCTGCTGGCCACCCACGACATGGGCGACGTGCGCAAGCTGACCGAGCGGATCCTGCTCGTCGACCACGGCCGGCTCGCCTTCGACGGCACGCTCGACGGCCTGGCCCGCCAGGTCGGCGCCGAGCGGATCCTGGTCCTCGACCTCGCCGAGCCGGCCGGGCCGCTGGACGCGGTCCCCGGCACCCGGCTGGTCGGGGTCGAGGCCGGCGGGCTGCGCCAGCGCCTGGCGTTCGCGCCGGGCACGACCACGGTGGCCGCGATCCTGTCCGCGGTCGCCGCCTCGGCCCAGGTGCACGACCTCACCATCGAGGAGCCCGACGTCGAGGCGGTCGTCCGGCAGCTGTACGCACGACAGGTTTGCTAGCGTCGGTCCCGTGACCCTCAACGGTTCCGACGTGCTGGCCTCGGTCGCCCTGGTGCGCGCGGCCTTCGGCGACGTCCCCGACGACGGCTGGGATCGCCCGGCCGGCACCCTGTCGTGGTCGTGCTGGGAGACCATGGAGCACATGGCCGACGACCTGTTCGCCTACGCCGGCCAGATCGCCGCGGCCGACGCCCCGCAGGAGACGTACCTGCCGTTCGCCTGGCGGGCCCTGCGCGAGGGCGGCCCGAACAGCACCATCTTCGTCGAGCACAACGCCGGCACGCTGGGCCTGCTGCGCGCGCTGGACGCGTGTGGCGCCATGCTCGCCGCGGTGGTCGACGTCGCACCGCCGGCCCGTCGCGGCTGGCACCCGGACGGCCTGAGCGACCCGGAGGGCTTCGCCGCGATGGGCGTGCTCGAGGTGCTCGTCCACGCCTGGGACGTGGCCGAGACGGTCGAGCGGCCGTGGGACCCGCCGGCCGAGCTGTGCCGGCAGGTGCTGGACCGGCTCTTCACCGACCTGCCGGAGGGCGCCGCGCCGTGGCCGACGCTGCTCTGGGCGACGGGCCGCGGCGAGCTGCCGGGCCACGCCGTGCGCGCCTCATGGCGCTGGGACGGCCGCCCCCTGGCCGAACGGGTCTGACGGGTCCCGCCCCAGCAAGCGAAGAGCCCGGTCCATTGTGGACGCGTCGCCGGGACCGGCGGGCGTCCGCAGCCCGGAAGTCGGGAAAGCTCAGGCGCCACCGCGGCGGAACGCCTGCCGGTAGGCCGACGGCGAGGTGCTCATCGAGGCCGCGAAGTGGTGGCGGAAGGTCACCGGGCTCTCGAACCCGACCGCGGCGGAGATCTGCTCGATCGACGCACCGGTCGTCTCCAGCAGCGCCAGGCTCGCCTGGATCCGCTGGCGCAGCAGCCACTTGATCGGGCTGGTCCCCGTCGCCCGCGTGAAGTGGCGCAGGTACGTGCGCGGCGACATGTGCGCCTGCCGCGCCAGCACCGGCAGGGTCAGCGGCTCGGCGAGGTGCGCCAGCGCCCAGCTCAGCGACGCCGCGATCCGGTCGTCGGAGGCCTCCGCGGGCACCGGCGCCTCGATGAACTGCGCCTGTCCCCCGTCCCGGTGCGGCTGCACGACCAGCCGCCGGGCGACCGCGTTGGCGATCGCCGCGCCGTGGTCGGTCCGCACGACGTGCAGGCACAGGTCGATCCCGGCGGCGCTGCCGGCGCTGGTCCAGACGTCACCTTCGGCGATGTACAACACCGAGGGATCGAGCGGCACACCGGGAAAGCGCGCCCGGAAACGGTCCGCATAACGCCAGTGCGTGGTCGCCCGGCGCCCCTCCAGCAGCCCCGCCGCGGCCAGCGCGAACGCCCCCGAGCAGATGGACACGATCCGCGCGCCCCGGGTGTGGGCGGCCCGCAGCGCGTCGAGCACCTCGGTGGCAGGGTCCGCGTGCACGCTCGCCACCCCGGGGACGATGACCGTGTCGGCGGCGACCAGGTCGGCCAGGTCGCCCTCGGGGTGCAGGACGGCGCCGCCGACGACCGGCACCGGGGCCCGGCCCGGGGCGCAGATGCGCAGCCGGTACCACGGCACCTCGAGCTCGGGGCGCGGGAGCCCGAAGACCTCGGTGACGATCCCGGTCTCGAACAGGGACATCCCCGCGAAGGCGAGGACGGCGACGCGCATGGCGAGATGTTAGCGGACAGCGGCGTTTTCGCCACTGTCCCGCCGTACCATGGCCGGATCATGCTGAACCGCATGACGACGAACGCGATCGAGCACTTCACCGCCCGCCTCACCTTCGAGACCGACGTCAGCGACGTGCACGCGGCCCTGACCGCCGGGGTGGCGGACCTCGTCGTGGTCGACTCGCGCGGCCCGCAGGCGTGGGCGCAGGGGCACATCCCGGGCGCGGTGCACCTGCCCGCGGCCGACATCGCGGCGCGCGCCGGCGAGGCGATCCCGTCCGGCGCGGCGGTGGTCACCTACTGCTGGGGCCCCGGTTGCAACGGCGCCACCCGCGCGGCGCTGGAGTTCGCGAAGATCGGCTACCGGGTGCGCGAGATGCTCGGCGGCTACGAGTACTGGGTGCGCGAGGGCTTCGAGTTCGAGACCTCGGCGGGCCGGGACCGCCGGCCCGCCGACGAGCTCACCGCCCCGCGCCACGCGGTGTCATGCGACTGCTAGAGCGGTCGCACCACCTCGGAACCTCAAGCGTGGTTCATGTCGGCCCGCGGTTAAAGTAGCCCGTTTCGGGCAGCAACGCGCCGTGCTGGAGCGACGAACCGCGACCGACGTGACGCTTCGCGTGAACGGGCGGGCGCGCGACCTGCGCCTGGACAACCGGGCCACGCTGCTGGACGTGCTGCGCGAGCAGCTGGACCTGCCAGGGGCGAAAAAGGGCTGCGACCACGGCCAGTGCGGCGCCTGCACGGTCCTGGTGGACGGCCGCCGCGTGGTCAGCTGCCTCATCCTGGCCGTGACGGCCGGCGGGGCGGAGGTGACCACGGTCGAGGGGCTCGCCGCCGGGCCCGGCCTGCACCCCCTGCAGGAGGCGTTCATCGAGCACGACGCGCTGCAGTGCGGCTTCTGCACGCCCGGGCAGATCTGCTCGGCGGCCGGGCTGACCCCGGAGGAGACGGGTTCCCTGGCCGACGTCCGGGAGGCGATGAGCGGCAACCTGTGCCGCTGCGGGGCGTACGTCAACATCGCCGCCGCCATCCACGAGGTGGCGGCGGCGTCATGAAACCGTTCGTATACGAACGACCGGACGACGCGGCCGGCGCGCTGGCCACGATCGCCCGGCCCGGCGCGACGTACCTGGCCGGCGGCACCAACCTGGTGGACCTCATGAAGCTCGGGGTGGCCGCGCCCGACGTCGTGGTGGACGTGAACGCGCTGCCCTTCCACGGCGTGGAGCCGTCGCCGGGCGGCGGGCTCATCATCGGCGCGCTGGTGCCCAACAGCGACCTGGCCCGCCACCCCGCCGTGCGGACCGGTTACCCGGCGGTCGCCGAGGCGCTGCTGTCCGGCGCGTCCGGGCAGCTGCGCAACCGCGCGACGGTGGCCGGCAACCTCATGCAGCGCACCCGCTGCCGGTATTTCCAGGACGTCACCAAGGCCTGCAACAAGCGCGAGCCCGGTTCGGGCTGCGACGCCCGCGAGGGCGAGCACCACGACCTGGCCATCCTGGGCGCGTCACCGCAGTGCGTGGCGACCAACCCGTCGGACCTCGCCGTGGCACTGTCCATCATGGACGCCTCGGTGCACTACCTCGGGCCGCACGGCAGCGCCGCGATCAGCGTGCACGACCTCTTCCGGCGACCGGGCGACCGGCCCGACCACGACACCAGCCTGCCCCGCGGCGCGCTGATCACCGCCGTCATGCTGCCGGAGCTGCCGATCGCGGCGGGCTCGGTGTACCGCAAGGTCCGCGACCGCGCGTCGTTCGCCTTCGCCGCGGGATCGGTCGCGGCCGCCCTCGACGTGCGCGACGGGATCGTCCAGGAGGCCCGGCTGGCCTGGGGCGCGGTCGCGCACCTGCCGTGGCGGGCGTGGGCGGCCGAGCGGGCGCTGCGGGGCGCGCCGGCCACCGTGGCGAGCTTCGAGCGGGCCGCCGACGCGGAGCTCTCCGCGGCGCGGACGCTGCGCGACAACGGCTACAAGGTGCCGCTGCTGCGCAACCTGACCGTCGAGGTCCTGCGGGGGCTGGTCCGATGACCGAGGTGCGCGAGCGGACCGGGGTCGGCGCGGCCGAGCCCCGCCTGGAGGCGCGGGAGAAGGTGACCGGCCAGGCGCTGTACGCCGCGGACCGGCCGGTGCCGGGCGCCGCCTACGCGTGGCCGGTGCCGGCCGCGTTCGCCCGCGGCCGGGTGAACACCGTGGACACCGGGCCGGCCCTGGCCGTCGACGGCGTGCTGTCGGTGCTGTGGCACGGCAACGCGCCCCGGCTGGAGCGCAGCGGCGACCCGCACCTGCGCGTGCTGCAGACGCCCGAGGTGACCTACCGCGGGCAGATCGTCGCGCTGGTCGTGGCCACCACGCCGGAGAGCGCGCGGGAGGGCGCGGAGGCCGTCGTCATCGACGCGCGGACCGCCCCGGCCGACACCGTGCTGCGGGCCGACCACGCCGGGCTGTACGAGCCGGAGCTGGTCAACGGCGGCTACCCGGGGCGGCTGGACAAGGGCGACTTCGACACCGGGTTCGGGGCGGCGGAGGTGCGCGTCGACGCGACGTACCACACGCCAGCCGAGCACCACGTCGCGATGGAGCCGCACGCGACGACGGCGTTCTGGGAGCACGGGCGGCTGGTCGTCTACGACGCCACGCAGTCCTCGACCGCGGTCCGCGACAGCCTGGCCACGCTCTTCGAGCTGCCGCCGCAGCTCGTGCGGGTGCACAACGAGCACGTGGGCGGGGGCTTCGGTTCGAAGGGGGCGGCGAAGCCCAACGTGGTGCTGGCCGCCATGGCCGCCCGCGTGGTCGGCCGGCCGGTCAAGCTGGCCATGCCGCGGGCCGCGGTGTTCGCGACGGAGGGGTACCGCACCCCCACCATCCAGCGGGTCCGGCTCGGCGCGGACCGACGCGGGCGGCTGGTCGCGCTCGGGCACGAGTCCTGCAGCCAGTCGTCGCGGCTGGTGGAGTACACCGAGCAGGCCGCCGTCGTCAGCCGGGTCCTCTACGGCGTGCCCAACCTCGCCACCGGCCACCGCGTCGTGCGGCTCGACGTGCCCCCGCCGACCTGGATGCGGGCCCCGGGCGATTGCCCGGGCGCGTTCGCGCTCGAGTCGGCCATGGACGAGCTCGCCGCCGCCGGCAACTGGGATCCGGTGCGGCTGCGCATCGACAACGACGCCGTCACCGACGCCGAGGGGCGCCCGTTCAGCAGCCGGCACCTGGTGGAGTGCCTGCTGCGGGGGGCCGAGCGCTTCGGCTGGGCGGGGCGGGACCCGCGGCCGGGCACCCGCCGCGAAGGCCGGTGGCTGCTCGGCAGCGGCGTGGCCGCCACGACGTTTCCGGCGATCACCATGCCGTCGACCGCGACCGCGCGGGCCATTTCCGACGACGACTTCGAGGTCGCGGTCAACGCGGCCGACATCGGCACCGGCGCGCGCACGGTGCTGCGCCAGATCGCCGCCGACGCGCTCGGCGTCGACCCGGGCTGCGTCGACATCTCGGTGGGCGACAGCGCGATCGGCCCGGCCCCGGTGGCCGGCGGCTCGATGGGCACGTCCTCGTGGGGCTGGGCGGTGACGAAGGCCTGCCGCCAGCTGCGCGAGCGGATCGACGGCGCGCACCAGGGCCACGTGCCGCCCGAGGGGGTCGCCACCGACGCCGACACCACCGCAGACCTGGCCGCCCGCCCCGACTACGCGCGGCACGCCTTCGGCGCCCAGTTCTGCGCGGTGCGGGTCGACCCGGCCACCGGCGAGGTCCGCGTCGACCGGCTGCTGGGCGTCTTCGCGGCCGGCCGGATCATCAACCCGCTGACGGCCCGCTCGCAGCTGCTCGGCGCGATGACGATGGGCGTGTCGATGGCCCTCATGGAGCAGTCCGTGATGGACCGGCGAAGCGGCGACTTCGTGACGTCGGACCTGTCCGCGTACCACGTGGCGGTCAACGCCGACGTGCCGCGCATCGACGTCGAGGTGCTGGAGGAGGAGGACCCGCACCTCAACCCGATGGGGTCGAAGGGCGTCGGCGAGCTCGGCATCGTGGGCACCGCGGCGGCGGTGGCCAACGCCGTCCACCACGCCACGGGTATCCGGATGCGCTCGCTGCCGATCACCCCGGCGGCGCTGCTCTATGCCTCCCGGGGGGCGTACTCGGCCAGGGCCTCCACCGGCGGCACCACGTAGTAGGCGCCGGTGAGCGGCGCGGTGTAGCGGGTCAGCGCGTCGCGCACCCCGTCGCCGACGCCGGCCATGCGGCGCAGCATCTCGGCGAGCGGGCGCTGGGTGGCGCAGAAGCCGACGAACATCGTGCCGTGGTCGCGCACGGTGCCGTACGCGGTGTTGCGGCGGAAGATCTTCAGCTCCTCGCCGTCCTCCTCGATCACGGTGCGCGACACGTGCGAGGTCGGCGGCTGGTGCTCCTCGTCGAGCTCGACCGAGTCGGCCTTGGTGCGGCCGATGACCCGCTCCTGCTCGGCCACGCTGAGCGCGTCGAACGCGTCGGAGTCGTGCCGCCACTGCTGGACCAGCGCCACGCTGCAGCCCGCGGCCGGGCCCTCGGCGATCGCGGCGACGGTCGGGGCGAGGCTGCGCGGCGGGTTCTCGGTGCCGTCGATGAACCCGGTCAGGTCGCGGTCGTGGTGGTACACCCACCCGTTCACCTCCAGCGCGCAGCTCGCGACCGGCTCGAGCAGCCCCAGCGCGGCCCGGGTGTAGTCGAACAGCGCGGTGCGGTCGGCGCCGGACAACCAGAGCCAGGCGTCGTGCTGCGTGGCCGGCATGGTGAACCCGTCCGGCCCCACGACCGGCTCGGCGAAGTCGTCCGCGATGCCCGGCGTCCACAGCGACGGGCGGACCCCGATCACCACGTTGATCGCGCCGGTGGCCGGCATCGGCTCGCCGACGGCGGTCAGGGCGATGAGCAGCTCCCGGGCCGCCACGCCGGGGCGCAGGTCGAACTCGAGGTAGACGTGCTCGGCCAGGGCCGCCGCGAAGATGCCCGGCTGCGGGGTCGGTGCCATGGCGATGATCGTATCGGCAGGACATTTGTCACCGCCGGTTCACGACGCACGCATCTGCACCGGGAGTGACGACCTTCGTAACGTTGCGTGCATGACCGCGATCGATCTCCAGAATCTGTCGTACGCCTATGGCAGCGTCCAGGCCGTGGAAGACGTCACGCTCACCGTGGCCGAGGGCGAGGTCGTCGCCGTCCTCGGCCCCAACGGCGCCGGCAAGTCGACGACGCTGCTCATGCTGCTGGGCCTGCTGCCGCCGCGCGCCGGCACCGCGCGGCTCTTCGGCGGCGACCCGCAGGCGGCCGCGGCGGCCGGTCGGGTCGGCGCGATGCCGCAGGCGGGCGGGCTGCTCCCCCGATCCACCGTTGGTGACCTGCTCGAGTTCCTGCACCAGGTGTACCCGCACCCGATGCCCGTCGCCGAGGCGCTGGACCTCGCCGGGCTGACCGGGCTGGCCGGGCGGACGGTCGAGCGGCTCTCCGGCGGCCAGGCCCAGCGCCTGCGCTTCGCGATGGCCGTCATCGGCCGGCCCCGCCTGCTGGTCCTCGACGAGCCCACGGCCGCGCTCGACGTGGAGTCCCGCCACGCGTTCTGGACGGCGATCCGCGCCTACGCCGGCGGGGGCCGCACCGTGCTGTTCTCCACGCACTACCTGGAGGAGGCCGACGCCAACGCCGACCGCATCGTGGTGCTCGACCGCGGCCGGGTCCTCATCGACGGCACCGCCGCCGACGTCAAGCGACGGGTCGCGGTGCGCACCGTGAGCGTCGAGGACCAAGGACACGACTATTCGGTACTTCCCGGCGTCGTCGCCTGCTCCGTCCGCGCCGGACGGGCCGTGCTCACCAGCGCGGACGCCGACGCCACCGTCCTCGCCCTCGCCGAGGCCGGCCTCCTGCGCGACCTGGAGGTCGCCGGGGCCGGGCTCGAGGAGGCCTATCTCGCACTGACCCGGCTGGAGGCCTGACCGTGCGCGCCTACATCCGCCTGGAGCTGCGCCGCCTGACGCGCACGCCCGGCCTGCTCATCTTCGCGGTGCTCATGCCCCTGCTGAGCTATCTGCTGTTCACCAACCTCAGCACGATCACCGGCCAGGACAAAGCCACCGCGGCCACCTACACGATGGTCTCCATGGCCGGCTACGGCGCCATCGGCGCGCTGCTCAACTACGCGTCCGGCCTGGTGATCGACCGCTCCATCGGCTGGCTGCGGCTGCTGCGCCTGACCCCGCTGTCGCCGCTGAAGGTGGTGCTGGGCAAGGGTCTGGCCGGCATGGCCTCCGCCCTGCTGCCGGTGGTCGCCCTGTGCGCGGCCGCGGTGCTGGTCAACGGGGTGCGCCTGGACGCGGGCCGGTGGCTGGCGATCGTGCCGCTGCTGTGGCTCGGCGCCCTGCCCTTCGCGCTGCTCGGCCTGGCGCTGGGCTGCTTCGCCACGAGCCAGACCGCGCAGCCGCTCAACCTGCTGGTGTACCTCGGGATGTCCGTCCTCGGTGGCCTGTGGCTGCCGCTGGAAGCGCTGCCCCACTGGATCGGCGCCGTCGGCCGGCTGCTGCCGACCCACGCCTACGCCGACATGTCCTGGCGGGTCGCGTTCGGCGGCGCACCGAGCCTCGGCGACGTGGTCACGCTCGCCGTGTGGCTGGTCGCGTTCGCCGCCCTGGCCGTGGCCGGTTACCGCCGGGCCGTGCGCACCGTCGCGGCGCTGTGACAGGGTGGACGCCGTGCAGCGCAGGTGGCGCCCGACGATCTCGGGGATGGTCTGGGTCGGCGTCTGGACCTTCCCCCTGTTCGACCCCCTGGCCACCGCCACCACCGCGACCGCCGCGGCCCTGCTGATCCTCTTCGAGCTGCTGTACGTCTACACCGCCGCGGCCGGCTTCGACGGCGTCGGCACCCCGCGGATGCGCGCCGCCCTGTTCGCCGCGGTGGCCGCCCTGGGCGTCACCCTGGCCGCCGTCTACGGCGACCACTGGCTCGTGCTGATGCTCTTCGTGGCGACCTGCGGCATGGCCGTGTTCGCCGGCGAGGAGCGGCCGGTCACCGCGATCTGGGTCTGCCTGGCCACGCTGGCCGCCATCGTCGCCGTCGGGGCGGCCCGGCACGTCTCGTGGTGGACGATCGGCGCCACCCTGGTCAGCTCCGTCCTGGCCTCGGCGCTGGTCGGCGCGGTGCGCCAGATGTCCCGCCTCGTCCGCGAGCTGCACCGCACCCGGGAGGCCCTGGCCGAGGCCGCCGTCGCCGAGGAGCGCCTGCGCTTCTCCCGCGACCTGCACGACCTGCTGGGCCACACCCTCTCGGTCATCGTGGTCAAGGCCGAGGCCGTGCGCCGCCTGTCCGAGCGCGACCCGGCCGCGGCCGCCGCCCAGGCCGCCGACATCGAGCAGGTCGGCCGGCGCGCCCTGGTCGAGATCCGCGAGGCCGTAACCGGCTACCGCGAGACCGGCCTGACCGCCGAGCTGGCGAGGGCCAGGGGCGCCCTGATCGCCGCCGGCATCACCGCCGACGTCCTGCGCACCGCCGATCCCCTCCCGGACACCGCCGACCGCCTCCTGGCCTGGGTGGTCCGCGAGGCCACCACCAACGTGGTCCGCCACAGCCGCGCCGGCCGCTGCGAGATCGCCGTCAGCACGACCCCGGACGCCGTCACCCTGCGCGTCACCGACGACGGCCCGTTCGCCGCCGCCACCACCCCGCCCGCGGGCAACGGCCTGCGCGGCCTGGCCGAGCGCCTCCGCACCACCGGCGGCACCCTGCACACCGCCCCCCGCCCGGGCGGCGGCTTCACCCTCGAGGCAAGGCTCCCGCTATGACCAGAACTGCCCCGCCCGCCCTTCCGCCCGCGTCCCACGCGCCGCGCCGCGCCGCCGGTGGACCGGCGGCGGCCGGGACGGGGGTGGCGGCGTGACGATCCGGGTGCTGCTCGCCGAGGACCAGGGGATGATGCGCGGCGCGCTGGCGTTGCTGCTCGGCCTCGAGGAGGACCTCGAGGTGGTGGCCGAGGTGGCCACCGGGGACGCGGTGGTGGCGGCCGCCCTCGAGGCGCGGCCCGACGTGGCCCTCCTCGACATCGAGATGCCCGGCGGCGACGGCATCACGGCAACGGCCGAGCTGCGGCGGCGGCTGCCCGGGTGCCGGGTCCTGATCCTGACGACCTTCGGCCGGCCGGGGTACCTGCGGCGCGCGATGGAGGCGGGCGCCTCCGGCTTCCTGGTCAAGGACGGGCCCGTGGAGGCGCTGGCGGCGGCGATCCGGCGGATCCTGGCCGGCGAGCGCGTCGTCGACCCGGAGCTGGCGGCCGCCGCGCTCGCCGCCGGGCCCGACCCCCTCACCGAGCGCGAGCGGGACGTGCTGCGCGAGGCGGCCGACGGCTCGACGGTCGCCGACATCGCGGCGCGGCTGCACCTGTCGGAGAGCACCGTGCGCAACTACCTGTCGGCCGCGATCACCAAGACCGGCACCCGCAACCGCATCGAGGCCGCCGGGGTGGCGCAGTCCAAGGGATGGCTCTGAGCCTCACGGCGCCTACCCCCAAAGTTGAGTCCCGGTGACTCAGGTCACGCTCGCACGAGGAAGACGGCGGGCATGGTCGCCGTTGTAAGACTTGAGCGATACGGGCTCAACCTTGGAGGGACTCAACCATGTTGCTGCGCACTGCACCGTTCCGGACCTATGACGCGTTCGACCAGTTCTTCGGCGGCCCGGCGGCCCGCGCCGGGGCGACCGCGCCGCTGGACGCCTACCGCGACGGCGACACCTTCTTCGTCGAGATCGACCTGCCCGGCGTGGACCCGGCCAGCATCGACGCGACCGTGGACCGCAACGTGCTGACCGTGCGGGCCGAGCGGACCCGCGCCGAGCGCGAGGGGGTTCGCCGCGTCATCAGCGAGCGGGCCACCGGCACCGTCACCCGCCGGCTGATCCTCGGCGACAGCCTCGACGCCGACCGGCTCGAGGCCAGCTACGACGCCGGGGTGCTCACCCTGACCATTCCGGTCGCCGAGAAGGCCAAGCCGCGCAAGATCGAGATCAGCACCGCCCAGCGCGAGCTGGCGTCGGCCTGACGCACGGCCGGTCGAACGCAAACTCGCGCCGGCCTGACGCACGGTCGGTTGAACGCGACCTCGCGTCGGCCTGACACACGGCCGGCCGAACGCAAACTCGCGTCGGCCTGACACACGGTCGGTTGAACGCGACCTCGCGTCGGCCTGACACACGGCCGGCCGAACGCAAACTCGCGCCGGCCTGACGCACGGTCGGTTGAACGCGACCTCGCGTCGACCTGACACACGGCCGGCCGAACGCAAACTCGCGCCGGCCTGACGGTGGCCGGTCAAACCGGCCCCGCCCCGGCAACAGGCCGGTCGGCGTCACCCGAGCGCAGGCAGCGCGAGGGCGGCGCCGGAGCGCCCGGTGAAGAGCGCCTCGCGCCGACCTGACGCACGGCCGGTCGAACCGGCCTCACCCCGGCAACAGGCCGGCCGGCGTCACCCGAGCGCGGGCAGCGCGACGGCGGCGCCGGAGCGCCCGGCGAGGCATGACCCCGTCCGCGAAGGGGCCGCGACCCGACCACGGGTCGCGGCCCCATGCGTTTTTATACGCATTCAAATATCGACCTACATCGCCACACGCCGTTATTCTTGATGCGCTCGCGGTGATCAGACGACGTAATCGGGGCCGCGGGAAATGCGTCGCGGGCACCCGGTGCGGGGGGCGGCGGCCGGGCCGCGCGGGGCGCATAGGGAGCAAAGCGCGGGCCGATCGGTGACCAAAGGACGCAATGCGCGCGGCACCGGTCCGCGGCAAAGCGACCGGCCGGGCGGACGACGGATCCATGCGATCGGTCCGGCGAACACCGGCACCGGGAAGAAGAACGCCGACCGGGCACCACCGCGGCTAACCGTCGCGAAAGACGGTCCCGGCGATGGTGAATCCGGTGACGTAGCGCCAGCAAATCGGGCGTATGGCCCCACCGGAGTGGCGGCAATGCGAGCGGAAGATCTGGCGGCAATGCGGGCCGCCTATCCGGCAATACGACTGCCGGATCGGCGGCGAGGCGCGCAGGAACGCGCCAAATGCGTCAGGGCCCGGCCGGCACGGGGAAATCGTGCGGGCCGGGCCCTGGGAACGCACCGTTCACGCCGCGCGGGGGCGACGCAGCGGCCTGGTCAGCGACCGGCCTCGGCGTGGTAGCGGTCGACGATGTCCTGCTTGATGCGGCCACGGTCGGACACGTCGATGCCCTTGGCCTGTGCCCACTCGCGAATCGCGCGATTCTGGTCGCGGTCGCCGCGGGTGACGCTGCGGCCCCGGGCCTCGCGGCCCCGCGAAGTCGCGACCACACCACCGCGGCCGATCTTCGTCGCGGCGGCGACGAAGGGGGCCACCGCGTCGCGCAGCTTGGCGGCGTTGGACGCGGACAGGTCGATCTCGTACTGCACGCCGTCGAGTGCGAACACGATGCTCTCGGCGGCCGGCTTGCCGTCGATGTCATCGATCAGCTCGTGGATGACGCGTTTTGCCATGAGTGGCCTTTCCTCGGTGGTACCCAGGTGTACAGAACCGATGTGTACGGAACCGATCCGGATCTCGGCACTGAGCGCACCGGCCGTATCATTCGGACACAAACAAGAACTTGGCGACATGCTACGCCGGGACTCGGGCGAGATTACCTCTACGGTAGCTCTTTGGCGCGCCGGCCGCAGAAATCGGCACGTCACGAAACGCATACAACACGAAACGCACACGATCGGTAAAGGCAACGCGGGATAAAGAGGCGTCGGACGGGCGGGAAGAGCCACCCCGGCCGGATGGCGAGAACTCACCCCCGCGACCCAGAAGATCGCTGATGTGGAGTCAGGCGAGCATCCGCAGCGACAGCAGCAACGCCCCACCGGCCACCAGGAGCTGACCGCTGACGGAGACGAACCGCACCAGCCACAAGCCTTCGCGGACGAGCCGGCATCAGCGCGGCGACTTCGCGCAGGCGAAGAAGCGCAGCAACTATCCGCAGGCGAGGAAGCGAAGCGACTGCGCGCGGGCGAAGAAGCGCAGCAACCGCGCGGGAGTGAAGAAGCGAAGCGACTGCGCGTAGGTGAGGAAGCGCAGCAACTACGCGGCGGTGAAGAAGCGCAGCAACCGCGGGCGGGCGAAGAAGCGCAGCGCCTGCGCGCGGGGGAAGACCAGCGGCCGCCGCGCCCGGCGGGACTCCGTCGCCGTGATCAACCAGCCCGGGCCGGGCGGCGCCGGGAGCACCATGCCCACGGCGGCTTTCAGCATCCCCGCCACCGCGCGCTTCACGCCGTGGCGGCCCATCCTGGCGGCGAAGGCGCGGGCCTGAATCCGCATCAGCGCAGCCCTCCCGCGGTACAAATCGGACATAAACCTAGAAGGGTCGCCAGAAACGCCCAAACCTCGGGTCCTCTTCGGTGGTGGCAGCGACACGCCGGAAGTCACCCTCGCGAGCCGAGGAACGCCCGGAATCAGGCGTAACGCCCGACCCGTCCACCTCACTGCCGCGCAATTCTCGTTCCACTCACTCGATTACCCGTCACTCCCATGGACCACTGGACGTTACCGGAATGAATTGACGTACGGCCCACACGCCACGTCAAGGACCCCGACCGCGCCCAGAAAACTGGACATCACGCGCACGATGTTCGGTTGACGGCAAATCGGGCCCAGAAACACTACAGAGTGAGATCGCAGAATCACTACGCGTAACACTGGGAATCGCCTCAACATAGGAGAGGCGGGGCACGGCATGCTCCGCAGCGGTGCCGGGGGGAGTACGACATGAGCGCTATCCGACCATCGACCGTCGAGGTCGAGACATCCCTACGACTCGTCGCGCCCGACGCGACCGCGCTGCCGGTGCGAGCCAGCTTGCGCTACGACCCGAACGACCCGTACGCGGTCCACGTCCTCTTCCACGCCGAGTCGGCCGGGGGCGAGCCGGTGAGCTGGTCGTTCGCTCGTGAGCTGCTGTTCACCGGGCTCGACGAGCCGGCGGGCATCGGCGACGTGCGGGTCTGGCCGTGGAACGGGCCGCGCGGGGACTTCGTGGCCCTGGCGCTGTCTTCGCCGGACGGCAACGCACTGTTCGAGGTGCCGCGCAGCGTGCTGGTGCGATTCCTGCGCCGCACGTACAGCGTCGTGCCGCGCGGTCACGAGACCGACCACCTCGACGTCGACAACGCCGTGAACCGGCTGCTCGCCGGGCGCTGAGCCCCACACCGCGAACCTCGCCGGCACCACCCGCGCCACCACCGGCCCAGGCCGGCGAGCTCGCCCGCGAGCGACGCGAGCAGGCAACCGCCAGCGGCACCACCCGCCGGGCCGGCGAGCCATCGCGTCGAGCAACAAGCGCAAGCGCGCACCACCCGCGGCAAGCGCACACCCCGCACAAGGTGCAGCCACACCACCAGAACGTGCGAAACCGGGCGTCACGCCCGAGCCTTCCTCCAGCAGTCCGCCAGCTGCGAGGAAGGGTCGGGCGCGACGCCCGACGCATGTGCCACCTCTCGGACGACAGAGACGACAGACCTGCCGCGAGTCAGCGCCGGACAGGCCGCAAAGACGCCCGACGCATGTGCCGATCCGTCACGGGTCGCCGCCGGGCAGGTCGAAGGGCGGGGGGCCCACACCCGTGACGCGAATGTTGCCCCACGGGTCGAGCTCGGCCAGGCGGGCCGGGACCGGGGGCCGGTCCGCGGCCCCGGCCAGCAGGACGTCGCGGCGGCCGGAGCGCAGCAGGGCGACCACCTCCGGGCCCGCCGACATTCGTCCGCCCCAATGGAAGCGGCCGTCGATGGGCTGGAAATGGCCGGAAAGCCGCAGCTCAACCGGGTAGCTGTGGTCGCCGTCGACGAGCGAGGCCTTGACTGCCGGGAAATCCTCGGGCATGGTACTGACAAGTACCAACTACCGGCCGGTAACGTCAAGGAGCCCGCCATGCACGACGTAGCCGCCCAGCGCGAGGCCACCGCCGCCCGCCTGCTGAAGATCTCGGCCGGCAACACGTACGACCCCGAGGTCGACATCGACTGGAAGGCGCCGCAGCCCGCCGATCGCATGTACGCGCCCGAGCACCGCCTGTCGCTCTACGGCACGCCGCTGTGGGACTCGCTGTCCACCGAGCAGAAGATCGAGCTGTCCAAGCACGAGGTGGCCAGCATCGCGAGCATCGGGATCTGGTTCGAGGTGCTGCTCATGCGGATGCTGCTGCGCCACGTCACCGGCAAGGACCCGCGCTCCGGGCACGTGCAGTACGCGCTCACCGAGGTCGGCGACGAGTGCCGGCACTCCATCATGTTCGCCCGGATGATCGACGCGTTCGGGGCGCCCGCGTACCGGCCGGCCGCCGTGCACCGGGCACTCGGGCGGTACCTCGGGGCCACCGCCGGCGGCATCCAGACGTTCGCCGCGGCGCTCATCGCCGAGGAGATCCTCGACGCGCTCCAGCGCGAGGCGATGGCCGACGAGAGCCTGCAACCCCTGGTCCGCATGGTCTCGCGGATCCACGTGGTCGAGGAGGCGCGGCACATCAGGTTCGCGCGCGACGAGCTGGCGCGCCAGATGGCCGCGAGCTGGAAGCCCCGGCAGTGGTACTGCCAGTTCATCGTCGGCCGCGCCGCGTACACGGTGACCCACTCCCTCATCAACCCGCAGGTCTACGCGGCCGTCGGGCTGGACCCGGCCCAGGCAAGCGCGACCGCCTGGCGCAACCCGCACTTCCGCGAGACGCTGCGCTGGGCCGGCACCCGGGTGACGACCTACCTGCAGGAGTTCGGCCTGGTCGCCGGCCCGGCCCGCACGCTGTGGCGCGCGTCCGCCCTGATCTGAGGGCTTTCACCCTGTGATCTCTCCCATGCCCGGAACACGGGACGATGCGCGATGGGCGCGCTACTGTTCATGGAGTCGGTGTGCTGTGTGTCCCCGGGCCTCATCACACTGCCTTCACGGAATACCGTTCGGCTGGAGCCGTGTCGCGCCTATCGCCGCGAGGCGACCTGGCACACCGACCCTAAACGTTCTCAGTCCAGCACCGCGTTCTCAGTCCAGCACCGCGTAGACGACCAGGTTGTCCCGGTACGAATGGCGGCTCTGATCGAAGGTGCCGCCGCACGTGATCAGCCGTAGCTCCGGCACCGGGGTCGGGCCGTAGACCTTCGAGCTCGGGAACTGGGCCTTGGCGTAGTGCTCGCTCGCGGTCACCCGGAAGGTGAGCCAGCCGTCGCCCCGCAGCACGTCGACGGTGTCACCCGGCTTCAGCTCGCGCAGGCGATAGAACACGGCGGGACCGGTCTTCGAGTCCACGTGGCCGGCCAGCACCGCCGGGCCCGGGTCACCCGGGAGAGTGCCGTCGGCGAACCAGCCTGCCTCGCCGTACACCTTGGGGCTCTCCAAAACCCCGGAGCCGTCCATCGCCAGGGTCTCCAGGGGCGTGTCCACGCCCAGGGCCGGGATCTTGAGGCGGGTCGGCGGGGTGTCCGGCTCGGCGGTCGCCCCCGTCAGGTCGATGCGGTGCGGCACGATCCAGGTCGACTCGCCGGCGTCGATGTCGACCCGCCGGCCGACCAGCACGGCCGAGGCGACGATCACCGGCGCGGCCAGGGCAAGCACACAGCCGATGAGGGTGAGCGTACGGCGGCGGGTGGCGGTCAGGTTCAGGCGCGTGGATAGCGCCCGATGCCTGACCACCTTCCCCCTCAGGCCCATGGACTTCCCCCTCGCGCCCATGGGCCTCCCCCTCGTCCGCACGGGCTTCCCCCTCGCGCCCGTGATCTTCCCTGTCGTGCGCATCGGCTTTCCGTCGTGCGCACGGGCTTCGCCGTTGTACACATCGGCTTCCGCGTCGTACACATCGGCTTCCGCGTCGTACGCACCGGCTTCCGCGTCGTACACATCGGCTTCCGCGTCGTACACATCGGCTTCCGCGTCGTACGCACCGGCTTCCGCGTCGTACGCACCGGTCGGGCGGACGGCCGCTACGCCGCCGCCGCGCGGACCCGGGACCGGCGCCAGAGCAGGCCGCCGGCCACCGCCAGGACCACCAGTGCCACGCCGCCGCCGATCGGCAGCAGCGGGCTCATCCCCTGCTCGCCGGCCGTGCCGCCGCCACCGGTGTCCACCCCGCCCTGCGGCACCCCGCCGCTCTCGGCGTCCGTGCGCAGCTGCGCGGTGAGGCCGCCCTGGCCGTCGAGAATGATCAGGGAGTACACCGCCCCGGCCTTCAGCGGCGCGGTCACCGTCGTCGCCGAGCCGGTCGCGCTGGGCTGGGTCAGCCGCAGCGTCCATCGGCCGGGGTCGACGGTCTGGTACGAGGTGGTGGTCGCGAACTGCACGCCGTCGGCGATCTTGCTGCCGCCGGCCACCGCGACGTCGAGCACGGGCTCCTTGACCGAGGCCTGGATGACCCGGACCTTGGCCTTGCCGGACTCGGGCAGCCCGAGGTCGTCGACGATGACGCGCAGGCCCAGGTCGGCGAACTTGCCGGTGCCGGCGACCGTGTAGGCCTTGCCCTCCTCGACCGTCGCCTGGGTGCTGAGCACCGGGGCGGCGGAGGCCGGGTCGCCCTTCTTGCGCATCGCCACCGCGTAGGTCCCGGGCGGCAGCGGCAGGTACTTCGAGACGGTGCCGTACCCGACGGCGTCGAACTTCTGCTGCGGGATGGCCCCGCTGACGGAGCTGAGGTAGACATCGACCGCGGGCGTGTCGGGCGAGAGGTGCGCGAGGCGGACGTAGCCGACCCCGGCCGCCGCCGCGGGCGACCCATCCACGACCGTCAGGCCCAGGCCCAGGAGCGCCGCGGCGGCGAACGCCGCGAGCCGCCGCCGCTGGGGAGCAGCGAACACGTTGTACCCCCTGCTGTGGAATACAGCTCGATTCTTCGAGAGCGGGTTGTACGCACCCGCGGGGGAACGAACGTAAGTAATCCGCGCGGGCACCGTAAGCACTGACCGCGGTGAGTCTGGCACGTGGATGAGCAACGCGCTACCCGTGCTGGGCAGCGATCATCGCTTCACGTGTACGGTGCCCAACGCTGTGCTGCGGCACAACCGCCGGACGGACGAGGCAACTTACCGGTTGGTACCCATCGATGCCTACCGCATCGGGGTGGCGAAGTCCTGCGTCCAGTACGGGATCTTGCGGTCGTTCTTGATCTGGTACTCCAGGCCGACGCCGAGATCGACGAACTTACAGTTGAGGATGTTGGCGCGGTGCCCCTCGCTGTGCATCCAGGCGTCCATCACCTGCTCCGGGGTGCCCTGACCGGCCGCGATGTTCTCGCCGGCGCCCGACCAGCTGTACCCCTCGGCCTTGATCCGGGTCGCGAACTCCACCCCTTCGGGGGTCGTGTGCGAGAAGTAGTCGCGCCTGGCCATGTCGGCCGAGTGCTTGTAGGCGGCCGCCCGCAGCTTCGGGTTGTACTTCACCGGCCCGCAGCCGGCCTTGGCCCGCTCGGCGTTGACGAGCTTGATCACCTGGTTCTCGTAGGGCACGTTGCCGCCGCCGGTGGCCGCGGTCGTCTTCGGCTTGCTCGCCGGGGTGGTCGCCTTCGTGGTGGGCGCCTTGGTGGGCACGCCAGTGGTCGGGGCGGCGGAGGTGGCGGCGTTCTCGGACGGGTCGCCGGACGGGTCGCCGGCCCCGCCGACCAGGTTGCCCGGCTCGATCGAGGCGGCCGCGGCCACGTCACTCTTGCCCGCCGGGGGCTTGGCGCCGGACGTGCGGGACATGACCAGCGAGCCGGCGAAGGCGACGGCCCCGACCACGATGAGGGCGAGCGTGCCGATCATCGCGGCGATCAGGGCCTTGGAGCCGCGCCGGTGCCGCGGGGCGTGCTCCTCGCCCTCGGGGCCGTCGCCCGGCTCACCGTAGGAGGCCGGGTACGGGTCACGGGCAAAGCCACCGGCATACGGGTCGTAGCGGTCGCCGTCACCGAACGATGACACCAGGGGCCTCCATGATCGCTGCGGGTCTCATCCGCACCAGACGCTAGAAGCCGAACATTAGAGAGCCCTGGACGCGAAAGATGGTCACCGGAGGCGATTTAACGGCGGTCTAATCGAAACTTATGCCGCGATTGCGGCGGGTAGCAGCGCGCTCACGACGCGGCGAAGCACGGCCGTGGCGCCCGCCACGTCCAGGTGCAGCTCGTCGCGCCACATCGACCAACCGGCGAACGTGGTGGCGACGGTGAGCGCGTCGAGCACCTGCGCGCGCCCGGCCCCGGCCGCGGCGAGCTCCGGCGCGAAGAGCGTCTCGATCTCCTCGCGGGCGATCTGGAGGTACCAGGCCCGGTTCTTGCGCAGCTGCGCCGAGAACGGCTCGCGGATGCGCGCCGCCCGGGCGGCCGGCGCGATGAGCTCTAGCAGGCGGGCGCGCTGGGCGCAGTACCGCTCGATGCGCTCCGGCAGCGGCAGGTCGGCCGGAACCGGCCGGTACTCCGCCCGCTGCCGCTCCATGAGCCGCTCGCCGGCCGCCGCGAACAGGCCCTCCATGTCCTTGAAGTTGGTCCACAGCGCGCGCAGCGAGACGCCGGCCCGATCGGCGATCCGCTCCGCGGTCGGGCGCAGGTCGCCCTCCTCCAGCAGCGCGAAGTGCGCGTCCGTGATGGCCTGCCGGGTCCGCTCGGCCCGCAAGGTCCGCCCGTCCACCCGCTGCCGCACCCCTGCATCGCCCATGACCGAACAGCCTACGTGCCAGCCGCTCGGGTCACCCTCTACGGTGAGGGACGTGGCAGTGCGTAGCGTGCACGAGATCGACATCGAGCTACCCGTGTTCGACCCCGGCGAGCTCGAGCCGGTCGGCGCTCCGTGGGGCGGCAACCTGACCGAGGCCCACGTGCAAACCGGCCGCGCCATCCGCACCACCCTCATCGACGCCCGGCTGCGCCGTTCCCACCTCGAGAACCTCGACCTCAACGGGGTCGTGTGGGAGGACGTGGCGATCAGCGGCTGCCGGTTCGAGAAGGTCGACTTCACCGCCGCGCGGCTCACCGGGCTGACCCTCGATCGGGTGCATTTCGTCAACTGCAAGCTGACGTGGGCCAACCTCGCCGAGACGCGCCTGTCCGACGTGCTGTTCGAGGGGTGCCGGCTCGACGGGGCGACGCTGGACGACGTGAGCACCGCCGGGCCGACCGGCTTCGTCGGCTGCGTGCTGGTCAACACCAACCTGCGCGACTGCGTGCTGCCCTACGCGGCGATGCAGGACTGCCGGCTGCGCCAGATGTCCTTCGAGAGCTGCGACCTGCGCGGCGCCGACCTGCGCGGCAACCAGCTGTCCGAGGTCAGCGGGATGACCAGCCTGCGCGGGGTGACGATCGAGCCGGCCCAGCTGCCCGGGCTCACCGACGCGGTGATGCGGGACCTCGGCGTGATCGTGCGCGGCCCGAAGGGTTGACCCGCCAGCGCGGCCGGCCGTGCGGCAGCTTGCGGGCCGGCGGGTCGTCGATGCACGCCGACGCGGGCGGCTCGGCGTGCGCGGCCGGCCCGAGCAGGTCGCGCGGGTCGGCCTCCAGCGCGCCCTCGACCGTCGCGAAGGTGGCGATGCCGCTCATCCCGGGGGCCACGGGCAGCCAGGAGCGGATGGCCGGCGAGGGGGCGGCCAGGCGCAGCTCGCCGCCCCGGGCGCGGGCCGTCTCGGCCACGCCGACCAGCAGCGCCGCTCCCGTGGTGTCGCAGACCGTGACCTGGGATAGGTCGAGCACCAGATGGGGCTCGTCGGGCACGAGGAGCCCGGCGAGCACCGGCTCGATCGTCGCCACGGTCCCATCCACCAGCAGCCCGTGCAGGGCCAGCACGACCGCACTCATCGGTTTTGACGGTACCGACCCCGCCGGTCGGGCGTCAGCGGCCGGGTGGCCGACCCCGGCCGGGGCCGTTCAGCCCGCAGGGGGTCGACGGACGCCGATGATCACGCCCGAGCCGTGGTCGAGCTCGACCGAGACGAGGTCGGGGTGCTCCAGCAGGGTTCGGCGGACGCCCTGCTGGCGGGCCCTGAAGTCGTCCGGCCAGTCGTCGGCCTCGCGCATGTCGTCGACCACGATCGTGCCGCGCGGGTTGAGCCGGGCCAGGGTGTGCTCCAGGCCCTCGACCTTGCCGCCGGCGCAGTCGGCGAAGATGAGGTCGTAGCCGCCCTCCGCCGCGGCCAGGAACTCCAGCGCGTCGCCGACCCGCAGCTCGACGAAGTCCGGCCAGCCGGCCTCGGCGGCCAGCGCCGAGGTGGCCGGGTCCAGCTCGACCGAGAGGAGGGTGGCGTCGGCGCGCGGCAGCAGGCCACTGACCAGCCAGGCGGTGCCGACGCCGGCGCCGGTGCCCAGCTCCAGGACCCGTCCGCCGGGCGGCAGCGCGGCCGCGAGGGTGGCGAGCAGCCGGCCGACCGGCGGCTCGCAGGACAGTCCGAACCCGTTGGCCTCGGCCCGGGCGTAGGCGGCATCGATGAGGTTCACGGCGGCGACCCTACCGAAAGTGGTCGCGCTCCGCGTGCAAAGCTGTGCCCCGTGAAGTCACTGCCCCTGCGGGTCCTCACGCCCGCCGCCGTCGCCCTGCTGGCCCTCGGCGCCTGCAGTAGCCCCAAGCCCTCCCCCGCGCCGGCGGGCAAGGACGGGTCGGAGCAGACCGCCACGAGCTCGTTCGAGGTGAAGGACGACGTCAGCGTCGTGGAGGTCGACAGCGAGGGCGGCGGGATCACGATCAAGGCCGGCACCGGACCGACGATCAAGGTGACGGAGACCCAGCGGTACAGCACGGACAAGCCGAACCGCAAGCAGAGCCTGGACGGCGGCGAGCTCATCCTCGCCTCGACCGGCTGCCCGAAGAACGACTGCTCGATCTCGTACGAGATCGAGATGCCCTCGACGCTCAGCGTCCGGCTGGACAGCTCCGGCGGGCGGATCGCCCTCACCGGGCTCACCGGGCTGGTCGACGTGCAGTCCGACGGCGGCTCGCTGTCCGGCGAGGGGCTGGCCCCGCCGGAGCTCACCGCCCGCACCGGCGGCGGCCCGGTCGACCTGAAGATCACCCAGGCGCCGAACCGGATCGACATCGACTCCGAGGGCGGCAACGTCAACCTGCGGCTGACCTCCGACGGCTACGCGCTGGAGACCGACCTCGGCGGCGGCAAGCAGAGCGGCACCGTCAAGGTCGACAAGGCCTCGGCGCACAAGGTCCGCGTCAACACCGGCGGTGGGAGCCTGTCCTTCGTCTAGTCGGTCAGCGCGCTGTACACCAGCTGGCGCAGCTGCGGGCGGATCGGGTACGTGCTGGAGGGCAGCAGCTGGGTGTAGAACGCCACGGTGAGCCGCTCGACCGGGTCGATCCAGAACGCGGTGCTGGCCGCGCCGCCCCAGTAGTACGTGCCCGGGGAGCTGAACACGCGGGCCGGCACCGAGTCGCGGACCACGGCGAAGCCCAGGCCGAAGCCGACGCCCTCGAACGTGGTCTCGGCGAAGCCGCCGGTCTGCAGCGTGTCCAGGTCCACGTTGCCGGGCAGGTGGTTGCGGGTCATGAAGTCCACGGTGCGCGGGGCCAGCAGCGCCCCGCCCCGGGCCAGCAGCATGTTCATGAACCGCTGGTAGTCGGCGGCGGTCGAGATGAGCCCGCCGCCACCCGACGGGGCCAGCGGCTCCTCGAACGCCGCCTTGCCGACCGGGTCGAAGCGCGTGCGGCGGCCGTCGGGCCCCGGGACGTACAGTGCCGCCATCCTCGGCTCGCCGGGGGCCACCGACCAGCTCGTGTCGGCCATGCCGAGCGGCTCCAGGATGCGCGTGCGCAGGAACTCCACCAGCGGCACGCCCGCCACCACCTCGACCAGCCGGCCGAGCACGTCGGTGCTCACGCCGTAGCCCCAGGCCGTGCCCGGCTGGAACAGCAGGGGCAGCGCGGCGAAGTCGCGGCTGGCCTCGGCCAGGTCGGCGCCGGGCTTCATGGCCAGGTCGTAGCCCGCCTTGCGGTAGAGGGCGTCCACGACGGAGGTGTTCAGGAAGCCGTACGTCAGGCCGGAGGTGTGGGTGAGCAGGTGCCACACCCGGATGGGCTCGGCCGCCGGGACGGTGAAGGGCTGGCCGGACGAGCCCTTGTCGTAGACCCGGACGTCGGCGAACTCGGGCAGGTACTTCGCGATCGGGTCGGTGAGCTCGAAGCACCCCTCCTCCCACAGCAGCATCGCCGCGACGGACGTGACCGGCTTGGTCATCGAGTACAGCCGCCAGAGCGTGTCGGGCTCGACCGGCAGGCCGGCCTCGGCGTCGCGCTGACCGTAGACGCTGGTGTGCACCACCTTGCCGTCCCGGGCGATCGCCAGCTGCCAGCCGGCGAGGCGACCGTCGTCCACGTATCGCGCGAAGTGGGCGTCGAGGCGGGCCAGCCGCCGTGCGTCGAATCCGGCCTGCTCTGGCGCCACTTCGCGTTCGATACTCACATCCCGGGACTGTAGATCGTCTTCGCCCGGTTACGAAAGGGCCAGCTGCTCGGCCCCCGCCACCACCCGGTCCACGAAGCCGTAGTCCTTGGCCTCCTCGGCGGTGAACCAGCGGTCGCGGTCGGAGTCGGCCTCGATCTGCTCGACGGTCTGGCCGGTGTGCTCGGAAATGAGCCGCTGGATGGTCTTCTTGGTGAACAGCATCTGCTCGGCCTGGATGGCGATGTCGGCCGCGGTGCCGCCGATGCCGCCCGACGGCTGGTGCATCATGACCCGCGAGTGCGGCAGGGCGTAGCGCTTGCCGGGAGTGCCGGCGCTGAGCAGGAACTGCCCCATCGAGGCGGCCATGCCCATGACCACCGTCGAGATGTCGTTCTTGATGAACTTCATCGTGTCGTAGATCGCCAGCCCGCCGTGGACAGCGCCGCCCGGCGAGTTGATCCAGAAGCTGATGTCCCTGTCGGAGTCCTCGGCGGCGAGCAGGATCAACTGGCCGCAGATGCGGTTGGCGCTCTCGTCGTTGACCTCCGTCCCGAGAACGATGATGCGCTTGGTCAGCAGGCGGTCGAAGACGGCGCTGTCGAAGGGGATCTCAAAGTCGGCCATGCCATCGACGGTATTGCCCCGGCCGGGCGATGGGATCCCCCGTTCGCCGTGAGCGTGTTCGCTGTCAGCGTGGCCGCTCCAGGATCGGTCGCAGGGCGTCCAGGACCGCCGGGTCCTCGATGGTCGACGGCACCGGCTCCTCCCGGCCGTCGGCGATGCCGCGCATGGTCCGCCGCAGGATCTTGCCCGAGCGGGTCTTCGGCAGCGCGGCCACCACCCGCACGCTGCGCAGGCTCGCCACCGCCCCGATCCGGTCGCGGACCAGTTGCACCAGCTCCGCGGCGACGGCGTCGTGATCAGCGTCGACGCCGGCCTTGAGCACCACGAAGCCGCGCGGCACCTGGCCCTTGAGCTCGTCGGCCACGCCGATCACCGCGCACTCCGCGACCGCCGGGTGCCCGGACAGGACCTCTTCCATCGCGCCGGTGGACAGGCGATGGCCGGCCACGTTGATGACGTCGTCGGTGCGGCCCATGACGTAGAGGTAGCCGTCCTCGTCGAAGCGCCCGCCGTCGCCGGTCAGGTAACAGCCGGGGAAGGCGCTGAGGTAGGAGCCGACGTACCGCTCGTCGTCGCCCCACAGCGTCGGCAGGCAGCCCGGCGGCAGCGGGAGCCGGATCACGATCGGCCCGTCGGTGCCGGCCGGCGCGTCCGACCCGTCCGGGCGCACGACGCGCACGTCGAAGCCCGGTACCGGTACCGATGGCGAACCCGGCTTCGTCGGCAGCGCCTCCAGCCCGCGCGGGCTCGCCGCGATCGGCCAGCCGGTCTCGGTCTGCCACCAGTTGTCGATCACCGGGACGCCGAGCCGCTCCCCCGCCCACTCGTACGTCTGCGGGTCGAGCCGCTCGCCGGCCAGGAACAGCGCGCGCAGCGACTTCGTGCGCTCCCGGTCGATCCGGGCCCCCTCCGGGTCCTCCTTGCGGATCGCGCGGATCGCGGTCGGCGCGGCGAAGAGCACGTTGACGCCGTGGTCCTCGACCACCCGCCAGAACGCGCCCGCGTCCGGGGTGCCGACGGGCTTGCCCTCGAAGAGCACCGTCGTGGCGCCGGCGAGCAGGGGCGCGTACACGATGTACGAGTGCCCGACGACCCACCCGACGTCGGAGGCCGCCCAGAACACGTCGCCGGCGCCGCAGTCGAAGATGTTGGTCATCGACCAGGCGAGCGCGACCGCGTGCCCGCCGTTGTCGCGCACGATCCCCTTCGGGCGCCCGGTGGTCCCGGACGTGTAGAGGATGTACAGCGGGTCCGTCGCACCCACCGGCACGCACCCGGCCGAAGGAGCGTCCCGGACGGCGTCCTCCCACGTCAGGTCCCCCTCGCGCAGCCGGCCGGGCGCCTGCTCGCGCTGCAGGAGCACCACGCGCTCGGGCTTGTGGGCGGCCTCGTCCAGGGCGGCGTCCAGCAGCGGCTTGTACTCGACCACCCGGGTCGGCTCGATCCCGCACGAGGTCGCGACCACCACCTTGGGCCTGGCGTCGTCGATGCGGGCGGCCAGTTCCTTGGGCCCGAACCCGCCGAACACCACCGAGTGCACGGCGCCCAGCCGCGCGCACGCGAGCATGGCCACCACGGCCTCGGGCACCATGGCCATGTACAGCACCACCCGGTCGCCCTTGCCCACGCCGAGGCGGGCCAGCGCCCCGGCGAACCGGGCGACCTCGTCGCGCAGTTCGCCGAAGGTGTACCGCCGCACGCTCCCGGTGACCGGGCTGTCGTACACGAGCGCGAGCGCGTCCCCGCGCCCGGCCAGCACGTGCCGATCGAGGGCGTTGTGGCAGGTGTTGAGCTCGGCGTCGGGGAACCACCGGTAGAACGGCGGCCGGTCGGCGTCCAGGACGCGCATCGGCATGCGCTGCCAGTCGACGGCGGACGCGGCGTCGCGCCAGAACCACTCGGGATCGTCGAGGCTCCGCCGGTACGTGTCGCGATAGACGCCCATCCCCCGATCCTGCTCCGCCCTCGGCCCTTTTGGATAGCGGCGACCCCGACCCGAAAAGTCGCCCCCTACGGCACGATTACGAAAAATCCGGCACCTCCGGTGCCGGATTTTTCGGACTTATCATCATTTAGCGGTGCAGCGCCCGATTTTCGGCTGCGAGGAAGGGCCGTCGGACCGGGGCGTTGGCGCTCGCCAGGCCGGCGCGGTGCAGCGCCCGATTTTCGGCTGCGAGGGAGGGGCTGTCAGACCGGGGCGTTGGCGCTCGCCAGGCCGGCCGGGGCGTGGGCGATGGCCCGCTGGATCGCCGCCACCAGGGCCAGCGCCGCCTCCTCCGTCAGCTCGACCGCGACCCGCGCCGAGGGCCCCTGCCCCGGGTTGGCGAAGTCGATGTTCACGGTGTGCGCGAAAGGCGCCCGCTGCGGGTGGTCGACGTACACCGCCGCCTGGGTCAGGTCGAACCAGCCGGCCGCGCCCTTGCCGGCGCCTTCGATCTCGATCGTCTCGGTCTCGTACGTGCACATGGTCAGGCCCCCAGGTGCCGGCCGAAGAAGGCGAAGATGCGCTGCCACCCGTCGACGGCGGCCAGCGGCCGGTACGACGGACGGTCCACCGAGAAGAACGCGTGCCCCGCGCCCTCGTAGCTGTGGTGCTCGAAGCTCTTGCCGTGCCCCTCGAGCAGCCCGGCCAGCCGCGCCACCTCGTCCGGCGCCGGGTACTTGTCCTCGTCGCCGAACAGCCCCAGCACCGGGCAGCGCACGTCGCCGAGCCGGTCCTGGATCGACACGGCCTTGAGACCGCTGCCGACCGGGGGCGCCTCGAGGGCGAAGGCGCCGTAGCAGTCGACGGCGGCGTCGAGGTCCACCGCGGTCGAGACGAGCAGTGCCTGCCGGCCGCCGGAGCAGTGCCCGATCACGCCGACCTTGCCGCTGGCGTTGTCCAGCCCGCGCAGCGCGGCCGCCGCCGTGGCCACGTCGGCGATGATCTGCTCGTCGGCCACGCCGCCCTGCCCGCGCACGAACGCCGAGGCGTCATCGGGCGAGGCGTCGGGCGCCTGCCGCCAGTACAGGTTGGGGCAGATCGCGGAGTACCCGTTGACGGCGAACCGGCGCACCATCTCCTTCGTCGCCTCGTCGTACCCGGGCAGGTGATGAATCACCACGACACCCGGGAACGACCCAGGGTCGAGCGGTCGGGCCTGGTACGCCTGGATCTTCTCCTCGCCGATGTACACCGTCTCGGCCCGGATCGCGTCTGACATTCGTATCTTCTCCGTCGTGCTCGGCGGTTTTCCTTAGCCGAGCAAACAATATCCCCGGCCCGGAGAACGGTTCAAACGGCAGCCCGCCTACACCCGATGCGGGTCTACATCGGGGCGAAATGTCCGATAGGCCAGGCAGCCGGCAGCGGACTCGTCGACGCAACCCCGGACGCGGGTGGGGCAGCAACGCCGGACGCGGGTGAGATCGCACCACCCGGCCCCCGAGGCCCGCCGACGGGCCGGCCGCCCGGCCCCCGGGGCCCGCCGACGGGCCGACCGCCCGGCCCCCGAGGCCCGCCGACGGGCCGGCCGCCCGGCCCGCGAGGGGTGGGCGGCCGGTGGGTCCGGGTGGGCGAGGGCTACTGGCGGCCGGGCTCCGAGCGGCGCAGGGCCAGGCGGGCCAGGCCGGTCAGCAGGACGATCTGGACGAGCAGGATCAGCGACGAGCGCCACCACGCGCCGGTCGAGTGCTCCCACAGGCTGTCCTTGAACGGGATCATGGACTGCAGGTCGACGGTCGAGGCACCGGCGGCCAGGCCCCAGCGGGTCGGGAAGAGCCAGGAGATCTGCTCCAGGACCTTCTGGCCGCCGAGCTCGAACAGGCCGCCGGACAGGACCAGCTGGGCCATCACGGCGACGACCAGGACCGGGGTGGTCTGCTCGGTGGTCTTGACCAGGGCGCTGACCAGCAGGCCGAACGCCATCGAGGCCAGGGCGACCATGGCCACCGGGATGGCGATCTCCAGCAGCCAGTGCTTGGGGAAGATCAGCGGGTCCTTCGGCGGGTTCTTGCCCAGCAGGGCGAGCCAGGTGAACAGGGCCGTCTGGACGACGATGATGAAGGAGAAGACGACGAGCTTCGAGGCCAGGTACGCGCCGGCGGACAGGCCCACGGCCCGCTCGCGCTTGTAGATGGTCGACTCGTTGACGATCTCGCGGATCGCGGCGGCGGTGCCCAGGAACGCCGCGCCGACGGCCAGGACGACGAGGAGGCGCTGGGCCTCCAGGCTGTAGCGCAGGCCGACCGCCGGGGCCAGGCCGTTCTCGCCCGGCACCGTCCGGGTCAGCAGGGCCAGCACCAGCGGCAGGCCGAGCATGAAGACGGTCAGGCCGCGGTCCGCCCCGATGACCCAGAACATCCGCAGGCACAGCGTGAGGAACTGCCGGACCGGCGCCGCCGGGTGCAGTGCCCGGCTGCGCAGCGACGCCCCGCCCAGGCGGACCCGGGCCCGCCCGACCACCGCCCCGCTCTTGGCGTCGCCGGAGGCCGCACCGCCGGAGGCCGGCAGGTCGACGGTCGGGGGCGCGGGCCGCGCCGGCATCCACTGCTCCGCCGTCGCCTCCCCCGCCGGGCGCGCCGGCATCGCCTGCTCGGCGGTCGAGTCGCCGGCCGGAGCGGCCGCCGGGGGCGCGGCGGGCCGCTGGACGGGCACCGAGGCGCGCACCCGCTCCACCGCCTCCGGCTTCGGCGGCGGGGCCTCGGCGATCTGGTCGGTGACGTAGCGCGTGTAGTGCCCGGAGGACCGGTACTTGCCCACCCAGTGCTCCGCGTTGTTGGTGACCTCCCGGAACACCTCCGCGTAGTCCTCGGCGCCGAAGAACTCCAGCAGCTCGCCGGGCGGGCCGAAGTACCCCATGCGGCCACCCACGGTCAGCACGAGCACACGGTCGGCGAGGTCGAGGTGCATCACGTTGTGGGTGACCACCGCGACCGTGCGGCCCTTGTCGGCGAGCTCCCGCAGCTCCTCCATGACCTCCTTGTCCAGCGCCGGGTCGAGGCCGGACGTGGGCTCGTCGAGGAAGAGCAGGGAGGGCTCGGTGAGCAGCTCCAGGGCGACCGAGACCCGCTTGCGCTGCCCGCCGGAGAGGCTGTCGATGCGCTGCTTGGCCCGCTCGGTGAGGTTGAGGGTCTTGAGCACCTCGGCCACCCGGGCCCGGCGCTCCTTGCGCGGCACGTCGTCGGCGAAGCGCAGTGCGGCGGCGAAGCGCAGCGCCCGGCGGACGGTGAGCTGGCGGTGCAGCACGTCGTCCTGCGGGACCATGCCGATGCGATACCGCAGCTCGGCATAGTCCGCGTAGAGGTCGCGCCCGTCGTAGCGGACCTTGCCCTGCGTCGCCGGCCGGAGCCCGGCGACGGCCTTGACCAGCGTCGACTTGCCGCAGCCGGAGGGCCCGACGACGGCCAGGACGCTGCCCTCGGCCAGCGCGAAGCTGACGTCGTCGAGCAGGACCGCGTCCTTGATCCGCACGGTGAGGTCGTCGGCGATGAGCGAGGACGGGCCGGCGTCCTCGAACTCGTGCAGCCGGGCGCCGTCGAAGATGAACTCGTGGCGGCCGATCGAGATCAGGTCGCCGGGGGTCATGTCGGCGCGGGCGATCTGCTTGCCGTTGTGGAACGTGCCGTTGCGGCTGCCCAGGTCGACGACCTCGAAGGCGCCGGCCGCGGTGCGCCGCAGCTCGGCGTGGTTGCGGGAGCTGCGCAGGTCGGTCAGCACGATGTCGTTGTCGGTGCCGCGGCCGAGGCGGATGGTTCCGGCGCCGAACTCGTGCTGGGCGGCCGGGGCCACCGGGCCGGCGGGGCGCTGCGGCGGTGCGGGCTGCAGCGGTACCTCTTCGGTGATCGTGACCACCTTGAAATGCACCGCCGGGCCCTCGGCCCCGCCCAGGTTGACCACGCCGCCGTCGGTCGCGGCGACGAAGGCGGCCTTCTCTCCATCGACGAACGTGCCGTTGCGGCTGTCCAGGTCGCGCAGGAACCAGCTGTCATTGTTGTAGACCACCTCGGCGTGCCGCCGGGAGATCAGATTGCCCTCGACCACGAGGTCGTTGGCGGCGTCGCGACCGATGGTCACCGTGTCGTCGGGCCGGACGATCGCCTTCTTGTCGCCGATCGTCACCTCGAGCACGGTGAGCTCTCTGGTCACCGTTTGCTGATCGATGCTCGCCACGGCGCCCATCATGCCGTGGGGGTACGACAAGAAATAGTGGGGGTGGGTGTATCAGGAAACCGACCGCGCCCCTCATGTGTGTCGAGAACGACGACACGTGAGGAGGAGCCCATGGCAGCGGACGCCCGTTCGGACGAGTGGCGCTCCCGGCGCGCCCGGCGGCTGGCCGGGCTGGCGTGGGTGCGTCGCGAGGACCGGGCGGACGGCACGCCGGTGCGTTTCGTGGCCGACGAGCTGATCGTGCTCGACGAGCACTTCGGCACGGCTCGCCAGGCGTTCGCGGAGCAGGGCTTCACCGAACGGGACATCGTTGAGGAGGGGGATGTCCCGGACGGGTTCCGGCGGGTCCGGCTGCGCGGCCTGGACGTGGCACGGGCCGCGCGGCGCGTGCGGGTGCAGGCCGAGGCGGCCGGTGACACGCGGGTGGCCGCCGGACCCAATCACGTGTTCGTCTCGACGCCGTTCGAGCACGCCGGTGCGTACGGGCCGCCGCGCCCGGCGCCACCCGGCCGGCTGCGCGCGGCGGACGACTCCGGCGTGCGGGTGCTGGTGCTGGACACCGGCGTCTGGCTCAACAGCCCGCTGCCGAAGGATCGGTACGTCACGGAGGACTACGAGTCCGACGCGGAGGCGGCCGACGAGGGGGTGCGCGACGGGGACGCGGGGCACGCGAACTTCGTCGCCGGGGTGATGCTGGGCCGGTCGGGGCGGGTACAGCCGAGAGTGGTGAAGGTCGTCGACGCGTACGGGGTCTGCCGGGAGAGTGACCTCGTCGCTGCCTTCCGGCAGGCGGGCGACGATCCGATCATCAACGTCTCGCTGGGGGGATACACGCTCGACGACCGGCCTCCGGTCCTGCTCACGGCGGCCCTGGCCGGGCTGCTGGGCAGCGGCGACCGGGTGGTCGTGGCGGCGGCCGGCAACGACGGGCAGCACGACCGGCCGTTCTGGCCGGCCGCGTATGCCGGCACCAGCGCGCCGTGGCGGCGGCGCGTGGTCGCGGTCGCCGCCCACGACGGCCGCCGCATCTGTGAGTGGAGCAACACGGGGACGTGGGTCACGCTCGCCGCGCCCGGCGCCGAGGCGGTCAGCACGTTCGTGCACCACGAGCACTTCCCGGACGGCTGGGCGAGGTGGAGCGGGACGTCGTTCGCGGCGCCGTTCGTCGCCGCGGCGATCGCCGACGCGCTGGAGGAGGCCGGGTCCGCCCGGCTGGCGGCCGAGGCGGTCATCGCCGGGGCGCGCCTCCGGTACGGCCGGTACGCAGGGGTGGCATAGGCCGTGGAGCGCGTCAGCGGGGCATGCGAACGCACCTGGGGGAGGGGGATGACGGGGTGCGGCGCCATGGTCGCCGCACCCCGTTGCCCGGAGGTCGCGATGCTACCCTTCGGAGCCATGGCCGACCCCGAAAGTCCCGGTGAACACCCAAACGCCGCACTTCTGCGGGCGGCCGCGGCCGGCGACCAGCAGGCGTGGGAGTCCATTGTGGACCGGTACGCCAACCTCGTGTGGTCGGTGGCGCGCAGCTTCCAGCTCGGCCAGTCCGACGCCGCCGACGTGAGCCAGGCGACCTGGCTGCGGCTCGTCGAGCACGTGGAGGACGTCCGCGAGGCCGACAAGCTCGGGTCCTGGCTGGCCACCACGGCCCGGCGCGAGGCGATCGCGCTGCTGCGCAAGGGCGGGCGCGACGTCCCGGCGGGCTCGGCCGGTGACTTCGTCGGCCACCTCGGGGTACAGATCGGCCTCGCCCCGGTCGAGGACGAGCCGGATGCGAGCGTGCTGCGCGACGAGCGCGACGCCGTCCTGTGGCAGGAGTTCCGCGCGCTGTCCGGCCAGTGCCAGCAGCTGTTGCGGGTGCTCATCGCCGATCCGCCGCCGAGCTACGCCGAGGTCTCGGCCGCGCTCGACGTGCCGATCGGCAGCATCGGACCTACGCGCAAGCGCTGCCTGGGCACGCTGCGCCGACGATTGGCGGCTTCGATATGACCTGCTGCTGGGCAGGGCCGACCCGATGATCGGGGAGGAAGAGGTGCTGAGCTCATTGCGTGAGATCGCCGGCCGGCACGATCCGGTGCCACCCGACGTCCTGGCTGCCGCGCGGGCGAGCCTGTCGTGGCGCAACCCGGACGCGGCGCTGGCCGAGCTGGTGCGCGACTCGCTGGACCGGCTCATCAGCGTGCGTGGTGGCATGCCGCGGGTGCTGACGTTCCTGGGCGGTTCGCTGACCATCGACGTGCAGGTGATCACCCGGGCGGGCGTCGTCGACGTGGTCGGCGAGCTCGCACCGGTGACGGCCGCGCGCGTGGTGGTGGAGTCGCCGGGCGGCACGCACGAGACGACGGCCGACGGCGAGGGACGCTTCCGGATCGAGGGCGTCACGCCCGGGCCCGTGCGGCTGCGCTGCGAGCCGGAGGTCGAGGGGGCATTCGTGCCGGTCCGCACAGAATGGGTGCAATTGTAGCGATCGGCGTCGAGGCCCAGGTCAGCCGCGGTACCGTGCGGAAAAGGTGCCGCGACGTTGCGAGGAGCCGGCGATGCCCATCGACCACGTGCAGATCGTGTCCATTCCCGTCAGTGACCAGGACCGGGCCCGGGACTTCTACGTCAACGCGCTGGACTGGGAGCTCGTCAGCGACAACGACGACGGCGACCGCCGCTGGGTCGAGGTCGCGCCGCGGCACGGCCAGACCTCGTTCACGCTGGTGACCTGGTTCGAGTCGATGCCGGCCGGGTCGCTGCGCGGCATCGTGCTGGACACCGACGACATCGAGAAGACCTACGAGGAACTGGCCGAGCGGGGCATCATCTTCGACTCGCCGATCGAGGAGGGGCCGTTCTCCCGGGTCACGAGCTTCTCCGACCCCGACGGCAACACCTTCGTGCTGCACCAGCTCTACCAGCCCCGGGTGCGGCCGGTACGCTTCGCCGAAGCGAGGTCGTAGCGCAGAGGTCGTCGCGCCCGCCCGACACGCGGGGAGGACGCCGGTTCGAATCCGGCCGGCCTCGCCCTTTCAGTAGGCTGTCGTGCGGCGGACCGTAGCGCAGAGGTCGTCGCGCGCGGACCCATACTCCGCGAGGACGCCGGTTCGAATCCGGCCGGGCCGCCGCTGGCTACCATGGGCGCGTGCAGGATCCCGGCGTCGAGATCGCCTGTCCGGTCGTGAAGGCTCCCGCGGTACCGCAGGCGGATCTCGCCCTTCTCGAGCCCCTGCTGGCGCGGCTCGACGATCCGTCCGGGGTCGGTGACACGGAGCGGTTCCCGATGGGCACGCTCCAGCCGGACGGCCGGCTCGACCTGTGCAAACAGGGACTCGGGCCGGACGGGGTGACCCGCGTGCTGGACCGCGTGATCGGATCGCGGCACGCCGTGCACCTGCTGCTCGGCACCAACGGCCTCGGCGCGCCCGGCACCGCCGCCCTGGCCGCGTCGCTCTCCCCCGGTCACGGGGTGCGCACGTTGTACCTCGGGTGCAACGCCATCGACGCCGGCGGCGCGGCGCCGTTGTTCGAGCGTCTCGCCGACGACTCCACCGTCACCGCGCTGTGGCTCAAGCGCAACCCGCTCGGCGACGCGGGGGTGGCGCGGCTGGCGGAGATGTTGCGGTACAACTCCTCCATCTCGACCCTCGACCTCGTGAACACCGGGCTGACCGAGGCCGGGCTGGGCCTGCTCGTCGATGCCCTCGCCGCGCGGTCGCGCCCGGTCACCCGCGTCTTCCTTGGCGGCAACGGGCTCGGTCCCGGCGCCGCCCCGCTGCTCGGCCGCCTGCTGGGCGAGTGCGGCGTGACGGGCCTGTTCCTCGCGGCCAACCGGCTCGGCGACGACGGTGTCGCGAGGGTCCTGTCGGACCTGCGCCGCGACGGTACGTCCCTGGGCCTGGGCGGCAACGGCCTGACCGACGTCGCGCCGCTCGCCGCGCGCCTGCACCTGCTCGACGGGCTGGACCTCGGGCGGCCGCTGTCGCTGCGGGTGCTCGGCGCCGCCGACAACGCGATCGGCGACCCCGGGGCGGCGCTGCTGGCGGACGCGCTGCCCGGCACCTCGTTGCGCCGTCTCGACCTGCGCCACACCGCAGTGCGCGGGCGCGGGGCCAAACGGCTGCTGGCGGCGGTGGAGACGAGGCGGACCGCGCTGCGGCGGCTGACCCTCGGGCCGGACGTGCCGCGGCGGGTCAAGCGGGCGCTCGGCGCGCTCCTGCCCGGCGGCGAGCCCCCGCTGGCCAGCGAGATCGTCAGCGTGTACCGATAACGCTTCGAGAATTGTCGTACCCCGTCGCTAACCTCGGGGCCATGACGGAGGCACTGACCTTGCTGGCCGCGGCGGACGAACTGCTCGCGGCGACGCGGGCAACGCGGGTGGAGCGGCGCGACAACGTGCAGCTGGAGGCGCTCGCGCTGGCCGTGTCGGCCAACCTGCCGGTGCTGCTGTGGGGCGAGCCGGGCATCGGCAAGTCCGCGGCGCTGCAACAGCTGGCGGACCGGCTCGAGGTGCCGATGGAGACCGTCATCGCGAGCATCCACGAGCCCTCCGACTTCGCCGGCCTGCCGGTCGTCGGCGACGACCCGGCCAACCAGGGCGTGCCGATGGCGCCGCCGGACTGGGCGGTCCGGCTCACCCGGCTGGGTGTGGGCCTGATCTTCTTCGACGAGCTGTCCTCCGCTCCCCCGGCCGTGCAGGCCGCCCTGCTGCGCGTCGTGCTCGAGCGGCGGGTCGGCAGCCTGACCCTGCCGCCCGGGGTGCGCGTGGTCGCCGCGGCCAACCCGCCGGCCAGCGCCGCCGACGGCTGGCACCTGAGCCCGCCGCTGGCCAACCGGTTCGTCCACCTGCACTGGACCCACGACCCGGAGGTGGTGGCCCGCGGCCTGGCCGGCACCTGGCCCACCGCCGACATCCCGCGCATCGACCCGCGCCGGGCCGGGTCCGCGCTGGCCCGCGCCCGCGGCACCCTGTCCGGCTTCCTCACCGCCCGGCCCGGCCTGGCCCACCACCTCCCGGCCGACGCGGAGGCCCGCGGCGGCGCCTGGCCCTCGCCGCGCACCTGGGAGATGGCGCTGCGGCTGCTCACGTTCGCCCTGGCCAGCGACGCCTCGCAGGAGGCACTCTCGACCGCCCTCATCGGCGCCATCGGCGACGGCGCCGGGCTGGAGCTGGTGAACTACCTCGACGAGCTCGACCTGCCCGACCCCAACCGGGTGCTGGCCAACCCTGACGCGTTCGCCCTGCCCGACCGGGGCGACCGCCAGCTGGCGTTCCTCACCGCGATCGTCTCGGCCGTGCAGTCCGACCGGAGCCGGGCCCGGTGGGAGGCGGCGTGGACGGTGCTGGCCAAGGCGGTCGACGCGGGGGTGCCGGACGTGGCGGCCCGGGCGGCGGCCGACCTCGCGGCCATGCGGGAGCGGTCGTGGCCGGTGCCGCCGTCCATCGACGCCTTCGTCGACATCCTGCGGCTGTCGGGGGCGCTGTGACCGGGCCCGAGGCGCCGGCCTCGTCCGCCCTGACGGCCGGGGGCGGGCCGCCGCCGGGTGAGGCGGGCGCGGGCGGCGCGGGCGTGGCCGGGCGCGAGCGGGCCGGGGTGGCGCTGGACCGCACGAAGCTGCTCGCGGCGCGGTACCGGGCGGCGAAGCTGCGGCCGTATCTGGCGTCGGCGCTCTACACGCTGTCGGTCGTGCCGTCCTGGCATCTCTCGACGATGGGCGTGGACCGGCACTGGCGGCTGTACGTGAACCCGGACTTCGTCGCGGCGCACCCCGTCGAGGAGCTGGCCGGGGTCTGGATCCACGAGGTGGCGCACCTGCTGCGGGACCACCACGGGCGGGCCGACCGGCTGCCGCACGCCGAGCACGACGACCGCTTCCGGGTCAACGTCGCGCAGGACTGCGAGATCAACGACGACCTGGTGGCGGACGGGCTGGCGCTGCCGCCGGACCGGGTGGAGCCGAAGACGTTCGGGCTGCCGGTGGGGAGGCTCTTCGAGGAGTACCTGTCGGGCATCCCCCGCTTCACCGGGCTTCACCTGCAGTGCGGGTCCGGGGCGCACGGCGGGCCGGTGCCGGGCGAGGTCGGGCCGGACGGGGCGCCGGCGGTGCGGGGCATCGAGGCGGACGCGATCCGGCGGCAGACGGCGGACGCGATCCGGGCCCACGCGCGCTCGCGGGGCACCGTCCCCGGCGGCTGGATGCTTTGGGCCGACCGGATCGCCGAGCCGGTCGTGGACTGGCGGCGCGTGCTGGCCGGGGCGCTGCGGCAGGCGGTGGCGTGGGCCAGCGGGGCGGTCGACTACACGTACGCGCGGCCGGGGCGCCGCGGCGGGGCGCTGCGCGGGGTGGTGCTGCCGAGCCTGCGCCGGCCGCTGCCGCGGGTCGCGATCGTCATCGACACCTCGGGGTCCATGGGGCCCGACGACCTGGCCTCGGCGCTGGGCGAGGTGACCGGCGTGCTGCGGACCGTGGGCATCCGCGGCAACCGGGTCACCGTGCTGGCCTGCGACGCCGACGTGCACGCCGTGACCCGGGTGACGAGGGCGGAGCAGGTCGAGCTGGGCGGGGGCGGCGGCACCGACATGCGGGTGGGCATCGCCCGCGCCCGGGCCGTGCCCGACCCGCCGAACATCATCGTGGTGCTCACCGACGGCGCGACGCCGTGGCCTGACGAGCCGACCGGCTGCCGGGTCATCGCGGGGCTGGTCGGCGACCACCCGGCCGCGCCGCCGTCCTGGATCGAGGCGGTGCACATCACGGAGCAGCCCGCGGGCTGACGACTTTCGGCGACTGTCGGACGGCATTGGGGGGTGCCTACGGTGAGGACATGGCAGAGGAGACGCTGGGGCTGTCGCGCGCGGACCGGGGAATCATCGGGATCGGGTTTCCCCTGGCCGGCGGTGTCGTCGGGTGGCTGCTGCCGGTCGCGGCGCGGTGGCTGCTCGGGCTGCCGTGGGTGCCCTTCGCCGGGCCGCTGCGGCTGGTCGAGCACCTCGACGGCGGATGGGGGCGGGTCGCCCTGGCCGCGGGCGGCGCCCTGCTCGGGGCCGCCGCCGGGTTCGTCGCGCTGCACGAGTCGCTGCGGGTCACCGTCGGCGACGAGGGGCTGACGGTGGTGAGCGGGGAGTCCCGGCGCAGCGTGCCCAGGCGCGACGTCGACGCGGTGTTCGTGGACGGGCGGCTGCTGGTCGTGCTCGACCGGGAGTCGCGGCAGGTGGTGCGGGACCGGCTGGAGAACGCCGGGAGCCCGAGGGTGGAGCGGGCGTTCCGGGAGCGCGGGTACCCGTGGGTGCCGCGCGACCCGTACGACGGGCTGTTCCGGCGGTGGGTCCCGGACCTGCCCGACCTGCCGGCCTCGGTCAACGCGCTGCTGGCCGCCCGGGCGAAGGCCCTGGAGTCCAAGAGTGCCGCCGATGCGGCGGAGCTGCACGACGAGGTGCAGAAGCTGGGGTACACCGTGCGCGACGTCGGCGTGGCCCAGCACTGGCGCCCCTTGGTGAGACCATGACCGCCGCGGACGCGAGGCGAGCGGGAAGCGGACGGCTCTCGTGTCGTTGCGGCTCGCGTCGCTGGAGAGCGCCGCGCGGCGCGGCGAGCCACTGGTCCGCTGCGCCGCGCAGCCGTCCACGGTCCGCCGCGGGCGGCCACGCTGGGGTGGCACCGCTCGGCGCGGCGAACCACCCTGCCGCGGGTGGTTGCGCCGGGGTGGCGGCGTGAGCCGGGCGCGTAACTGGGCCGTCGACGTCAGCTGCGTCGTCGTCGCCGTGCTGGTGGGGCTGACCGCGGCGGCGGGCGGGCTGGACAACGGGTCCATGTCCGACGAGCGGCTGCTGTTCTCGCTCGCCGTGACCCTGCCGGCCGTCGTGTTGCTGTGGTGGCGGCGCCGGTATCCGGTCGCGGTGGCGCTGCTCATGCTGGTGCCGGTGGCGGTGACCGAGGTGGCCGGCGGGGCCGCGGCGATCGCGGTGCTGACCGTGGCGGTGCACCGGCCGCTGCGCACGGCGGTGTGGGTGGCGGCGGCGCACTTCGTGGTGTCGATCCCGCTGAGTGTGGTGCACCCGGACCCGGACCTGCAGGTCGTCGGGACCAACGGGGTGGGGCTGGTCATCATGGCCGCCCTGGTCGCCTGGGGCAGCGCGGTACGCAACCGCCGGCTGGTCATCGCCACGCTGCGGGAGCGGGCGGCGCGGGCCGAGGCGGAGGCCGAGCAGCGGGCCGAGGTGCTGCGCGGGCTGGAGCGGGAGCGGATCGCGCGGGAGATGCACGACGTGCTGGCGCACCGGATCTCGCTGATCAGCCTGCACGCGGGGGCGCTGGAGATCCGCAGGGACCTGAGCCGGGAGCAGGTGGCCGAGGCGGGCGCGACGATCCGCGGCAGCGCGCGGCAGGCCATGGAGGAGCTGCGCGAGATCCTGGGGGTGCTGCGCACCGGCGAAGACGACGAGCTGCGCCCCCGCCAGGACCTGGCCGACCTGGACGAGCTGGTCGGCGAGGCACGGCGGGCCGGCGCGACCGTCCACCTGGACAACCGCGTCGACGACCCGCGGGGGCTGCCGCCGGCGGTCAACCGGACCGCGTTCCGCCTGGTGCAGGAGGGGCTGACCAACGCGCGCAAGCACGCGCCGGGCGAGGAGGTGTCGGTGCTCGTGGGCCGGTGCGAGGAGCGGCCGGACCAGCTGTACGTGCGGCTGCGCAACCCGCTGCCGATGGGCCCGGTGCCGCCGGGGTTGCCTGGCTCCCGCTCGGGCCTGGTCGGCCTGGCCGAGCGGGTGGCGCTGGCCGGCGGCCGCATCCGGCACGGCCCGCGCCGCGGCGACGGCGAGGGCCCGCACTTCACGCTGGAAGCCTGGCTGCCATGGGCGACGTGACCCACCCCGCCGCGGGCAAGGCGCGACACCGACGGCCCGCGCCGCGTGCCGGAGGCGGAACCGCCCTGGGCCGGGCGCAGCAGTCGTCGGAGGCGGGGGTGCCGTGGGAGACGTGATCCGGGTCGTCGTGGTGGACGATGACGCGCTGGTGCGGGCGGGGCTGGCGATGGTGCTCGGCGGGGATGACGGGGTGGAGGTGGTGGGCGAGGCGGGCGACGGGGCGCAGGCGGTGCGGGTCGTGCGGGAGGCGCGGCCCGACGTGGTGCTGATGGACATCCGCATGCCCCGGGTGGACGGGCTGGCCGCGCTCGAGCAGCTGCGGCCCGACGAGGCGCGGGTCGTGGTGCTGACGACGTTCGACACCGACGAGCACGTGCTGCGGGCGCTGCGGCTCGGGGCGCACGGGTTTCTGCTCAAGGACACGCCGCCGCTGGCCATTCTCGATGCGGTACGGCGGGTGGCCGCCGGCGAGCAGACGCTCTCGCCGTCGGTCGTGCGGCGGCTCATCGCGCACGTCGCGGCCGAGGGGCGAGGTGAGGCGGCGCGGCGCGGGCTGGCGGTGCTCACGCCGCGGGAGCGCGATGTCGCCGAGGCCGTGGCCGAGGGACGGTCGAATGCGGAGATCAGCGCGGCGGTACACATGAGCGTGGCGACCGTGAAGACGTACGTGTCGCGGATCCTGGCCAAGCTCGGGTGCACCAACCGGGTCCAGGTGGCGATCCTGGTCCACGAGTCACGGCTCGACTAGGCCGGCCACTCCGTCCAGGACGGCCTGCAGGCCGCGCTCGAAGTAGGCGGCCACGGCGTCGGCGGTCAGCGGCGGGCCGGCCACCTCCGGGTCGCCGGGCTCGTGGCCGTTCAGGAGGCCGGCGGTGTGGGGGTAGCGGCCGGTGGCGAGCTGGGCCATGCCGTACTCCACGATGGCCTGCACCGCGTCCGGGTCCGGCTGGGTGCGGGTTTCGGCGGCGCGCAGGGCGCTGCCGAAGACGTACGCGTCGACGATGCCCAGCACGTCGTACTTGGCGGCGGTGTCCAGGGCGGTGCCGGCCAGGGCGGCGAGGCTCTGCTCGAAGTGCAGCATGGCGTTGGGGCCGATGGCCGGGCCCTGTCGCAGGGTGATGGCCCACGGGTGACGCGACAGCACGGCCCAGGTGCGCCGGGCGATGGCGGCGGTCGCCTCGCGCCAGCCGTCGGGCAGCTCGCCCTCGGGGACCACGGCCTCGGCCATCAGGGCATCGTCCATGAGGGCGAAGAGCTCGTCCTTGGTCTCCACGTAGTTGTACAGCGTCATGGTGCCCGCCCCAAGCCGCGCGGCCACGTTGCGCATGGACACGGCCTCGATGCCCTCGGCGTCGGCGATCTCGAGGGCGGCGGCGGCGATGCGATCGCGGCTGAAGCGGGGCGCGCGGGCGCTCGGCTCCGGGCGCGCCCAGATCGGCGGGCGGGGCGCATCCGTGGGCATCCCCGTAGTCTGACGCACCGGCCGACCTGGCGCAGCCAGCGGTCCGCAGACGGCGTCGGCGATCCGCAGACGGCGGTCGGCGATCCGCAGACGGCGGTCGGCGATCCGCAGACGGCGGTCGGCGATCCGCAGACGGCGGTCGGCGACAAGCCTCAGCGGTGATAGCGGTTGGCGATGAAGCTCGGGGGCTCGGGCTCGGCCGGCCCCGGCAGGCGCGGGGCGGTGTTGGCGCCGAAGCCGCGGCCGAGGGTGCGGACCTGCTCCTCCATGAGTGGCACGCTGCGGCGGGCCTGCGCCTCGACGACCCTCTCGGCCAGGCGGCTGTTGAGGAGGGTGCGGAACCAGTACATGAGGAAGACGCTGCGCGGCACGAAGACCTTGCGGCGGCGGCGTTCCAGCGCATCGACGAAGGCGGCGGCGCAGCGCTCGACCGAGGTCGTCGAGCCCATCGGGGGCGGCAGGCGGCGCAGGGTGTCCTTGAAGGCGGGCAGGTCGTCCTTGGCGTCGCGGACGAGGTCGGTGTCGATCCACGACGGGTGGGCGGTGCCGACGGCGACGCCGTGGTGGGCGACCTCCAGGCGCACGGCGTTGCCGAAGTGCTCGACGCCGGCCTTCGAGGCGCAGTACGGCGCCATGCCCGGCAACGCGGCGAAGGACGCGGCGGAGGCGACGATGAGCAGGTAGCCCCGGCTGGCGATGAGGTGCGGCAGGCAGGCGGCGGCGGTGCGCATGACGCCGACGAGGTTGACCTCGACGGTGCGCACCAGGGCCTCGACGTCGCCGGTGGCCATCGTGCCGCGGCTGGCGACGCCCGCGTTGGCGACGACGGCGTCGATCCGGCCGTACTTCGCGAGCACCCCCTCGACCGCGGCCGCCATACTGGCCTGGTCGGTCACGTCGGCGGCGAACCAGGCGGCGTCGAGCTCCTCGGCGAGGGCGCGCAGCCGGTCGGGTTCCAGGCCGACGAGCGCAAGCTTCGCGCCACGGGCGGCGGCCAGGCGGGCGGTGTGTTCACCGATGCCTCGGGCGGCGCCGGTGACGAGCACCACCTGGCCGGACAAGCTGCGCTTCACCGGGGTCCTCCCGTCGGCGGTACCGTGCAGTACCAGGCAAACTAACACCCGGAGACATTGTCGCGAAAGGGCGGGATTACCGCATGACGAGCACCAGGACCGCCGAGGAGTTGCGGCAGGACCTGACGGGCGGGCTGGCCGAGGCGATCGCCGTGAAGGGGTATGCGGCCACGACGATCGCCGACATCGTCATGCACGCCCGGGTGTCCAAGCGCACGTTCTACGAGCACTTCGCCGACAAGGAGGCGTGCCTCATGGCCCTGTACGAGCAGGGCTGCGGGCAGCTGCTGGCGGTGGTGCGCAGCGCGGCCGGGGAGGGCGGCCGGCCGTGGAAGGAGATGATCAACAACGGGGTGACCGCGTACCTCGGCGCGCTGGAGCGCATGCCGGCGGTGACCCGCACGCTGCTGGTCGAGATCCAGGCGGCCGGGCCGAAGGCGTTCCGGCTGCGCCAGCAGATGCAGCGGCGCTTCGCCGATGCGCTGGTCGAGGTGGTGGAGGGGGCGCGCGCGGCCGACCCGGCCATCCCGGCGCTGTCGCCGCTGCTGGCGATCGCGCTCGTCGGCGGCGTGCACGAGATGATGTTGCAGGTCTCGGACCCGTACACCGGCGCCGGCCCCTCCTGGACCTCCCTCACCCCGGCCGTGGACGAGCTCGTCTATGCCATCCTCACCAATCCCTGGCGCGAATCGGGTGGAATGATCGGGCGTACAGACGAGTTGCAGGACTAAACAGAGGAAGGAACTCGTTGCTGTGCTGAACCCCAGCGAACTCTACGAGCTCATTGACGACGTGCCGGCGCTCGACCGGCCGGTGCTCGTGCACGCGCTGACGGGCTTCGTCGACGCCGGCAACGCCGCCCGCCTCGCCCGGGAGCACCTGCTGACCGTGGGCTCCGCACGCACGATCGCGTCGTTCGACCTCGACCAGCTCTACGACTACCGCAGCCGCCGGCCGGCGATGCTCTTCGTCGAGGACCACTGGGAGCACTACGAGCGGCCCCAGCTGCTGCTGCGCGTGCTGCGCGACGCCAGCGGCACCGAGTTCCTGCTGCTCGACGGGCCGGAGCCGGACCTGCAGTGGGAGCGGTTCTCCGCCGCGGTGCTCGAGCTGATCGAGCGCTTCGACGTGCGGGCCACGGTCGGGCTGACCGCGATCCCGATGGCCGTGCCGCACACCCGACCGACCGGCGTCACCGCGCACGGCACGAGCCGGGACCTCATCGCCGGGTACGAGCCCTGGCTGCAGCGGG
Organism: Dactylosporangium salmoneum; assembly: GCF_039532525.1. NCBI lineage: Bacteria > Bacillati > Actinomycetota > Actinomycetes > Micromonosporales > Micromonosporaceae > Dactylosporangium > Dactylosporangium salmoneum. Next base: position 104,060 of record NZ_BAAARV010000053.1, read on the forward strand.
TCCAGGTGCCCGGGAGCGTGGGGAACCTGCTGGAGTACCGCATCGGGCAGCAGGATCGCGACGCGTTCGGGTTCGCCGTACACGTGCCGCACTATGTGGCGCAGGCCGAGTTCCCGGCGGCGGCGGAGAAGCTGCTCGCCTGCCTCGCCGACGCCACCGGGCTGCGGGTGCCGATGGAGGAGCTGCACACGGCGGCCGAGGGCGTCCGGGCCGAGATCGACGTGCAGATCGCGCAGTCCGACGAGGCGGCCTCGCTGGTGCGGGCGCTGGAGGAGCAGTACGACGCCTTCACCCGCGGTCGCGCGGGCAACAACAACCTGCTGGCCGACTCGCCGGCGCCCCTGCCCACGGCGGACGAGATCGGGGCCGAGCTGGAGCGGTTCCTGGCCGAGCACACGCGGGGCGACGAGCCGCCACTCGGCGGCTGAAACGCCAGGGTTTCAGCCGCCGAGTGGCGGCTGAAACGTCGGCGAGGGCCCGGCTACCAGGTCGTCCCGGTCAGGCGCTCGTAGACCTCGACGTACCGGGCGCGGGTCAGGGCGACCACGTCCGGCGGGACCTCCGGGCCCGGCGCGGTCTTGTCCCAGCCGCTCGTCAGCGACCAGTCGCGCACGAGCTGCTTGTCGAACGAGAACTGCGTCCGGCCCGGCTCCCACTGGTCCAGCGGCCAGAAGCGCGACGAGTCCGGGGTGAGGACCTCGTCGGCCAGCAGCACGGCGCCGTCCGGCGTGCGGCCGAACTCCAGCTTCGTGTCGGCCACCACGATGCCGCGCTCGGCGGCGACGGCGGCGCCGCGCGAGTACACCCGCAGGGTGAGGTCGCGCAGCTCGTCCGCGAGGTCCTTGCCGATCTCGTCGCGTACCTCGTCGAGCGTGATGAACTCGTCGTGCACGCCGACCGGGGCCTTGGTCGTCGGGGTGAAGACCGGCTCCGGCAGGCGCGAGCCCTCCACGAGCCCGGCCGGCAGGGGCACTCCGGAGACTTCGCCGCGGGAGTTGTACTCCGAGAGCCCGAGCCCCGCCAGGTACCCGCGCGCGATGCACTCGACCGGCAGCATCTCCAGCCGCCGGCAGCGGATGGCCCGCCCGGCGAACTCCGCGGGCACGTCGGTCGCCGAGATGACGTGGCTGGGCACGATGTCGGCCAGCTGCTCGAACCACCACAGCGAGAGCCGGGTCAGCACCGCGCCCTTGTCCGGGATCGGCGTCGGCAGCACGACGTCGTAGACGGAGATCCGGTCCGAGGCGACGAGGATCAGGTCGTCGCCGTCGGCGTACACGTCACGGACCTTGCCCGAGTGCAGAAGTTCCACGCCGCTCAGCCTATCTGGCGGGCACGGGGTGAGCTGCGTCACGACTCCACCGCCTAGGCGGCGCGGAAGTAGCGCACCGCCAGGCCACCGGCGAGCAGGAAGCTGGCCCCGAGCACCGCCAGGTGCAGCGGGTGCGGGACATCGCCGACCCAGGCCGCCTGGATGGCCTGGCGGAAGGCGCCGAGCGGGGTGAAGTCCCCGATGCGGCGCAGCACCTTCGGCATGTACTCCACCGGGACGTACAGCCCGGCGAAGAACGCCGACGGGAACCACATCGCCAGGGCGTAGCCGGAGGCCGCCTTGGTGGTGCGGGCGACCGCCGCGACCAGCAGGCCGATCGGGAAGAGGCCGAGCACGCCCAGCAGGAGCGTCGGGACGACCAGCGGCAGGTCGGGCAGGTGCATGCCCAGCGCGGCGACGCCGATGACCAGCGTGAGCAGGACCGAGAAGAGCACCACGCCGGCGTTCATGACGAGCTGGGCGCCGAGCAGGGCCGCGGGCTTGACCGGGGTGGTGGCGAAGCGGCGCAGGATGCCCCGCTCGCGGTAGCCGGCCAGGACGACCGGCAGCATGAAGAACGCCACCATCGCCATCGACACCATGACGGACATCGAGGGGATGTAGGTGTCGATGCCACGGTGGCCGCCCAGGGCCGGGTCGGCCTTGTGCACGCTGCCGGGCAGGCCGAAGGCGACCAGCAGGGCGACCGGGAGCAGGACGGTGAACATCGGGCCGCCCGCGTCGCGCAGCATCAGCCTGGTCTCGACGGCGGTCAGCCGGGTCAGGGTACGCATCTCAGGACTCCTTGTCGGTGAGGGCGATGAAGGCCGACTCCAGGTCGGCCTGGACGATGTTGAGCGAGAGCGGGACGACCGACCGGGCGGCGAGCGCCGAGGACACCTCGTGGGCGAGATTGCCGCGGCCGGTCACGGTCCAGGCGTAGTCGTCCGAGCTGATCGAGTCGACGCCCGGCACGGCGGCCAGGGCGTCGGGGGCCAGGAAGGCCGAGGGCCGGAAGGTCACGGTCACGCCCGACGAGACACTGCGGACGAGACCCGAGGGGGTGTCGATCGCGACGGTGCGGCCCTGGTCGATGACCGCGATCCGGTCGCACAGCTGCTCGGCCTCGTCCATGAAGTGCGTGACGAGCAGGACGGTGACGCCGTGGTCGCGGATGTCCTCGATGAGCCGCCAGGTCTCCCGGCGGGCCTGCGGGTCCAGGCCGGTGGTGAGCTCGTCGAGCACTGCCACCTCCGGCGAGCCGACCAGCGACAGCGCGATCGACAGGCGCTGCTTCTGGCCGCCGGAGAGCCGCTTGTACTGCTGCTCCGCGTGCTCGGCCAGCCCGAGCCGGGCCAGCAGCGGGTCGACGGGGGCCGGCCGGTCGTAGAAGGAGGCGAACAGCTCCATCGCCTCGCGCACCCGCAGGCGATCCGGCAGCTGGGACTCCTGCAGCTGGACGCCGAGGCGCTGGCGCACCGCCGGGTCGGCCGGGTCGAGGCCGAGCACCCGCACCTCGCCGCCGTCGGGGCGGCGCAGGCCTTCGATGCACTCGACCGTGGTCGTCTTGCCGGCGCCGTTGCGCCCGATGATGCCGAAGATCTCGCCACGCTCAACCGAGAAGGACACGTCCCGCACGGCGGCGTGGTCGCCGTAGGACTTCTGCAACCGCTGAACGTCGATGACCGTCATGCCGAGGACTCTCCCGGTTCCGCCGGGCGGGCAGAATGACGCTGGGCGCCGATCTGGGGGTGGGGCTGGCTACACCCCTCCGGGTAGTCAGGCCCGATGCGCGCAGGGACGGCGGGACGGAGGCTCAACGGCATGGCATACCTCAGAGGGCTCGCCCGCAGCGCGCAGCTGCTCGGTCTGGCCGTGCTCGTCTTCGTCGCGTTCCTCGGCTCGATCGTCCTGATGTGCGCGGTCATCGTGGCCGGCATGGAGCAGGCGCGACGGCTGACCGGCTACTGCCGGCGACTGTTCGGCGGCTGGCTGGGCCGGGAGATCCCCGAGTGGTACCGCCCGGCGCCCGGCCCGCCGCAGCCGGACGAGGAGGGGATGTACCGGCACGAGAGCACGCTGTACCACTCGCCGCGCTGGCCCGCGTACTTCAGCCGGATGCAGTGGCTGGCCGACGACCCGGCGAGCCACCGCGATTTCGCCTGGCAGGCGTTGTTCCCGCTGGTCGTGCTGCTGCTGGTGCCGATCGGGCTGCCGGTGGCCCCGCTGACCGTGCGCGCGGTCGCCGCGTGGAGCGCCCGCAGGCTCGCCCCGTCCACGAAGGTCAAGCGGCCCAAGCGCAGCGACGCGGTCCTGCTGGCCTGGGCCCGGTGCGGCCTGCTGCTGCTCAGCGCGCTCACGCAGGTGGTGCTCTTCGGGCTGAGCCTGCTGTGCCTGGTGCTGGGCATGGGCCTGGGCATCGTGTTCCTGGTCCCGGTCGGGCTGACGCACTTCCGCTGGCTGGTCAACCTCCGCCGGCAGTACGCCGGGTGGGCCGGACAGCGCATCGAGCGCCCCTACAAGCCTCGCCTGCGGCCGGAGCTTCGGCCCGACGGGCTCTACCGGGTCGGCAACACCCTCTACAAGACCGAGAGCATGGCCGAGTTCGGGGCCCGGTGGCACTGGGTCTGGCACGACCTCGCCGCCTGGCGCGACCTGGTGTGGCTGCCCGCCGACGCCCTCGTCACCGGCGTGCTGGCCGGGTTGCCGGTGCTGTTCGGGGTGTACGGCGCATTCGGCCTCGCCCTGCCCTGGATCTGGACCACGGCGTTCGGGGCGGAGTGGAGCGGCTGGTACGGCGCGGTGGCCGGCAACCGCCTCGCCGCCCTGCCGACCGGCGTGGCGCTCGTCGCCGCGGCGCTGGCGCTGCCGCCCCTGGTGCTGCCGCTGATCTCCCGCTGGAGCGCGCTGCTGCTGCGCCCGACGGCCAAGGAGGAGCTGCGCCGGCGGGTCGAGCGGCTCACGCAGACCCGCGCCGACGCGGTGGACGCGCAGGCCGCCGAGGTCCGGCGCATCGAGCGCGACCTGCACGACGGCGCCCAGGCCCGGCTGATCTCCGTCGGGCTCACCCTCGGCGCGATCGAGCGGCTCATGGACACCGACCCGGACGCCGCCCGTCGGCTGGTCGCGCAGGCCCGGGAGACCTCGCAGGCGGCCCTGACCGAGCTGCGCGACCTGGTGCGCGGCATCCACCCGCCGGTGCTGTCGGAGCGGGGGCTGCCCGATGCCGTACGGGCGCTGGCCCTCGACACCGCGGCCGAGGTCACCGTCGCCGGCCGGCTGCCCGGCCGGCTGGCCGCACCGGTCGAGTCGGCGGCCTACTTCGCGGTCAGCGAGCTGCTGGCCAACGCCGTCAGGCACGGCCGCGCCGAGCACGTGACGGTCGACATCCGCCACCGCGAGGGCCGGCTGCGCGTCACGGTCACCGATGACGGCGAGGGCGGCGCCGACCCCTCGCGGGGAACCGGCCTGCGCGGGATCGAGCGGCGGTTGGGTACCTTCGACGGAACGCTCGCCCTGCACAGCCCGCAGGGCGGCCCGACCGTCGCGACGCTGGAGCTGCCGTGCGCGTTGTCCTCGCCGAAGACCTCTACCTCCTGAGGGACGGCATGGTCCTGCTGCTGCAGAGCCACGGCTTCGAGATCGTCGCCGCGGTGGACAACGGCCCCGCGCTGCTGTCCGCCCTGCTGGAGCACCGGCCGGACGTGGCCGTGGTCGACGTGCGGCTCCCCCCGTCCTTCACCGACGAGGGCCTGCAGGCCGCCCTGGCCGCCCGCCGCGAGGTGCCGGGCCTGCCCGTGCTGGTGCTCTCGCAGCACGTGGAGCAGTTGTACGCGCGGGAGCTGCTGGCCGACGGCACCGGCGCGGTGGGCTACCTGCTCAAGGACCGGGTCTTCAACGCCGAGCAGTTCATCGACGCCGTGCGCCGGGTGGCCGGCGGCGGCACGGTGATGGACCCGTCGGTCATCGCCAAGCTGGTCGCCCGCCCGACGCCGCAGTCGGGCACCCTGACGCCGCGCGAGCGCGAGGTGCTGACCCTGATGGCGGAGGGGCGCTCCAACGCGGCGATCGGCAAGCAGCTGTACCTCAGCGAGAGCGCGGTCGGCAAGCACATCGCGAGCATCTTCGGCAAGCTGAACCTGCCCGTCTCGGACGACGACAACCGCCGCGTGCTGGCGGTCCTGGCCCACCTGCAGGGCACCGGCTCGTAGAACGACCTCAGCCGCCGTCGAGGTAGTCCCGGATGTCGATGCTCTGGGGCAGGTGGCCGCGGATGTTGACCGTGGTCGGGTGGTCCTCGCCCAGGGCGACCATGGCGATGGCGTAGGCGCGGCGCTGCAGCGCGGCGCCCTCCTCGTCGCGGCCCAGGTCGCGCAGGACGGCGGCGAGGTTGACCAGGCGGCCGGCCAGGAACTCGTGGTTCGGGCCGTACACCGCCTCGCCGATGGCCAGGCAACGGCGGGCCAGCGGCTCGGCCTCCTCCGTGCGCCGCAGGCCGCGCAGGCACTCCACCTGCCGCTCCAGCCAGACGCCCGCGTCGGCGTGGTCCGGGCCGTTGACCCGGTCCGACACGGCGACGGCCCTCGCATACAGCGTGTTGGCCACCTCGGGCAGGTCGGCGGCGAGCACCGCGGCGGCCAGGCCGGCGAGGCGGTAGGCCATGCGCGGGTGGTCCTCGCCATAGGCCTTCTCGGTGAGCGCCATCGCGCGCTGGTACAGCGGCAAGGCCTCGCGGGAGCGGTCCAGCCGATGCAGCGCGTCGGCGAGGGTGGCCAGGTAGTCGGCGACGTCGGGGTGGTCGGGGCCGTAGATCCCCTCCTCGATCTGCAGGGCGCGGCGGGCCGGCGGCTCGGCGTCGGCCGGGCGGCCCAGGTCGTTGAGCAGGCCGGCGAGGCCGCTCAGCAGGGCCGCGACGCCGGCGCTGTCCCGGCCGGCGGACGCCTCGGCGATCGCGAGCGCGCGGCGGTACAGCGGCTCGGCCTCCTCCAGGCGGCCCCGGTGCCGCAGCGTCAGGGCCAGGCCGCTCCAGCGGAAGGCGATGTCGGGATGGTCGGGGCCGAACGCCGCCTCGATGATCGCCAGCGACCGGCGCTCCAGCGGCTCGGCCCCGAAGGTGCGCCCCAGGTCGCGCAGCTCGTCGGCGAGCTCGGCCAGCACGTAGGCCACCTCGTGATGGGCGGGGCCGAACGCCGCCTCCGCGATCGCCAGGCTCCGCCGGCACAGCGGCTCGGCCTCGGCCGGGCGCCCGAGCGCGCTCAGCGTGTACGCCAGGCCCAGGAGCCGGTCGCCGAGGTCGGGGTGGTCGGGGCCGAGGGCGGCCTCGGTGATCGCGATGGCCCTGCGGTGCAGCGGCTCGCTCTCGGCCGCCGCGCCCAGTACCCGCTTCGCCGCGGCGAGCGCGCCCAGGCGGCGGGCGGTCTCGGGGTGCTCCGGGCCCAGCGTCGCCTCCGAGATCGCCAGCGCCCGCTGGTGCAGCTCCAGCATGCCGTCGAGCCGGCCGCGGATCCGGCGCGCGGTGGCCAGCAGCTCCAGCCGGGGCGCGAGGTCGGCGTGGTCGGGGCCCTGCGTCGCCTCGGTGATGTCGACGGCGCGCTGGTGGTCCACGAGCGACTGCGCGTAGCGGCCCTGCACGTGCTCGTACTGCCCGGCGCCGCACATCAGCCAGGCCAGGTCGGGGCCGCCGAGGGCGTCGGGGCACCGGGCGGACAGCGCGGACAGGTGCGGGCGCAGGACGGCCCACCGCGGCCAGCCGGCGGACTCGCGGCGCGGCTCGCCCTGGGGCACCGCCCGGCGCAGCAGGCCGGTGGCGGTCCGCATGGTCTCGGCGAACAGGGAGGCGACGGCGGGCCACGACAGCTCCTCGACGACCGCGTCGCGGGCCTGCCGCCGGATGGTCACCGCGTCGGCGCCGACCTTGACCAGGCGCCGGGCCGCGAGCAGGCGCAGCGCGGCGTCGAGGGCGGCGGGCGCGGCCAGCGGGGCGAGCACGTCGCGGGGCAGCGGGGCCACGGCGTACGAGGCCAGCACCCGCAGCACCCGCACCGCCACCGGGTCGGCGAGCGCGACGCCGGCGACCATGACCCTCTCGGACCCGGCCGGCACCGCGGCCCGCGCCACCACCCGCGGCGCGGGCACGGCCGGCGCGGCGGCCACGGGCGCCGGCGGAAGCGGGAATCCGGCGGGCTGCGGCACCGGTGCCGCAGGCGCGGGCTGCGGCTCGACAACAGGCTGCCGCGGCACCAACGGGGCCGCAGCGGCCAGGCCCAGCGTGTGCAGGCTCCCCATCGCGACCACCAGCTCGGGCTGGTCGATCGTGGTGGGCGCGATGCGCAGCGTCCGGTGCAGCAGCGTCGCGGCCAGCGGCACCCGGCTCGAGCCGCCCACCAGGAACACCCCGGCGATCCGCTCCCCCGGCACCCCGGCCGCCCGCAGCGTGGCCACCGTCAGCGCCACCGTGCGCTCCAGGTGGGGCCGGGCCGCCTTGTCGAACTCGTCGCGGGTCACGTGCAGGTCGGCGTCGGCCAGCGGCACGTGCAGGTCGGCGGCCACGTGCCGGGACAGCTGCTCCTTGGCCGCCCTCGCGCCCTGCCACAGCGTGCGCCGGGCCCGCTGGTCGGCCCGGCTCTCCGGCCAGTCCAGCCGGCCCCACTCCCCGGCCGCCCCGGCGGTGTGCCCGCGGGCGTGCTCGACCACGGCCGCGTCCAGGTCGAGCCCGCCGACGTCGGACAGCCCGTCGGCCGCCACGACCTCGAAGCCCTCGCCGGCCCGGCGGACCACGGTGACGTCGAACGTGCCGGCGCCGAGGTCGTACACGACGAGGCAGCGCCCGGCCGGCACGTCCCGGCCGAGGACGGAGGCGAAGTAGGCGGCCGCGGCGATCGGTTCGGCGACGAAGAGGGGCTCCGCGAAGCCGGCCTGGCGGGCCGCGTCGGCCAGGATGGCGAGCCGGACCCGGCTCCACGTCGCCGGGTGGGTCAGCACCAGGGACTCGGGGACGCGGCCGGCCACCCGCCGGGCCTCCTCGATCACCCGGGCCAGCACCGCCGCGACCAGCTCGACGACGGGCAGCTCCCGGTCGTCGAGCCACGTCGTGCCGTCGTCGATGCGCCGCTTCGGGTTGGGCTCGTACCGGGCGGGGTGGGCCACCGCGGCCCGGTCGGCGTCGGCGCCGGTGAGGAGCTGGGCGTCCGGGCCCGCGTACACGCCGGAGGACAGCAGCGGGGAGGCGTCGAACAGCAGTGGCGTCACCGAACCGTTGGCCCGCTGCAGCATCGCGACCGTGGTGGAGGTACCGAAGTCGACCCCGAGGCGCAAGCGGTCCGGTGGCATGTTCGCACAGTAGGTGATCTCGCCCGCCACGCCATCGGCCGCCGGGGCGCTCCTGCCTGCCGGCCCAGTCAGCGAGACTCGTCGATGGAGCCGAGCCGGGGGACGACCCTCGCGGCAGGTTCGCCGGTATCGTGCGCGGCATGTCGAGCACCGCCGAGATCGAAGCCCCGGCCCCGGCCGCGACCGGCCGGACGCCCTGGTACCGGCGAATCACCACGATCCTGCTGGCCGGTTGGTGCGCCGGCTGGGCGCTGTACCTCTACACGATGCTGGGCCAGCGCTACGGCTGCCCGCGCGGGCAGGAGACCTGTGACCGGGCCCCGGCGGTGGCCCACTCGTGGCTGTGGGGGCTGGCCGGCGCGATCGTGCTCGCCGCGCTGTGCCTGCTGGAGGCCCGGCGGCCGGCCGTGGAGTCCCCCGCGTCGCCGGAGAGCCGCCCGCGGTACCGCTGGCTGATCCTCGGCGGCATCGGCGGCGCGGTGCTGGGCGCCAACCTGATCCTGCTCGGACCCATGGCCGACAACCCGTTCTGCGCCGAGCCGATCCACGTCAACAAGGTCATGGCCTACCCGCTCAACTGCGACTCGTACGAGTTCATGCGCCTGGCCCACGAGCCGGGGCACGTGCTGGACCACCACAACCCCCGCCAGTCGCGCCCCGGCTACGTGGCGCTGTCGGCCGCCGCCGAGCGGACCGTCGGCCCGGTGGCGCACTGGGTCGGCCTCGACCGGCTGTACAAGATGAAGGACCGGGCCCAGTTCCCGCTCGTGGTGATCAACCTGGCCGCGACGGCGGCGGCGATCGCCCTGATGGCCTCCCAGCTGGCCGGGCTGGGCACGCCGCGGCCGGCCAACGCGGCCCTGTGCGCGTTCCTGGCGATCAACGGGGTCACGACGGCGTTCACCTGGACCCCGCACCAGCAGACCTTCGCGCTGCTCGTGCCGGCGGCGACCATCCTCGCTGGGCGGTACCTGCTGCTGCGGAGGTCCCCGTGGTGGGCCGTGACGCTCGTCGGGCTCGCGGCGGGCGGGGCTTCCCTGGTGTACGGCAGCTTCCTCATCACCGCCGCGGTGGCCGGACTGATCCTGCTGTACCAACGGCGCTGGATCCCCCTCGTGGGCTTCCTCGCCGGGTTCGGCGCGCCCCAGGTGGCCTGGATGGCGCTGTGCAAGGTCGTGTCCGGCGACTACTTCAACCAGGAGACGAGGCTCTACGACGAGTTCATCTGGCTGCCCAAGGCGGCCAAGCACGGCGTCGACAGCCTGCGGATCGCCACGCACGACATGACCATCACGGCGGGGCGGGCGGTGTTCGCCATCTGCACGGTCGCCCTGCTGCTCATCGTCGGGCTGGCCGCCGTGGCCGTCCTCCTGCGCGTGAAGCTGCCCGTGCTCACCGACTCGCAGCGGGCGACGGTGGTCGCGGCCGGGCTGACCGCGGCCGCGGGCATCGTCTTCGCCTGGGCGATCGGGATCGTCAACGCCGACCGCCTGCTCTACCACGCCGTGCCGGCCCTGCTGGTGCTCGCCGGGTGGATCACCGCCCGCATCGCCGCCTCGTCGAAGATGGCCGGCCGGCTGGTGACGGCCGGGGTGGTGGTGCTCGCCGCGGCGGTGCTCACGAACGACATCATCACCCCGGGCCCCTACTCCTGAGTCGTCAGTCGATCTGCTTCCGGGTTGTCAGTCGATCGCCAGCACGATCTTGCCGCGGCCGTGGCCGGTCTCGATCTCGCGGTGCGCCTCGGCCGCGTCCGCCAAGGGGTAGACGCGGCGCACCAGCCAGGAGGTCGTGCCGGCCGCGTACAGCCCGATCAGCTCGGCCAGCGCCTCCGCGCTGCGGCGGCCCTGGATGCTCGCCAGGCCCAGCTCCTCGATGCGGTCGTGGGCGACCAGCGTGAGGATGCGCTTGCGGTCGGCGACCAGCTCCAGCGAGGTCTCCAGGGCCGCCCCGCCGGCGCCGTCGATCGCCGCGGTGACGCCCTCCGGGGCGAGGGCCCGGACGCGGTCGGCCAGGCCCTCGCCGTACACCACGGGGATCGCGCCGAGCGAGCGCACATAGTCCTGGTTGGACTCGCTCGCCGTACCGATGACGGAGGCCCCGAGCAGGCGGGCCAGCTGCACGCCCGCGGTGCCCGTCGCGCCGGCCGCCGCGTTGACGAGCACGGTGTCGCCGGGGCCGACGTGCAGCGCCGACAGGGCCAGCCGGGCCGTCTGCCAGCCGGCCGTGAAGCCGCCGGCCACCTCCCATGAAACGTTCGCGGGCTTGGGGGTCACCTGGCCGGCCGGGACGACGACGTACTGCGCGTAGGCATTGAACACGCTGAAGCCCAGCACCTCGGTGCCGACGGGGACCTCGGGCGTGCCCTGGTCGACCACGCCGGCGAACTCGTTGCCAGGGATCTGGGGCAGGGTGACGGTGGCATACGGCGGGACCCAGCCCCTGCGCAGCCCCGCGTCGAAGGGCTGGACCCCGGCCGCCTTCACCCGCACCCGGACCTCGCCGGGCCCGGCCTGGGGTTCGGGCAGCTCAAGGAGGGTGAGGACGTCCGGCGGGCCCGGCTCGGCAAACGCAGCAGCTCTCATGGGAGCCCACTGTCCGACCTCAAGCGCGGTTGAGGTCAAGGAGAAATGCGGTAGCGTGCATGCGCGCAGAATCTGGCGAGGGAGTCGGAACGATGGTCAACGCGAAGGACTGGGTCGTTGTCGGGCTCGACAACGGCGGCACCGCGAACAACGCCACGGTGCTCGACCACGAGGGCATGTTCCTCGTGGACGGGCTGGTCGAGGTGCCGAGCCGGGTGCTGGAGGGGCCCGAGACGGCGGTCGAGTCGCTGGCCGGGGCCTTCGACAACATCCTGGCGGTGACCAAGGTGGACCGCTCCCGGGTCGTCGCCGTCGGCCTGGACACACCGGGCCCGGCCAGCGCCGACGGAGTGATCTCGTCCAAGGGCGCGACCAACTTCTCGCAGCCGGCCTGGTGGGGCTTCGACTTCCGGGGCGCGCTCGAGCAGCGGCTGGGCCTGCCGGTCGTCTACAACAACGACGGCAACGCCGCCGCGCTGTACGCCCACCACGTGTACTTCGGGGCCGACTCGCACACCAGGTCCTCGGTCTCGGCGATCGTCGGCACCGGCCTCGGCGGCGGGGTCATCGAGCGCGGCCAGGTGATCCACGGGGCGGCCGGCATGGCCGGCGAGCTCGGCCACGTCCACATCCCGATGCACGGGCTGCTGGAGGAGGGTCAGCCGCTGCCCAGCTGCGGCTGCGGCTTCCTCGGCGACGTGGAGAGCGTCTCCTCCCTCACCGGGATCGTGCGCAACCTGCTGCCGTACTGGCTGACGAGGTTCCCCGACCACCCCCTCCACCAGGCCGAGTCCGTCAAGGCGGCGGCCAAGCAGGTGCGCTCCTTCGCCGAGCAGGGCGACGAGCTGGCGCTGCACATCTTCGAGCAGCAGGCGATGGGCCTCGGCCGGCTCTTCACGATCGCGGCCAACTTCACCGACCCGGACTGCTACTTCGTCGGCGGCGGGGTGGTCGAGGCGGCCGCGCACTTCCGCGACTGGTTCCTGTCCCGGGTGCGGGAGCACACGCTGCTGCGGGAGGAGCAGGGCGCGGCGGCCCAGTTCGCGCTGGTGCCCGAGCGGGACATGGCCGGCGCCCGAGGCGCCGCGATCGCCGCCGCCGGCACGGTCGTGGCCTAGGCCCTTCGCGGGCTTTTGCCCGAAATGTCGGGCGCTGGCGCGCCACGACATTTCGGACTTATAACCTGACGGGGCATAAATCCGATAAGTCGTGGCGCGCCAGCGCCCAACTTATCGGGTACTAGCGGGTTTGTCCGAGTTCAACCGAATGATCGGGCTGCAGCTGACCGACGTGGCCGTGGACGGCTGCATCACCAGCGCCGTCAGCGGCAGCGCCCACGCCGGCCGATTCCCGGTCGACCGCAGCAAGGCGGCCGGAAACGTGGCCACCGACAGCTCCCGGGGTCCCGCTCGGCATCGTCGCCGCCGCGGCACGACTTCCCGCCGCTGGACCGACCCTCAACGCCGCCGACCGGCAGGCCGGGCCGGACTGGCCCCGACAGGTCACCGTCCATCTGGACGCCGCCTGTCACAACGCCCGTACCCCCATGGGCCGCTTTCACTGGGACACCAGACCCACCGCCCGAGGAGTTCGCCAGGCTAGGCCGCCTCGACCGGGGCCGGGGCGCGGGCCACGTTCTCGGCCAGCAGGTTCAGCTGGCCCGTGTCGTCGCGCCGCCAGCGCCGGCCCCGCAGGTCGGTGAAGCGCAGCTCGACGTGCATGTCGGCCGAGGGCGCGAGCCGGATGGTGCCGTCCTCGTTGATCCGGTCGCGCTCGACCGGCCCGCTGGTCTCCTCGTGGTCGAAGCCGGCGAACACCTCGGGGCCGTCGGACGGGGGCACGATCCGGACCCGCCGGATGGCGGTCCAGGCGGCCGGCGGGTCGCGGAAGACGATCTCCATGTCGTACACCGGGGCCTGCGAGGCATTGCGCACCGCCGCCCCGACCACGCCCCGGGTGATGATCTTCTCGAAGGTCTCGCGCTCGCTGACCGCCCAGGCGCAGACCCGCTCGGCGTCGGCCCGGTCCTCGGCCAGCCGGTACGCGGCGACCAGCTCGGCCACCGAAGCCGCGGCCCGCCGGGTCGCCCGCAGCGCGGACCAGGCCAGGTACGCGCCCGCCCCGGCGACCACCACGGCGAGGATCGCCGCGACAAGTCCCAACACATCGGACAAATTACCCGCAATAGGGGTTGCGTGATGTCGGGCTGCCAGAATCGGTGGCGTGAGCGTGCTCGAAGAGGGACGGGACGTGCCGCTGGGGCGGTACACCGTGGTGCGGCGCAGCCTGCCGAACAAGACGCGACGGACCGTCGGGGCGTGGTGCTTCCTCGACCACTTCGGGCCCGAGGACGTGACCGGGAAGCCGGGGATGCGGGTGCCGCCGCATCCGCACATCGGGCTGCAGACGGTGAGCTGGCTGCTGAGCGGTGAGGTGTGCCACCGCGACAGCCTGGGCTCGGACCAGGTCATCTACCCGGGGCAGCTCAACATCATGACCTCCGGCCGGGGCATCTCGCACTCGGAGAACTCCCCCACCGACAAGCCGCCGCTCCTGCACGGCCTGCAGCTCTGGGTCGCCCTCCCGGAGTCCGCCCGCTTCCGAGACCCGGCCTTCCAGCACCTGTCCGTCTTGCCGGAGGTTTCGGACCGATCCGCGAAGATCACGGTCGCCGTCGGCGAGCTCGAAGGGGCGACATCCCCCGCCGAGGTGCACAGCGAGCTACTCGGCGCGGACATCACGCTCAGCGGCGGAACCGAGATCAATGTGCGCCGCGACTTCGAGCACGCCGTCGTCGTCACCGAGGGAGTCGCGCGCGTCGACGGGGACGAGATCGGCCGTGGGGCGCTGCTCTACCTCGAGCCCGGGCGCGAGAAGCTGCGCCTCGAGGGGCCGGCGCGGCTCTTCCTGCTCGGCGGGGTGCCGTTCGAGGAAGAGCTCGTCATGTGGTGGAACTTCGTCGCCCGCTCGCACGAGGAGATCGTCGAGGCGCGCGAGGACTGGATGGCCGGCTCGGGCCGGTTCGGCAGCGTGCCGGGTGGTGAGCCGCCGCTGCCCGCGCCGCCGCTGCCCACCACCCGACTGTTGCCACGCCCTCGGTACCGATAGATCTAGAGCAGTTTCCAGAGGTGATCGGCGGTGCCGTTGTCGTCGAACTGCACCACCTGGGCGCTGTTGGCCGTGGACATGCCGCTGACGCCGAGCACCTTCATGCTGTGCTGCACCTGGATCCGGTACCAGCCGTCGCCGTTGTCGACGAGCCGCCACAGGTGATCGGCGCTGCCGTTGTCCTCGAACTGCTGGACGAGGGCGCCGTTGGCCGTGGACATGTTCTGCACGGCGAGGAGCTTGCCGCTGTTCTGGTTCTGGATCTTGTACCACCCGGAGCCCGCGTCGACCAGGCGCCAGTTGTGGTCGGCCGTGCCGTTGTCGTCGTACTGCACGACGTTGGCGCTGTTCGCCGTGGACATGCCGGAGACGCCCAGGACCTTGAGGCTGTTCTTGTTCTGGATGCGCTTCCAGGAGATCGGCGCCGTGCTGCCCTCGACCTTCCACTCCAGGATGCCACCGGAGTAGCCGGCCTTGAGCTGGACGACCACGCGCAGCGCGGACGTGGTCACCGAGTTGAACGTGACCCGGTTGAAGGTGTTGAGGGCGGTACCGTACGCCGACGCGCCGCTCACCGCGGTCCACTGGCCCGAGGCGTTGAGGTACTGCAGCTGCCACGACTGCGGCACGCGGCACTGCCCGGCGCCGGTGTCGTCGAACCAGTACAGCGAAACGGCCCCGGTGTTGATCGGCGTGGCGTAGCTCAGCTGGGCCCACTCGCTCGTGCCGACGTGGTCCCACCAGGTCATCCGCGGGATGCTCTGGTCGCCGGAGCTGCTGGGCACCTTGCCGTCGTTGATCGCCCCGACGCTGTCCCCGCCCCAGCACCACGACGCCGACGGGGTGGCCGGGATGGACCAGTCGATGGCGTCGGCGCCGTCGCTGATCCGCGGGAAGGTGGTGATCCGGACCCGCTGGGCGCCCATCGGCAGCAGCTGGACCTGCTCGTTCGGCTGGGTGGAGCGGGCCGGGCTCTGCTGCAGGGTGCGCACGATCCCCTCGGCGTCGGCCTGCCAGTTCGGGATCGTGCGGCCGGTGACCGTCAGTGAGATCGGCGCCCCGTCGCGCGTGAACGGGTTCGCGGCCAGGGGGCCGGACTTGCGGGTGACCGTGGCGCTGGGGTTGTTCGGGTCGAGCAGCAGGCCGTAGTTCCAGGCCGAGTTCGCGTACACCTCGTTGCTCGGCCACGCGTCGGTGCCCCCGATGCGCGACCAGCGCTCGGCGATCGACAGCGAGAAGGTCAGCGGCCCGTTGTCGACGCTGATCGCGTTGCCGTTCTTGGCCCAGGTCCGCACGGTGGTGCGCATGGGCAGCGTGACGGTGACCTTGTCGCCGTTGTTGAAGGTCTGGTCGAGGATGACGAACGAGCCCGACTGCAGCGTGCCGGTGACCAGCGTGCCGTTGACCCGGACCTGGGCGCCGTTCGACCAGCTGGGAATCCTGAGGTACAGCGGGAAGGAAACGGCTCCCGGGGTGCTCAGCGTGAACGTGATCGTGTCGCTGAACGGGTAGTCCGTGTCCTCGACGATGGTCACGGTCGTGCCGCTCGCGCCGACCTTGGCGGTCACCTGCGACGCGCCGTACATGCCGGCGCACAGCCCGTTGTCCCAGGTGCCGAACCACAGCTCCTGGGCGTAGTACGGCCAGCCCATGCCGTAGTTGTGCGGGCAGCAGCGATAGTTGTGGATGCCCAGCATGTAGGCGAGCATCGGGAAGCCGTTCTGGAACTGCCCCTGGGTCAGCGTCGCGTTGGTCAGCCCGATGCTGTTGGCGCAGGTGATGTAGTGGATGCCCTGCTGGGCCGGGTCGAGCGCGGCCGGCAGCGAGTTGAACGCGAGGTCCTCGCAGCGGTCCAGCCACACCGAGTCGCCGGTCATCCGGGCCAGCATCTGGTGGCTGTGCATGAACTCGACGATGCCGCAGGTCTCGAAGCCCTGCCGCGGGTCGGTGTAGCCGGTGCGGCAGTTCTCGTCGCCGGCGAAGCCGCCGCCCGGGAAGTTGCCGTAGAGCCCCATCACGGTGTTGTAGTCGTTGTACGTCGCCTGCGGGAACTTCGGGTCGGGGTCGAGCAGCCCGTACTGGGCCGGCTCGCGGAAGCCCTGCGCGAGGTTGACGTTGTGCCAGTTCGGGATGCCGTTGGTGTAGTCGGCCGACCCGGCGTGGATCTTGCGCACCAGGTCGAGCAGCCAGCTCTCCCCGGTCCGGTTGTAAAGCCAGTAGACGCTGTCGATGTTGTCGCCCCACCGCAGCGCCGCCCAGCTCCGGTTGAACACGGCCGCCGGCTGGGCGTTCTGGAACTGGAAGTACTTGCGCATGAACGGCACGACCCGGGTGTCGCCGCTGTACTCCGCGAACGAGCGCATGGCGTCGAGCAGCGGCATGTGCGGCCAGAAGTCCGGTCCGTTCTCCAGGCTGGTCCGCAGGCTGTTCGGCCCGAAGAACCCGTCCGAGGCCTGGTTGGCGATGATCCCGTCGATCCACTGGCGGGCCAGGGTGAGGATGCGGGTGTTGCCGGTGACGTACCCGAGATCGCCGAAGCCGCGCAGCCAGTACGGCAGCTCCTCCCAGGCCCCCTTGGTCTTGTCGACCCAACCGCAGTTGTTGTACTGCAGGTAGTCCGACACGTCGGTCATGCGCCCGCACAACCCGTCGGCCTCGATGTTGAGCTGGTTGCGAATCCAGCCCCGCGGCTGCACGGCCCCCGGCGGCAGCTTCAGGAACGGAGTGGCCTTGAGCGGCGCCAGATTCGGCGTGTACTGGCCTCCGCGTGCCCCCGCCGTGACGGTTTTGGCGGTGCGTACGGCGGCATTGGCGACGCCGGGAATCGCGGCGCCGAGCGCGACCGCACCTCCACTGACGACCGCCCCTCTGACAACGAAGGTCCTACGGTCCACTTCGGACTCCCTTGCTCCTGGCGGGGAACATCGATGCCCGATTATGCGCAAAAAGGAGCGTTCATGAAAGAACTCGTTTACTTTTGTTTATTTCTCCCGTGCCCTTGTGTGTTCCAACCCACCTGACCACCACACACCCTCGGCCCGGAGCTCCCAGCGCCGAACCCCATCGGCGCCGGCCTGGCCTCATCCCGGCCCAACGGGCGCCGGCCTGGCCTCATCCCGGCCCAACGGGCGCCGGCCTGGCCTCATCCCGGCCCAACGGGCGCCGGCCTGGCCTCATCCCGGCTCAGCGGGCGCCAGCCCGGCCCATCCCGGCCCATCCCGGCCCAGCGGGCGCCAGCCCGGCTCGGCCTCGCGTCAGCCCGGGCCGGTCCGACATCGACTCGGCGACAGCCCAGATCGGCCCGGGCGTCGGCGCGGTCGAGAACGCCGACAGCGGGACCCGCTGCCAGTTTGTTCGCTTTGAACCCTATTCGGCCTGAACTCGGGTATCGGCCTGATCATCCTGAGGCTGATCGGCGGCGGCCTGACCGGTGGCGTGATACCACCGCACACCCCCGGCCACGGCAAGCCCGATCCCGGCCCCGAGCGCTGCAGCGACCGCCCACCGCCCCCAGGAAGGCCCGGCAAGCGTCCCGTACCGGAACACGGCCGAGTCTCCGACCCCCACCATCACCGCGAGACACGCCCCGGCAATCCCGACCAGGATGTCAACCTTCTTGAAGAGCAGCAGCCCCCCGGCCACCACGACCCCGCAGGCACTGACCAACGGCCAGACCCGCGCCAGCACCTGCACCCCCACCCCTTCGGCGGGCGAGGAGGCAAGCACCGCCGACCCGACCACCCAGCCAGCGGCCAGCCCCCCGCCAACCACGGCCACAACGGCCAGCACCCCCCTGAACCGCCACGAGAGCCCGACGACAACCGCCCCGAGAATGCCGCCGGCCCACCACCACCCGGTCTCCGGCACCGGCGCCGCCACGACGCTCCCCCGCACCACCCCGGGCTCCCGCGAGTCAACCAGCAGCGGCACACTCCAACTTCGAGCCGGCAGCTCCCGTGCCCGCTCGTCATGCCACCGCACCCGAGGCACCGTGGCAATCCGATGCCACTGCGGCGCCGCCTTGGCATCCCCGCCCGCCGAACTCCCCCCGATCACCCGGCTGGCAAACCAGGTAGGCGAAACCCGGTTCTCCTCAACACCCGCGGACGTGACCCGCAGAAACTCCTCCCCTTGCAGCCCGAGCACCACAACGTCCCGCCCCGACCGATTCACCAACTCCAGCCGGGCCCCACCCTCAACCGCCCGAACCTCAACCCCGGGCACAGACACCGACTCGACCCGCACGACGTACGCCACCGCCACGGGCGCATCGGCCCCATGCGCAGCGGCCGGAGTCGCAGAGAGCAACACCCCGACAAGTCCAACGGCGGCCGCACTCCCCCACCGCAGCACGGCCCGCACCAGCCCGTTACCCAAGACCCCTCCCATCCCCCACCGCGAGAAGCGGACCCGGCAAAGCTTGGGCCATCCGCCCAGCCGCAGACCGCCCAGGCAAAGACTCGGCTACACGAGGGCCAGGCGCGAACACGGCGACGAACGGGACAGACCCACCCCCGACCACACGCGGCTCGGTCGGCAAAGGCTCGGACATGCGCGGGCCAAGGGCGGCCCCGGCAACGGACGGGACCGACGCGCACCCGACGGCGCGCGGCTCAGGCGACGCAGGCTCGGACGACGCAGGCTCGGACGACGCAGGCTCGGACGTGCGCGGGCCAGGGGCGGACGCGGTGCCGGACGGGCTCGGGCGAGGCTGGGTCATCCGGCCCGAGCGGCGGCGATGGCGGCGACGAGGTCGGCCCGGGCGCGCGCCACGCGGGAGCGGATCGTGCCGATCGGGACGGCCTCGATCTCGGCGGCCTCCGCGTAGGGGACGCCGAGCACCTGGGTGAGTACGAACGCCACGCGGCGGTCGTCCGGCAGTGCAGCGACCAGGGCGTTGGTGGCGTGCAGGCCCGCGTGGTCGCCCTCGGCCAGTGGTGCCGGCTCGGCCACGACCCGGGCTTCCAGCCGCCGGGCGCGCACGGCCGCCCGGACGTGGTCGGCGCAGGCGCGGCGGGCGATGGCGAGCACCCAGGTACGCGCCGAGGAGCGCCCGGCGAACTCGGGCAGGGCCCGGAACGCGCGCAGGTAGGTGTCCTGCGTCACGTCGTCGGCGTGCGCCGGACCCACCAGCGCGGCGACGAAGCGCCAGACCTCGGGCTGCGTGGCGCGCACGAACACGGCGGCGGACCGTTCGTCGCCCGCTCGCGCGGCCAGCAGCGCAGCGGTTGCCGCATCCAGCTCACCGTCGGCCTCACCAGTCACGGCAGCGAGCCTAGCGCCCCATCCTGGCAACCCTCCTTCCGCCTCGCTCGCCAGGGATGAGAGCCGCGCGCCGCGGGACACCACGGCGGTGACATCCGGGCCGGAGATCGCACTCCCGGCTCGGCGACGACACCACGATCACCGCCGGGGGTGCCCGGCTCCCAGTTCCGGAACTCGCACCGGGCGACGCGGCCGGCTCGAGCAGCGTGGACGACGAGGGAGGAAGCGAGGAGAGAGCGGAAAGGCTGCGAGAGGAAGAAGTGCGAAGAGAAGAGGTGCGAGAACAAGCGGTGCCAGAGGGAGAGGCGTCAGAGGGAGAGGTGCGAGAACAGACGCTCAAGCGCGGCGTCGTCGGTGCGGGCCGTTGAGCGCGGGCGGCTGGTGGAGCAGCAGGCGACCGTGGCGGAGCCGCCGACCGTGATGGAGCCGGCGACTCCGATGGAGTCAGCGGGCCCGGTCGAGCCGGCGGCCTCGGTGGAGCGGGCACCCCTGACGGAGCGGGCGGCCTCGGTGGAGCGGGCACCCCTGACGGAGCGGGCGGCCTCGGTGGAGCGGGCGGCCCTGATGGAGGAGCGGGCGGCACCGGCGTGGCGGGCGGCCGTGGCGGAGAGGGCGGCTCCGCCACAAAGGGCGGCACCGACGGAGCGGGCGGCCTCGACGGAACAGGCGGCACCGGCGGAACAGGCGGCTCCGGTAGAGCGGGCGGCACCGACGGGACGAGCGGCCTCGGTGGAGCGGATGCGGATGACGCTGGGGGCGGGTGGGGAGGGTGCCTTCCGCTCGTGCGGGCGGCCAAGGACCCCGGTCCAGCTCCCGCCCGCGTCCCCCACTTGCGCCCGCCCGCCGCCCTCGCGTCGCGCTCGGCCCAATGGGCCGTGATCTCCGCGGTCCTGGCCTCGCGGTCCAGCCGAGCCAGGCGCTCCGCGTGACGGAGCTCCAACCCCCGCCGCCGAGCCTCCGCGAACGAGCTGCGCACCGCCGCAGTGCGGGCCCGGCGACGCCGATGCTCGACCAGCATCGCGTCAAGTCGGTTGCGCCATTGCGCCGGGTCGATGGCCGGAAGGGGAAGCGCGTGGGTCATGAGGTGAGATTAGAACAGGGGTACGACAAAAAACCCCGCTACCGGCGACGGCGAGACCACACCACGCCCCCACCAAGGGCAGCGACGGCCAGAGCCGAAAGCGTCAGCCACAAGGGGGTCAGACTGCCGCCACCCGAGTCAGACGAAGCGGCGGCCGAGGGAGCGGTGGCCGGGATCAGGCAGGCCACTTCGGCGGGAAGGGGGGTGGCGGCAGGCTGGGCGACCTGGATGAGCGCCTGGCAGTGGCCGGCCACCGGGGCGCCGAGGTCGATCGACACCTGCCAGGCGCCCGGCGGGTCCAGGGTGCCGCCGTACGTCTGGGTGCCGCGCTCGTCGCCAGTCTGGTGCAGTACCGCCGGAGCCACCGTCGCCGACGACGGGCCAGTCGCGGTCATGGTGACCTGCGTGGGCTCGTTGATCGGGTGGCCGTCCTGCCAGGTGGCGGTGATCCAGACGGAGCCCCGGCCGTCGGAGTGGATGGTGACGGCGGCGCCGCCGTGAGCCTGAGCCGGAACAGCGGCAAAAGCCAGGAACACAGCCACAGCCACGAGGCAGGACAGGAACCGCGCGAACACGGAACGCAACCCTACGGCATGGCCGGGAGGGACTCCGGGCGGTCGTCGCGGACGTAGACGATCATGTCGCCGGTCTGGATGGCGGTGCCCTCGGGGTCGGCCAGGGAGAGGACCTTGCCGCGCCGGAAGAGGGCGATGACCAGCTCGGTCAGGTCGCGCGGGGACCTGCCCACCTCGTCGCGGCGGGCGGAGCGCATGGCCAGCGCCATGCCCTGGCCGGGGGTCAGCAGGTCCTCGACGACCTCGATCAGCGGCGGGGCCGTGGTGGACAGGCCCAGCAGGCGGCCGGCGGTGGCGGAGGAGACCACGACGTGGTGGGCGCCGGACTGGCGCAGCAGCGGGGCGTTCTCGGCCTCGCGGGCGGCGGCGACGATCGACACCTTGCCGGAGGTCAGCTGGCGGACGGTGAGGGTGACCAGGACCGAGGCGTCGTCACTGTCGGTGGCGATGATGACCGCCTTGGCGTCGGCGACGCGGGCCTCCATCAGCACCGACGAGCGGGTGGCCGAGCCCTCGATGGCGACCAGGCCGTCGGCCGTGGCCTGGCGCAGGGCCGGGCGATCGCTCTCCACGACCACGACCTGGGACTTGTCGAAGCCGTTCTCCAGCAGGGTGCTGACGGCCGCGCGGCCCTTGGTGCCGTAGCCGCACACGATGACATGGTTCTTCACGCGCTTCCTCCACCGCTGCAACCTGAGATTGGTGCGGTACTGATCGGTCAGGACTTCGAGCGTGGTGCCGACCAGGATGATCAGGAACAGCACGCGGGCCGGCGTGATGATCACGATGTTGACCAGGCGGGCCGACTCCGACACCGGCGTGATGTCGCCGTAGCCGGTGGTCGAGAGCGTCACGACCGCGTAGTAGAAGCAGTCGAGCACCGACATGCCGTCCTCGTTGACGTCCCGGTAGCCGTCGCGATCGATGTAGATGATGATCACGATGGCGCAGACCAGCGCGACGGCAAGGCCGAGGCGGGCGCTGATGGCTCGAAGGGGGCCGCGCCGTACCGCCGGAAGGTGGATCACGAAATCCACCATAAGGGTCGCGTGTGACGAACACGCCCCTGGGTAGTGCGGGCCATCCGGCGATCTGGAGGCGCGTCATGTCTGAACACGGCCCCAGAGTGGGCGTTCTCGGCTCATACGGCGGCTACAACCTCGGCGACGAGGCCATCCTCGCCAGCCTCCTGGCCGACCTGCGAGCCCGGCGTCCGGACGCGGAGGTGCTCGTCTTCTCGCGCGATCCCGGGCACACCGAGCAGGAGCACCCCGGCATCACCGTCGCGCCGTGGGAGGGTGTGGGCCGGGACCGTACCGCAACCTCCCTGGCCCGCCTCGACATGCTCGTGCTGGGCGGGGGCGGCATCCTGTACGACACCGAGGCCCGCCGCTACCTGCGCGTCGTGCGCACCGCTCAGGAGCAGCGCGTGCCCGTGTTCACCTACGCCCTCGGGGTCGGCCCGCTCACCGAGGAGTTCGACTGCACCATGGTCCGCGACGCGCTCGGGCAGGCGGTCGAGGTGACGGTCCGCGACGAGGAGTCGAGGGTGGCGCTGGAGGAGGCGGGCGTGACGGCGACGGTCACCGTCACCGCCGACCCGGCCCTGCTGCTGCAGCCGGAGGAGTTCGACGCGCGCCTCGTGCGCGACTCGCTGCCGCCGGGCCGCCGGGTGGTCGGCATGAGCGTGCGCGAGCCGGGACGCGCCGCGCAGCACCTCGACGCCGACGAGTACCACCAGCTCCTGGCCCAGGTCGGGGACTTCATCGTGCACCGGCTGGACGCGTCGTTGCTGTTCGTGCCGATGGAGCGCGGCGACATCCGCCACTCGCACGCGGTGCTGAGCCGCATGACGGCGGCCGAGCACTGCCGGGTCCTCTACGGGCAGTACCGTCCGGGCCAGATCCTCGATCTGATGCGGAGCCTGGATCTGGCCGTCGGCATGCGGCTGCACTTCCTGATCTTCGCCGCGCTGGCCGGTGTACCCCTCCTGGCCCTCCCCTACGCCGGCAAGGTGTTCGACTTCGCCCAGCGCATCGGGGCCCCCGTGCCGCGCGGCGTGGTCCGGGAGGCGGCCGGCCCGCTCATCGCCCAGGTCGACCGGCTCTGGGACGAGCGGCCGCAGCGGCAGGACGAGATCGCCGCGAACGTCGCCGCCATGCGCCAGCGGGCCACCGAGACGGGCCGGCGGCTGGGCGCCCAGCTCGACCGCATCGCGCCGCTCGCCGTGCGGGAGCCGGTGGTCACCGGATGACCGGCCTGGAACGCCCCACCGGGCTGCCGAGCGTCCAGCTGCCGCCGCGCACCGCGACCCACGGCGGGCGCACCGAGGTCCTCGTGGTCGGCGGCGGCCCGGCGGGCATCGGCGCGGCGACGGGCGCGGCCGCCGCCGGGGCCGACGTGGTGCTCGTCGAGCGGTACGGGTTCCTCGGCGGCAACGCCACGGCCGCGCTGGTCATGCCGCTGATGAGCTTCCACAACGAGATGCGGCAGGCGGTCGGCGGCGACGAGGGGCGGCTGCTCCCGACCGACCACGGCGAGGGCGAGCCGGTGGTGGCCGGCGTGCTGTGGACGCTGCTGGACCACCTGGTCCGGGCCGGCGGCGCGATCCCGCCCGACCCGGGCACCGGCTACACCGTGCCGTTCGACCCCGAGCTGTTCAAGCTCGTCACGTACGACCTGCTCGCCGGCTCCGGGGTGCGGATGCTCCTGCACTCCTTCGCCTCCGACCTGATCCAGCTGCCCGAGGGCGGCTGCCGCGCCGTCTTCGAGACCAAGTCCGGCCCGGTCGTGCTGGACGCCGACGTGGTCGTGGACTGCACCGGCGACGGCGACCTGGCCGCGGCGGCCGGCGCGCCCTTCGAGGTCGGGCGCCCCGAGGACGGCCTGACCCAGCCGATGACCCTCATGTTCCGGGTCGGCAACGTCGATCGGCCCGGCTTTCTGGAGTACGTCCAGGAGCACCCCGACCAGTGGCGCGGCGTGCACGGCCTCTGGGACCTCATCCGGGCCGCGCGCGAGGCCGGCGAGCTGGACCTCCACCGCGAGGATGTGCTCTTCTTCGCCACCCCGCACCCGGACGAGGTCTCGGTCAACTCCACGCGCATCGGCGGCCTCGGCATCAGCGTGTGGGACCTGACCCGGGCGGAGCTCGCCACGCACCGCCAGCTCGCGCAGATCGCCCACTTCCTGCGCACCCGGGTGCCGGGATTCTCCGAGTCGTACGTCATCCAGAGCGGCGTGCAGGTCGGAGTCCGCGAGACGCGGAGGATCCTGGGCGACTACCTGCTGACGGGCGAGGACGTCCTCGGCGCCCGCTCCTTCGCCGACGTGATCGCCCGCGGCGCGTACCCGGTCGACATCCACAACCCCAACGGCCCCGGCACCATCCTGCGCCGCCTGCCCCAGGGCTGCTCGTACGACATCCCGCTGCGCTCGCTGCTCCCCCGCAACGTCGACAACCTGCTGGTCGCGGGCCGGTGCATCTCCGGCGACCACGTGGCACACAGCTCGTACCGGATCATGCCCATCTCCATGGCCACGGGCCAGGCCGCCGGGGTGTGCGCGGCGCTCGCGGCCCACATCGGCAAGCCGCCGCGCGAGATCCCGGCGGCCCAGGTCCAGCGGGTCCTGCGGGCCCAGGGCGCGAGCCTGCCGACGTAGACCGCGGCGCCCCGAGCCAGACCGACAGTCGATTGATCATGATCCCAAAGGGGATGTGCGGCACGCCGCGATGCGTCAGGATCGATGGATGGCGACCACCGTTGCGCAGCGCCCGGCCGACGTCCGCCGGCCGGTCTCCTCCAACCGCCGGGACCTGCTCGTCGCGCTGGCCACGGTCTGGCTCGCCGGCGGCCTCTTCATGGACGGCTGGGCGCACTCGCACGTGCCCGCGCTGGAGACGTTCTTCACGCCGTGGCACGGGGTGCTGTACAGCGGCTACGCGGCCCTGGCCGTCGCGCTCGTCCCGGCCCGGGTCTGGCGCGGCCGCCCCGAGGGGCCGGTTCGCGCCTGGGTGCCGGCCGGCTACGGCCTGGGCCTGCTGGGCGCGATCCTCTTCGCCGCCGGCGGCGCGATCGACATGACCTGGCACATCCTCTTCGGCATCGAGGCCGACCTGGAGGCGCTGCTCAGCCCGCCGCACCTCCTGCTGCTCACCGCCGGTCAGCTCATGATCACCACCCCGATCCGAGCCGCGGCGGCCAAGCGCGGTTCCGCCCCGCGCCCGCTCCCGGTGCTCATCGCCGCCACCACGTCGACCGCCGTGGCCGCGTTCTTCCTCGACTACGTGTCGCCGTTCACCGACGCCCCGGCCTCCCTCACCGGGTACGGCAACAGCCAGGTGCTCGGCCTGGCGGAGTACCTCGTCTACTCGGTCCTCGTCGTCGCCGTCGTCCTGTTCGTGTGGACCCGCCTGGGCCGGCTGCCGCTCGGCCTGGTCACGCTGGTGGTCGCCGCCGCCTCGATCCCCAACGGGGTCTTCGACGACTTCGAGAACCTCGCCGCCCAGCTCTGGCCGCTGGCCGGCGCGATCGTGGCCGACCTGGCCCTGCGGTGGGTGGGCGCCCGCCGCCCCGAGGTGCTGCCGGTGGCCGTCGGCGCGCTGATCCCGCTGACCATCTGGCCCACCCACCTCCTCGGCGTCGAGCTGTCGCTGGGCGTCGCCTGGTCCCTGGAGCTCTGGAGCGGCGTGGTGGTCCTGACGCTGCTGGCCGGCGCCGTCCTGGGCGGCCTGTTCCTCCCCCAGACCCGCCGCCCGGACCCCGACTGACGGCCCGAGGGGCGGCGGCCGGGCGCCCGCGACGGGTGGGAGCGCGGCGCTGCGGCGGATACAGTCGCGGGCGTGGATGACCTGTTGCCGGAGTGGGTGGCGGTTGAGGTTGCGGCGGAGGAGGACTACGCCGGGCGCCTGCTGCCCGAGGAGGCGGCCGGCCTGAGCGAGCGGGCCGTGGCGAGCCGCCGCCGGGAGTTCACCGCGGGCCGGGTCTGTGCGCGAAGGGCGCTCGGGCGGCTCGGCGTGCACGGCCTTGCGGTGCCGACCAGCCCCGGGCGGGCGCCGGTCTGGCCCGAGGGTACGACCGGCAGCATCACCCACACCGCCGGGTACTGTGCCGCCGCCGTCGCGCTGCGCTCCGACGTGCGGGCCGTGGGCATCGACGCCGAGCGCCGCACCATCCTGCCCGGCAACGTGCGGGGCTCGATCTGCCTGCCCGAGGAGCTCGCCTGGTGCGCCGAGCGGCCGGGCGAGGACTGGTGGCCGGCGGTGCACTTCTCGGCCAAGGAGGTCATCTACAAGCTCTGGTCCCCGATCGTCGGCACCTGGCTGGACTTTCTGCACGCCCGGCTCACCATCGACGTCGCGGCCCGGGAGTGGGAGGCCCGCATCCTGCCCGGCAAGCTGGCCGAGTCGCCCCCGGGAACGCCGGCCGTCTTCCGGGGCCGCTTCCACGTAGCCCCCGACCTGGTCCGCAGCGCGGGCTACGTAACCGACAGCGAGCTGCGCGCATGAGCAAGGCCGTCCGCAGCGCGGGCAACATAACCGACAGCGAGCTGCGCGCATGAACGAGGCGCTCGAGCGGGCCTTCACCGAGCCGGGCCTACGGCCGCTGCCCGACGTCGTCGCGGCGCTACTGCGGGATGTGGGCGCGCCGCCGCGGCTCGGTGCCCATCTGCGGGCCGTGCACGACGTCGCCGTACAGATCGTCGACGGCCCCGTGTTCTCGAACGCCGGCGTCGACCGGGAGGCGGTCCTCTTCGGGGCCGCCACGCACGACATCGGCAAGGTGCGCTTCCCCGGCGAGCTCACCGGGCCCGGCGCACAGCACGAGCCGGCCGGGGAGCAGCTGCTGGTCCGGCTCGGCGTCGACGAGCGGCTCGCCCGCTTCGCCGCGCTGCACGGGCGGTGGGACCGGGACAGGGCCACGCTCGATGAGCTGCTCGTCACGCTGGCCGACAAGGTCTGGAAGGGCCGGCGCGAGCCCGGCCTCGAGCAGAAGGTCGCGGAGGTCGTCGCCGCCGCCACCGGCGAGCCCGTCTGGGCCGCCTACATGCGCCTGGACGACGAGCTCACCCGCATCGCCGACGGTGCCGACGAACGCCTCGCCTTCCAGGCCCGCTTCCCCCCATGAGCGACCCGGGCATGAGCGACCCGGGACAGAACCATGATCTAGAACATCCGTTCTAACCATGAGCTCACCGTACCCCACGGGTACGACAAATCCGGTCAGACGCGCGGCTCGTACCGCACGATCGGCTGCGTAAGCCGTACCAGCTCCCGGAGCGCCGCGAGGTCCGGCCCGGCCACGCCGAGCGCCCGCGCCTGGATGAGCACGTTGCCGAGCGCGCCCGCCTCGACCGGCCCGGCGAGCACCGGCCGCCCGCAGGCGTCCGCGGTGAGCTGGCACAACAGCGAGTTCTGCACCCCTCCCCCGACCATGTGCACCACGTCGACGCGCACCCCGGCCAGCCGTTCGGCGTCGTCGATCGCCCGCCGGTAGGCCAGCGCCAGCGAGTCGAGGATGCAGCGGGTCGTCTCGACGGGCGTGGCGGGCACCGGCTGCCCGGCCGCGGCGCAGGCGGAGGCGATCCGTCCCGCCATGTCCCCCGGCGGCAGGAACACGGGATCCGTCGCGTCGATCACGCTGCGCCCCGCCGGGGCCGAGGCCGCACCGGCGAGCAGCGCGGACAACGGCAGGTCCCACTCCCGCATGCACTCCTGCAGCAGCCAGAGCCCCATGACGTTGCGCAGGAACCGCACCGTCCCGTCGACGCCGATCTCGTTGGTGAACCCGGCGGCGAAGGCGTCCGGCGAGACCACGGGCGAGGGGAGCTCGACGCCCACCAGCGACCAGGTGCCGCACGAGATGTAGGCGAAGTTTCCGGCACCGGGGACCCCGGCCACGGCCGAGGCGGTGTCGTGCGAGGCCACGACCGTCACGGGAGTCCCCGCGGCGACGCCGGCCGAGGGCAGTACGACCCCCGCGGCGTCGCCCGGCGACCGCAGGGGCGGGAACAGCGAAGGGGCGACGCCGGCCAGCGAGAGCATCGACGAGGACCAGGAGCCGCCGCCGGCCGACAGCAGACCGGTCGTTGAGGCGTTGGTCACCTCGGTCCCCGCCACTCCGGTGAGGAAGTACGACAACAAATCAGGTATCAGCAACAGTGACCGGGCGGACGCGAGCTGCGCGCTGCCCTGGGCCGCCACCAGCTGGAACACCGTGTTGAAGGGCTGCGGCGCGATCCCGGACGCCGAGAACACGGAATATCCGTCGAACCGGGCGCCGACCCCGTCCGTCCGCGCGTCGCGGTAGTGGACGGGGTTGCCGAGCAGCGCGCCGTCGGCGTCGAGCAGGCCGTAGTCCACGGCCCACGAGTCGATGCCGAGGGAGTCCACCGGGCCGGCGGCCGCGAGACCGGCCAGCATCCCGCGGTACAAGGCCAGGATGTCCCAATGCAGGGTGCCGTTGACGCGCACCGGGTCATTGGCGAAGCGGGCGGCCTCCGAGAACGTCAGCGCGTCGCGGGACACGTCGGCAACGATGACCCGGCCGCTGGAGGCCCCCAGGTCGACGGCCGCGATCCTCATCGCAGGAACGCCGCCGCGACGCCGGCGTCCACCGGGATGTGCAGGCCGGTCGTGTGCGACAGGTCTCCCGCGCACAGCGCGAACACCGCGTTGGCCACGTGCTCGGGCAGGACCTCGCGCTTGAGCAGGGTCCGCTGCGCGTAGAAGGCGCCCAGCTCCGACTCGGGCACGCCGTAGACGGCGGCCCGCTGCGCGCCCCAGCCCGAGGCGAAGATGCCGGAGCCGCGGACCACGCCGTCGGGGTTGACGCCGTTGACCCGGATGCCGTGCGCGCCGAGCTCCGCCGCGAGCAGCCGCACCTGGTGGGCCTGGTCGGCCTTGGTCGCGCCGTAGGCCACGTTGTTCGGGCCGGCGAAGACGGCGTTCTTGCTGGCGACGTACACGATGTCGCCGCCCATGTCCTGCCGGATCATCGCCCGGGCCGCCTCCCGGGCCACCAGGAACGACCCGCGGGCCATGACGTCGTGCTGCAGGTCCCAGTCGGCCGCGGTCGTCTCCAGCAGCGGCTTGGAGATCGACAGCCCGGCGTTGTTGACCACCAGGTCCACGCCGCCGAACGCGAGCACGGCCGCGTCGACGGCGGCGCGCACCGCGGCCTCGTCGGTGACGTCGACGGTGACCGGCACGGCGGCGTCCGCCCCGCCGATCTCGGCCGCCACGGCCGCGGCCGAGGTGGCGTCGCGGTCGGCGACGACGACGCAGGCGCCCTCGGCGGCCAGCCGCAGCGCGATCGCCCGCCCGATGCCGGAGCCGCCGCCGGTGACCAGCGCGACCCGGGTCGCCAGCGGCTTCGGCTTGGGCAGGCGCTGGAGCTTGGCCTCCTCCAGCGCCCAGTACTCGATGCGGAACTTCTCCGCCTCGTCGATCGGCGCATAGGTGGACACCGACTCGGCGCCGCGCATCACGTTGATGGCGTTGACGTAGAACTCCCCGGCCACCCGGGCGGTCTGCTTGTTGGCGCCGAAGGAGAACATGCCGACGCCGGGCACGAGCACGATCGCCGGGTCGGCCCCGCGCATCGGCGGCGAGTCCGGGCCGGCGTGCCGCTCGTAGTAGGCCGCGTAGTCGGCCCGGTACGCCGCGTGCAGCTCCCGGATGCGCTCCTCGGTGCCGCCGCCGGGATCGAGCACGAGCGGCCGCACCTTGGTCCGCAGGAAGTGGTCCGGGCACGACGTGCCGAGCGCGGCGAGCCGGGGCATCTCCGCTGATCCGGCAAATCCGAGTACGACATCGTCATCCCGGAAATGTCCGACTTGCGGCCGGTCGGTCGAGGCCAGCCCGCGCAGCAGGGGGAACAGGGCCGCCGCGCGCGCCGATCGATCGGCCAGGGGCTCGTGCACGGTGGCGCCGAACGGCGACGACCGGCCCCGAGAAGCCAGAAACGCGGCAGCGGTACCGATGATCTCCAGCGAGTTCGCCTCGCACGCCTCGGACGTCGCACCCCAGGCCGTGATGCCGTGGCCGCCCAGGATCACGCCGATGGCCTGGGGGTTCTCGCGCTGCACCGCGGCGATGTCCAGGCCGAGCTGGAATCCGGGCCGCCGCCACGGCACCCACACCACCCGGTCGCCGAAGCACTCCTTGGTCAGCGCCGGCCCGTCCGCCGCCGTGGCCAGGGCGATCCCGGCGTCGGGGTGCAGGTGGTCGACGTGGGCCGCCTCGACCAGCCCGTGCATGGCCGTGTCGATCGAGGGCGCGGCGCCCCCGCGACCGTGCAGGCAGTAGTCGAACGCGGCGACCATCTCGTCCTCGCGGTCGACCCCGGGGTACACCTCGGCCAGGGAACGCAGCCGATCGAGCCGCAGCACCGCCAGGCCGGCCGGCGTGAGCGTGCCGAGGTCCCCGCCGGACCCCTTGACCCACAGCAGCTCGACCGGGCCGCCGGTGACCGGGTCGGTCTCGGTCCCCTTGGCCGAGGTGTTGCCGCCGGCGTAGTTGGTGTTGCGCGGATCGGAACCGAGCCGGTTGGACCGGGCGATCAGCTCCCCCGGGGTCACGCCCCCCACCCCGCCTGGGTGCCGCCGACCCGCTCGGCCCGGACCTTCTCCAGGTAGCCGGAGCGCTTGTAGGCCCCGATCGGGTCGGGGTCGAGGCCCATGTCCTCGCGCACCGAGCGCAGCAGCGGCCGCACGTCGGTGTTGTAGGCGTCCATCAGCGCCTCGTTGGCGCCGAGCACGTCGCCGGACTCCTGCGCCGCCCGGAGCGCGGCGTGGTCGACGAGCAGCGCCTTGGCCGTCGCCTCCTGCACGTTGAGCACGGACCGGATCACCGCCTGGATCTTGGGCTCGATGTTGTGGCACTGGTCCAACATGAACGCAATGCCGCGCGTCGACAGTGCATCCGCGAGGACGATCTCGTGCATGATGCGGAAGAGCTGGAACGGGTCCGCCGCGCCGACCATCAGGTCGTCGTCGGCGTAGAACCGGGAGTTGAAGTCGAAGCCGCCGAGCTTGCCGGCGCGCAGCAGTACCGCCACGATGAACTCGATGTTGGTGCCGGGCGCGTGGTGGCCGGTGTCGATGACGACCTGGGCCCGCTCGCCGAGTGCGACGCAGTGCGCATAGGCGGTCCCCCAGTCCGGCACGTCGGTCATGTAGAAGGCGGGCTCGAAGAGCTTGTACTCCAGCAGCATCCGCTGGTCCGGACCGAGCCGGTCGTAGGTCTCGGCCAGCGCGGCGGCCAGCCGGTCCTGCCGGGTGCGCACGTCGTCCTGGCCCGGGTAGTTGGTGCCGTCGGAGAACCACAGCTTGAGGTCGCGGGAGCCGGTGCGGTCCATGACCTCGACGCACTCCAGCAGGTGCGCGATCGCCTTGCGCCGCACGCCGGGGTCGGGGTTGGTGACGCTGCCGAGCTTGTAGTCGTTGTCCTGGAACACGTTGGCGTTGATGGTGCCGACCCGCACGCCGAGCCCGGTGGCGTGCCGGGCCAGGTCGGCGTAGTCCTCGACGAGGTCCCACGGGATGTGCAGGGCCACCGTGGGTGCGACGCCGGTGTGGCGGTGGACCTCGGCGGCGTCGGCGAGCTTCTCGTACGGATCCCGGGGCACGCCCTCCTGCGGGAACACCTTGAACCGGGTGCCCGAGTTGCCGTACGCCCAGGACGCCGTCTCGATCCGCTGGTCGCGCAGCCGCGCCGCGACACGCGCCCGCGTCTCCGGGGCGAGCTCAGTCATTGCCATTCTCCCAGCTGGTGCTCCAGGTTGAACACCTCGTCGAGGACGACCAGATGCCGCCCGTTGATGAAGAACTCCGCCATCTGCGCCTCCCAGCGCGCGGACACCTCGGTGGCGTCCATGGCGGCCTGCGCGGCGGCGAGGTCCTCGGCGAGGAGGGTGCCGACGAGCAGGCCGTCGTCGCGCAGGAAGAGCCGGTAGTCGCGCCAGCCGGCGTCGCGCAGGGCGCGCAGCATGTCCGGCCAGACGTGTTCGTGGCGGCGCCGGTACTCCTCCAGCCGCTCGGGCTTGACCTGCAACGTGAAGCAGTACCGGCGCACGCCTACCCACACCCCTCGGATCAGAAGTTGAACTGGTCGACGTTGGAGGCGTTGAAGGTGAAGGGGTCGCCGAGCAGGACCGTGCCGTCCTTGCCGACCGTGAACTCGCCGAGCTTGCCGGCGGTGAACTTCTCGCCCTCCTTGCCCTTGATGACGCCCGAGGCCAGGGCGGCGCCGGCGTAGGCGGCCAGGTAGCCCAGGTCGGCCGGGTTCCACAGCGCGAAGGCCTTGACGGTGCCGTCCTTGACGTACGCCTTCATCTGGTTCGGCGTGCCCAGGCCGGTCAGCTGGACCTTGCCCTTGTACGTCGACCCGCTCAGGTAGCGCCCGGCGGCGGCGACGCCCACCGTGGTCGGCGAGATGATGCCCTTGAGGTTGGGGTGCTTGGCCAGCAGGCCCTGCGCCTCCTGGAACGACTTCTGGTCGTCGTCGTCGCCGTAGACGGTGTCGACGAGCTTGAGCTTGCTGTACTCCGGCTTGGCCAGCTCGGTCTTCATCATCTCGATCCAGGCGTTCTGGTTCGTGGCGTTGGCCGTGGCCGAGAGGATCGCGATCTCGCCGCCGTCGGGGCCGATCGCGTCGGAGATGAGCTTGACCTGGACCTTGGCGATGCCCTCGGAGGTGGCCTGGTTGATGAACAGGTCGCGGCACTCGGGCTTGGTGTCGGAGTCGTAGGTGACGACCTTGGCGCCGGCCTGGCGGGCCTCGTTGAGCGCGCCGCAGATGGCGTCCTTGTCGTTGGCGGACACGGCGATGACGTTGGCGCCCTGCTGGGAGAGGGTGTTGATGTAGCTCACCTGGGCCGAGGGGCTCGCCTCGGAGGGGCCCGTCTCGCTGTACGTCCCCTTGAACTCCTCGACGGCGACCTTGCCGCCCTTGTTGTCGGAGGTGTCGAAGTAGGGGTTGTTGACCTGCTTGGGCAGGAAGGCGACCTTGAGGCCGCTCTTGATCGAGCCGCCGCCACCCGTGCCGGCGCTGGCGTCGGAGGACGTGGTGCCGGAGTCGTCGGCGCAGGCCGCCATGCTGAACGCGAGCGCGGCGGCGACCGCGGCCGCGAGGACCTTGGCTCTCATGGGGGTTGAATCCTTTCAGTGGGGTGCCTGACGGAAAGGGGGGTGTTCGGTTGGGCCTTATGCCGGTCGGCGGCGGCGCAGACGTTCCCGCGCCATGGTGACGACGTTCGGTCCGACGACCGAGGCGATGAGCAGCGAGCCGGTGACGATGGTGAGGGTGTTCTGCGGCACGGAGGCCAGCTGCAGCGCGTTGCGCAGGGTGCTCAGCAGCACCACCGCGCCGAGCACGCCGAGCAGGCTGCCGCGGCCGCCGAAGATGGACACGCCGCCGAGCAGCACGGCGGCGACGACCGCCAGCTCCAGGCCGTTGGCGTTGTCGGCCCGCGCGCTGGCGTAGCGGAAGGTCCAGAAGACGCCGGCCAGCGCCGACATCGTCCCGGTCGCGACGAACAGCCAGAACTTGGTGCGGGCCACGGCCACCCCGGCGAAGCGGGCCGCCTCGGCGTTGTTGCCCATGGCGTAGAGGCCGCGCCCGATCGGGGTGGCGTGCAGCACGACCGCGAAGCCGGCGGCGAGGACGGCCACGACGATGACGAACCACGGGATGGTGAGGCCCGGGATGGGGCTGATCGCGTCGCTGGTCCAGGCGATCGGGTAGTCCGAGACCGCCTTGTCCCCCAGCACGACGTACGCCAGGCCGCGGTACAGCGCCAGGGTCCCGATCGTGACGGCGAGCGACGGCAGGCCGAAGACGGTCACGAACAGGCCGTTGACCGCGCCCAGCACCGCCCCGAGCACCAGGCACAGCGCGACGAGCAGCGGCAGCGAGCTCACCCCGTGCGCCCACAGGTCGCCCATGACGGCGCAGGTCAGGCCCATCACGCTGGCCACCGACAGGTCGATCTCGCCGGTGATGACGACCAGGGTCAGCGGCAGCGCCACGATGGCGATCGGGATGACCTCGAGCGTCACGAAGCGCCAGAACCGCGGGCTGGCCACGCCGTCGATGGTGGCCGCGCCGATGACGACGACCAGGACCAGGGCGAGCAGGACGACGACGTCCCAGGAGCCCAGGCGACGCAGGATGTTCACTGGTGTACCCCTCGCTGCAGGCTCTTCGTGACGCGCACCGACAGCGCACGGTCCAGGCCGATCGCCGCCAGGATCAACGCGCCGACGGCGGCGCGCTGCCAGAACGGGCTGACGTGCAACACCGGAAGGGCGCTGCCGATGGTGGAGAGCAGCATGGCCCCGAGCGCCGCGCCGTAGACCGAGCCGCTGCCGCCGAAGATGGCCACCCCGCCGACGACGACCGCGGCCACGACGTTGAGCTCCTGGCCCAGGCCGGCGTTGGCGTCCAGGGTGCCGAAGCGGGCCACGTAGAGCACGCCGGCCAGCCCGGCCAGGGCACCGCAGACGACGAAGGCGAAGAACACCCGGCGGCCGACGGCGATGCCGGACAGCCGGGCGGCGGCCGGGTCGGAGCCGATCGCGTAGAGCTCCCGGCCGCTTCGGTAGGAGCGCAGGTAGAAGCCGGCGCAGACCACGACGACCAGGGCGAAGAGCGTCAGCAGCGGCACACCGAGCAGCGTCGACGTCCCCATGTGCAGAAACGGCGCCGGGATGTCGGCGGCGTTGATCTGCTTGCCGGTGGCCCACTGGTAGTCGATGCCGCGGAAGACGTACAGCGTGCCGAGCGTGACGACGAGCGCCGGCACCCGGGCGGCGGCGATGAGGGCGCCGTTGACCGCGCCGCCCACCGCCCCGAGCGCCGCGCCCGCCACCAGCACCACCGGGATCGGGATGCCGGGGTGGTCCAGGAAGAGCGTGCCGGTCGCGAACGCCGACAGGCCGAGCACCGAGCCGACCGACAGGTCGACGTTGCGCGTGATGACCACGATCGCCTGCCCGGTGGCCAGGATGGCCAGGATCGTCGCGCCCAGCAGCAGGTCCTTGACGCTCTGCTGGGACAGGAACCGCGGGTTGGTGATCGCGGTGGCCCCGATGAGCAGCACCAGGGCGGCCACGATCCCGAGCTCGCGGACCAGGAACACGCGATGGGTGAAGCGCGTGGCCGGGGCCGTGCGCGGCGGGGCGGGGGTGTCGAGCGCGGTCATCGGGCGCCCTGCCCGGTCGCAGCCAGCATCACGGACTCCTCGTCGGCGCGGTCGCGGGGGATGTCGGCGGCGAGCCGCCCTTCGTGCATGACGAGGACCCGGTCGGCCATGCCGAGCACCTCGGGCAGCTCGCTGGAGACCATCAGCACGGCCACGCCGTCGTTCGCGAGGGTACTGAGGATTCGATGCACCTCGGCCTTGGTGCCCACGTCGATGCCCCGGGTCGGCTCGTCCACGATGAGCACCCGCGGCTCGGTGGCCAGCCACTTGGCCAGCACCACCTTCTGCTGGTTACCGCCGGACAGCGTGGCCACCGGGTCGCTCAGGCGGGCCGCCTTCACCTGCAGCCGCTGGGTCCACTCGCGGGCGGAGCGCCGCTCGGCGCCGCCGAAGAGGAACCCGAGGCCGGCCAGGGCCCACCGCCGCGGCAGGGTGGCGTTGCGCTCCACCGACAGCTCCATGACCAGGCCCTGCTGCCGGCGGTCCTCGGGGACCAGGGCCAGCCCCGCGCCGATCGCCGCGGCGGCGTTGCCCCGCGTGAGGGGCCTGCCGTCGACGAGCACCTCGCCGCCGTCGTAGCGGTCGACGCCGAAGACGGCCCGGATCACCTCCGAGCGCCCGGCGCCCACGAGGCCGGCCAGGGCCACGATCTCTCCGCTGTGGACGGAGAAGCTCACGTCGTGGAAGTAGCCGGCCCGGGTCAGGCCGCGCACCACCAGCCGCGGCTCGCCGATGGCGGCGGTCTCCTTCGGAAACAGCGTGCCTACCTCGCGGCCGACCATGCGGCGGACCACGTCGGCGACGGTGAGGTCGCCGGCCGGATCGGTGCAGACCCACCGGCCGTCGCGCATGACGGTGATGCGCTGGCACAGCGCGAACACCTCGTCGAAGCGGTGCGAGATGAACAGGACCGCGGCCCCGGCGTCGCGCAGCGACCGGGCCACGGCGAAGAGCCGCTCGACCTCGACCCCGGACAGCGCCGCGGTCGGCTCGTCCATGACGAGCACCCTGGCGTCGAAGGACAGCGCCTTGGCGATCTCGACCAGCTGCTGGTCGGCGATGGACAGGCCGCGGGCCGGGCGGTCGGGGTCCAGCTGCACGCCGAGACGGGCGAACAGCTCCGCGGCGCGGCGGCGCATCTCTCCAGTATTGATACGCCTGTCGAACGTTCCGCCTCGCAGGGGCTGGCGGCCCATGAAGATGTTCTCGGCCACGCTCAGGTCGGGGAACAGCGTGGGCTCCTGGTAGATGACCGCGATGCCGGCGGCCCGGGCGTCGGCCGGGTTGTGCAGCACCAGGGGCTGTCCGTCCATGGTGAGCGTGCCGGCGTCCGGCGCGTGCGCCCCGGCCAGGATCTTCACCAAGGTGGACTTGCCGGCGCCGTTCTCGCCGACGAGCGCGTGGGCCTCGCCGGCGCGCAGCTCCAGCCGCACGTCGCGCAGCGCGGCGACGGCGCCGAAGGACTTGCTGACGCCCTCCAGAACGAGCACCCGAGCCCCTCCTCGTGATCGGCTTGTGAAACGTTTCATCGCGTGGTTAAAGTGACGGTAGAAGCAATCCCGAGACGACGTCAAGGGTTTCGATGGCGTTACCGTTTTGATACACCGGTTGCGGCGCCCCGCCGCGCCTTTGGGCTTGACACGTTTCAGGAGATCGATGTCCACCACCGGCATCAAGGAGGTCGCTCGCCGGGCCGGCGTCTCCATCGGCACCGTCAGCAACGTCCTCAACCGCCCGGAGCTCGTCGCCACGAGCACCCGGCAACGCGTGCTCGACGCGATCGCCGAGCTCGGCTACGTCCGCAACGACTCGGCCCGGCAGCTGCGGGCCGGGCAGAGCCGGCAGATCGCCCTGGTGGTGCTGGACGTGACCAACCCGTTCTTCACCGACGTGGTCCGCGGCGCCGAGGCGGCCGCCGAGGACCACGGGGTGATGGTCGTGGTCTGCAACAGCGGCGAGGACGCCGGCCGCGAGCAGCGCCACCTCGAGCTGCTGGAAGAGCAGCGGGTCCGCGGCGTGCTCATCACGCCGGTCGACGAGTCGCCCGGCTCCCGGCTGGAGCAGCTCATCCAGCGCGGCACGCCGGTGGTGCTGGTCGACCGCGGCACGGGCCGGCACAGCCGCTGCTCGGTCGCCGTCGACGACGTGCTCGGCGGCCGGCTCGCCGGGGAGCACCTCGTGGCGCAGGGGCACCGGCACATCGCGTTCGTCGGCGGGCCCGTCTCCATCGCCCAGGTCCACGACCGCCACGCCGGGATCGCCGAGGCGGTGGCGGGGAAGGCGGAGCTGGCCGTGGTACCGACGCCGAACCTCACCGTCGCGTCGGGGCGCACCGCCGCCATGGAGATCGCATCGACGCCGCCCGACGCCCGGCCGACCGCCGTGTTCTGCGCCAACGACCTGCTCGCCCTCGGGGTGCTGCAGGAGATGACCCAGCGGGGGATTCGGGTGCCGCAGGACGTGGCGATCGTGGGATACGACGACATCGAGTTCGCCGCGGCGGCCGCCGTGCCGTTATCCTCCGTTCGGCAACCCCGCGAACAGCTCGGCCGTACGGCGGCAGCCCTGCTGCTCGAGGAGATCGAGGACGACGGCCGGCACGAGCACCGGCACGTAGTCTTCCAACCCGAGCTGATCGTTCGCGAGTCCAGCGGCCGCCCGCGCGGCCGGCGGGCCGCGGGACGGAAAGGGCAATGACCGATGCGCGTGGCACTGTTCGTCACGTGCCTGGCCGACGCGATGTTCCCCGACGTCGGCAAGGCGACCGTGACGCTGCTGGAGCGGCTGGGACACGAGGTCGTGTTCCCCGAGGCACAGACCTGTTGCGGGCAGATGCACGTCAACACGGGGTACCAACGGCAGGCCCTCGGCCTCGTCGAGCACCACATGCGCACCTTCGAGCCCTATGACGCGATCGTGGCCCCGTCGGGCTCGTGCGTCGGCTCGGTGCGCCACCAGCACGCGATGGTCGCCGAACGGGCCGGCAGGCGCCAGCTCGCGGCCCGCGCCGCCGAGGTCGCCGGGCGCACCTACGAGCTGTCGGAGTTCCTGGTCGACGTGCTCGGCGTGACCGACGTCGGGGCGCACTACCCGCACCGGGTGACCTACCACCCGACCTGCCACTCGCTGCGCCTGCTGCGCGTCGGCGACCGGCCCCTGCGGCTGCTGCGCGCGGTGCGGGGCATCGACCTGGTCGAGCTGCCCGACGCCGAGCAGTGCTGCGGCTTCGGGGGCACTTTCGCCCTGAAGAACGCCGACACCTCGGCCGCGATGCTCGCCGACAAGCTGCGCAGCGTGCTGTCCACCGACGCGTCGGTCGTGACGGCCGGCGACTCGTCGTGCCTGATGCACATCGGCGGCGGGCTCTCCCGGCTGTCGGTGGACGCCAAACCGGTACACCTGGCGCAGATCCTGGCGGCCCGATGAGCACCTTCCTCGGGATGCCCACGGTCGCGCCGCGCGGCGTCGGGCACCTGCGCGGCGACGAGAGCTTCCCCAAGGCGGCCCGCGCGGCGCTGGCCGACGAGCAGCTGCGGCGCAACCTCGGCCACGCCACCCGCACCATCCGGGCCAAGCGGGCCGCGGTCGTCGCCGAGGTCCCCGACTGGGAGGAGCTGCGCCTGGCCGGCGAGGCGCTCAAGGCCGCGACCATGGCCCGCCTGCCGGAGCTGCTCGCCCAGCTCGAGGAGCGGGTCACCGCGGCCGGCGGCACGGTGCACTGGGCCCGCGACGCCAACGAGGCCAACCGGATCGTGACCGGCCTGGTCCGGGCGGCCGGCGCCGACGAGGTCGTCAAGGTCAAGTCGATGGCGACCCAGGAGATCGGGCTCAACGAGGCGCTGGCGGCCGAGGGCATCGCCGCCTGGGAGACCGACCTCGCCGAGCTGATCGTCCAGCTCGGCCACGACAAGCCCTCGCACATCCTCGTGCCGGCCATCCATCGCAACCGCACCGAGATCCGCGACATCTTCCTGCGCGAGATGGAGGATGCGCCGCCGGACCTCACCGACGACCCCCGCCGGCTGGCCATGGCCGCCCGCGAGCACCTGCGGCGCAAGTTCC
Source organism: Dactylosporangium salmoneum (assembly GCF_039532525.1). Lineage (NCBI taxonomy): Bacteria > Bacillati > Actinomycetota > Actinomycetes > Micromonosporales > Micromonosporaceae > Dactylosporangium > Dactylosporangium salmoneum. Next base: position 143,584 of record NZ_BAAARV010000053.1, read on the forward strand.
TCGCGGCGAAGGTGGCCGTCTCCGGGGCCAACTTCGCCGTGGCCGAGACCGGCACGCTGGCCGTGGTCGAGTCCGAGGGCAACGGGCGCATGTGCCTGACCCTGCCGCGGACGCTGATCACCGTCATGGGCATCGAGAAGGTCGTGCCCACGTGGACCGACCTGGAGGTGTTCCTGCAGCTGCTGCCGCGCTCCTCCACCGGCGAGCGGATGAACCCGTACACGTCGCTGTGGACCGGCGTCACGCCCGGCGACGGGCCGCAGGAGTTCCACCTCGTGCTGCTGGACAACGGGCGGACCGCGGTGCTCGCCGACGAGGCCGGCCGCTCCGCGCTGCACTGCATCCGGTGCAGCGCCTGCCTGAACGTGTGCCCGGTGTACGAGCGGACCGGCGGCCACGCCTACGGCTCGGTCTACCCCGGCCCGATCGGCGCCGTGCTGAGCCCGCAGCTGACCGGGGTCGAGGACAACGCCTCGCTGCCGTACGCCTCCAGCCTCTGCGGCGCCTGCTTCGACGCCTGCCCGGTGCGCATCGACATTCCGTCGATGCTGGTCCACCTGCGGGCGAGGCACGTCGAGGAGCGCCGCGGCCCGTCGGCCGAGGCGATCTCGATGGCCGCCGCCTCCTGGGTGATGTCCCGTCCCGGCCCGTTCCGCAACGCCGAGCGGCTCCGCCGGCTCCTGCCCCTCGCCTCGCCGCTCGCCAGGGGCTGGACGGCGAGCCGCGACCTGCCCGAGCCCCCGGCCCAGACCTTCCGCGAATGGTGGCGCACCCGCAATGGCTGACACCGACGCCCGATCGGAGGTCCTCGCCCGGATCCGCTCCGCGCTGGGCTCCTCCCCCGCGGTCCCCGAGGTGCCGCGCGGCTACCGCCGGGCCGATCCCGCCCGCGCCGGCGACCTGCGGCTGCTCGCCGACCGCCTGGAGGACTACAAGGCGACCGTCGTGCACACCACCGCCGGCGCGCTGGCCGCGGACCTCGCCGCGGCGGTCGACGGGGCCGGGCCCCTGATCGTGCCGCCGGGGCTGCCGTTCGACGTGCCGGGCGCGGTCGTCGACGACGGCACGCTCGACGCGGCCGCCCTCGACGCCTTCGCCGGGGTGGTCACCGGCTGCGCCGCGGCGGTGGCCGAGACCGGCACGATCGCCCTGGACGCGTCGCCCGGCCAGGGCCGGCGGGCCATCACGCTGGTGCCGGACCGGCACTACTGCGTGGTGCGCGCCGACCAGGTCGTCCAGTCGGTGCCGGACCTGCTGGCCCGGCTCGACCCGGGCCGGCCCCTGACGCTGGTCAGCGGGCCGTCGGCGACGAGCGACATCGAGCTCGACCGGGTCGAGGGCGTGCACGGTCCCCGCACCCTGGTCGTGTTCCTGGTGGCGTGAGCGGCCCCTCCGCATCGCTGCGGCCGCGCCGAATCGGCTCAGGTCCTCGCGCCGCTACCGGAGCGAAGCGGAGGTGGCGGCGCGGCGGCGGCCCAGGTCGTGCAGCAGCGCGTCCAGGGTCTCGTCGTCGGCCCAGCCGTTGACCGAGAGCACGCCGTCCGCCGCGACGGTGATCTCCAGGCGGTCCGGGGTCGCGGCCACCGCGGCCATGGGAATCCGGTCGCCGCGCTGGACGAACTCCTGGTTGGTGGAGCCGGCCCACGGGCGGTCGCGGTCGACCAGCGCCGCCACGAAGGGCCCGGCGATGAGCAGGTCGGTGGCCTCCAGCAGCGCCGCGACGCCGGGCCGGCCGGCGTGCACCTGCCCGTTGAGCTGCGCCGTGGTGTAGCCGGAGAACGTCATCACCGACACGCCGGCGGCGCCCACGGCCCGGGCCACCTCGGCCAGCGGGGCGGCGTGGTCGAAGGGCTCGCCGCCGAGCAGGGTCAGCCCCTGCGTCCCGGCCGCGAGGACCCGCTCGATGACCTCCCCGGTCGGCGTGGGCGTGCCGCCGCGGAAGGTCCACAGGTGCGGGTTGAAGCAGCCGGCGCAGCGGATCGTGCAGCCCTGGACCCAGATCGCGGTCCGCTCCCCCGGCCCCTCGGCCACCGTCCGGTCGACGAACCGCCCGATGTGCAGGAGGCCGTCAGAAGTCGAGGACACGGCCGGGTCCCTGGGGGTTCTGCTGGACGCGGGGCCGCGGCGTGCACGTCAGCTGCCCGCGGACCCGGGCGAACTCGTGCGGGGCCAGGGCGGCGCCGAACTCCTCCACGGTCTGGAAGCCGCCCCGGGCCTCGCGGTCGGCGACGAGCCGCTCCGCGCACGCCGGGTCCAGGCGGACCACCTCGACGAGCTGCGCCACGGTCGCGGCGTTGACGTCCAGCGTGGACACGACCGGCGGAAACCCCGGAACCGGCGCGGCCGCCGGGACCGGCGCAGGCCCCGGAACCGGCGGCGCGGCCAGAACCGGCGGCGGGGCCAGAACCGGCGGCGGGGCCAGAACCGGCGGCGGGGCCAGGCCCGGCGGCGGGGCGAAGCCCGCCTGCTGCTCGAACCAGGGACGGTTGGCCGCGCGCCAGCGCAGCCAGGAGCCGTTGAGGAACAGGGCGTGGACGATGCTCTCGAACCACAGGACGAAGTACCCCACGGCGATCGCGGTGCTGACCGAGGAGTCCTGGCCGAGGCGGTTGATGGCCACCAGCCCCGCCCACGGCAGGACCAGGTACACGACGCCCAGGCCCCACCAGGCCGGCTTGCGGGCGGTGATGCCGATGTACAGGTAGCCCGAGCCGCCCAGGCAGCCCAGGCCGAGCACGACCAGCAGGACCCACCAGCTGTTGCGCAGGCGCCAGCCGAGGCCGGTCGGGTTAGCGGCCATCGTGCTGCTCCTGTCGGTTCGCGACGGTTCCGGAGACGCGGTGGTAGTCGGAGGTGTACTCACTGTGGACCGTCTGCGCCTCGAGGAGGTCCTCGAGGACGGCGATGTAGTTGAGGCACTTGGGCCCGTGGATGCCCTCGGTCACGGCCGACACCGTGCCGTCGGCGGCAACGGTCACCACGAGCCGCTTCGCGGAGCCGCTCACGCCGACCCCTCCGCTGCGCTCCGGTGCCGGCGTGACGTGACACTGCACTTATGGTTCGCGGCCCCTCCGCTGCGCTCCGGACCGCTCACGACGCTCGCTCCACCGCGAAGACCAGCCGGACCGCCCGGTCGGGGGTGACCGAGCGGGACTCCAGCCGCAGCCCGGCGGCCGGCGCCCGCTCGGTCAGCCGGGCCAGCACCGCCTGCTGGACCTGGCGGCCGTAGGCGGCGTCGACGGCGCGCACGATGTCCACCGCCCGTGCCTCGTCGACGTCCCCGGTGAAGTGGGCGGTCCAGATCTGCTGCTCGTCGCGGGCGAAGCGGGCCCGCACGCCCGCCCAGTCCGCGACCAGGGCGCCGTCCTCGCTCGCCACGACGGCGCGGGACTCGCGCAGGGCGGCGGCGAGCAGGCCGGCGTCGCGCATCCGGGTCTGCACCTGGCACACCGTCGTGTCCTTGTCCTTGTCCTTGCTCAGGCCCGCGTGGGCGGCCGCGGCGGCGATGGCCAGCGGTATCAGGATCAGGGAAACGCTCATCGTCAGACCTCGATCGTCCGGCCTTGGGCACCGAGCACCGGCATCGGTGCGGTCGGCGGCTCCCCGCTGGGGTCCCAGTCCTCGGGCGCGGTGGCGGCCACCGCGCGGGTGCGGGCCCACTCGCGGATCGCGTCGAGCTTCTCGGCCTGGGTCACGCTCAGCGGTACCGTCGCGGCCGCCGCCCGCTGCAGGTCCTCCCGGCGCAGAGGGCGCCGCTCGGAGAAGGCGTCGAAGAGCGCGGCCACGACGACCTGCTCGATCTCGGCGCCGGAGTAGCCCGCGGACAGGGTGCACAGGTCCTGCAGGAGGGCCTGGTCGACCTGCAGGTGGCCCTGCACCGCGGGCCGGGCCAGGCGCCGCCGCAGGTGCACCGACCAGATCGAGGACCGCTCGGCCCGGCTGGGCAGGTCGACGAAGAAGATCTCGTCGAAGCGGCCCTTGCGCAGCAGCTCGGGCGGGAGGCGCTCGATGTCGTTGGCGGTGGCGATGACGAACACCGCGCCGGTCTTCTCCTGCATCCAGGTCAGGAACGTGCCGAAGACGCGGTTGGTGGTGCCGCCGTCGTTGCTCCCCGAGGCGGCGAAGCCCTTCTCGATCTCGTCCACCCACAGCACGCAGGGGGCGCTCGCCTCGGCGGTGCGCAGCGCGGCGCGCATGTTCTGCTCGCTGGAGCCGATCAGGCCGGAGAAGACCCGGCCGATGTCCAGGCGCAGCAGGGGCAGGCCCCAGGCGGCGGCGACGGCCTTGGCGGTCAGCGACTTGCCGCAGCCGGGCACGCCGGTGATGAGCACGCCCTTCGGCGCCGGCAGGCCCCACTCGGCCGCCGCGGCCAGCCAGGAGTTGTCCCGCTTGGCCAGCCAGCGCTTGAGGTTCTCCAGGCCGCCGACCTGGTCCAGCCGGACGTCGGCCTCGACGTACTCGAGCACCCCGGCCTTGCGCACCGCCTGCCGCTTCTCCTGGTGCACGACGCCGAGGTCCTGCAGGTCGAGCACGCCGTCGTTGACCATGGCCCGGGCGAAGGCGTTCTCGGCCTCGGCCAGGGTCAGCCCCGCCGCGGCCTTGGCGAACTTCTCCCGGCCGACCAGGTCGAGGTCGATGCGGATCCGGCCGCTGGCGGCGTTGTTCGCGATCATGCCCTCGAGCACGCCGCGGATCTCGGCCTCGGTCGGCAGCGGGAAGTCGACGATCGTGACGTCCTTCTCGGCGTCGGGCGGGATCCGCAGTACCGGGGCCACGATGACGAGCGTGCGGGGCGCCGCGCCGGCCTTGAAGGCGGCGGCGATGTCCCGTAGCCGGCGCACCACGCTGGGCAGCACCGGCACGTCCCCGCCGAGCGAGTTGTGCAGGTCCCGGAAGACGAACAGGCCCGGCTGCTGGATGCGCAGCACGGCCTCCAGGGCGTTGTCGGGCTCGGAGGTGTACTGCTGGACCGCCCCGTCCGGCTGCACCAGCCCGCTGGTCGCCGACCAGGTCCAGACCGGCCGCGGGGTGCGCACCAGCGCCGCGTCGGCGGCCACCGCGGCCAGCTCGGACAGCACCCGGTGCTCCTCGTAGGACTCCACGTAGAGAACCGGGAACCTGGCCTTCAGCAGCTGCGCCAGGTCATGGCGGAAACCGGTCACCACGCTGTGCTCTCCTTACCCCGATCGACGCTCGCCCAGAGGCTAACCGGGGCGGGGTGATCAGATGAGTCCGCTGGTTGCCGCCAGGGCTGTCAGAAAGGCGCCACCGGCGAGCGCGGTCATCGTCCAGGCCTGGGCCCGCAGGCTCCGGCGGAAGGCGGGGCGCTCGGCCGGCAGCGCGAACACCCGGGCCGGCCAGTGCCGCCAGCTCACGTTCGCGAAGACGAGCGCGGCCACGGCGTACACCGGCAGCACGAACCAGATCCGGGCGAGCGCGGCGGTGACGAGCAGCCCCGCGATGAGCGGCACCACCTTCCACCGGTTGCCGTGGGCCATCGTGAGCAGGAAGTCCTCGTACTCGTCGTCCCGGCCGGCGAAGAAGCGCTCCGCCTTGGGCTGCACCACCAGCAGGCTGTAGCCCATGGCACCGGCCCACGCGGCGGCCAGCGCGAGATGGACGGTCGTGAAGAGGGCGGTCACGCGTTCATTGTCGAAGGGCGGAAGGCCCAGTGCCACGGCTCGCGCGGGGTCGTCTCCTCGAAGCCGTAGCGGCCGGCGTTGGCCCGCATCCAGGCCTGGGCCTTCGCGTCGAGGTCGAGGTCGACGGCCAGGCCCCAGCCGTGGTCGCTGGTGCCGGGCTTGGCCGCGAGGCCGCCCTGGGAGTAGAGGCCCTTGCGCCGGACCAGGTCGGCCTGCTCGGCGTAGGAGCGGTAGGAGTCGGTGATGCCGATGGTCACGCCGTCGCGGCGGGCGGCGGTCATCAGGGCCTCCAGCGACGTGGCGGCCGGCGCCTGCAGGCGGTGGTTCATGTTGCCGACCCGCTGGAGCGCACCCTCCGGGATCTTGCCGTTGCCGTACCGCGTGATGTCATCGGCCTGCGCGGTGCGCAACGTCTCCGCGAACGTCGTCCCGGAGGCCGCCTTGGGGGCTTGGAACGCCGCGAGCTGGCCGCGGATCTCGGTTACTCGGGTGGCGATGCCGGCAACACCAAACGGGTCCACATCGCACACCATAACGTTCGGATTTATGCGATATGGGCGGATCCGAGCAGGCGGCCCTCGTAGTCGGCGACCTGGATCGAGTCCACGTTGACCAGCTGGATCGAGCTCGCCCCGGTCACCCGGGCCTGGGCGGTGGAGGTGTGACCCCAGCAGGCGGCCTGCTCGGCCTGGCCCCCGCGGTCCAGCACCCGCATCACGAACGGCCCGTCGCCGGGCAGCCCCGCCAGCTCCAGCGACACGGAGACGCCCCACTGCTTCGGCGTCAGCAGGGCCCGGCCGCTCAGCTCGCTCCCGGAGGCGGCCTCGAACTGGACCACCGTCGGGGCCGGGCCGGTGGCCGACGCCGTCGCTTGCGCCACGGGCGGCGCCTCCGGCCTCGGGCGCAGCGCCAGGACGCCGGCCACGATCGCCAGCACGGCGCAGGCGGCGGCGAGGGCGACGACCGGCAGGCGGCGGGGGCGCGCCCGGCGCAGGAACGCGTCCAGGCCGGCCCGCGACGGCGGCTCCAGGGTCGTGCTCTCCCCCGCCGGGAGGCGCTGCAGCAGGTCCGGCACCGCGGCCAGCCGCCCGACCTCGGCGCGACACTCGGCGCAGCCGCTGAGGTGGGCGTCGACCGTGTCCTGGTCGGCGTCGTCGAGGCCGCCCAGGACGTAGCCCCCGAGCAGCCGGCGCACCGCGTCGTGCCCGGCGGTCACCGTAAGACTCCCATCTCCTCGAACACCGCACGCAGCGCGCGGACCGCGTAGTACGCGCGCGACTTGACGGTACCCTCCGGTACCGACAATCGGCGGGCGGTGTCGGCGACGGTCCGCCCGTCGTAGTACACGGACTTGATGACCTCGCGGTGCTCGACCGACAGCCGGTCCAGCGCCGCCCGGATGAGCCAGCCCTCGACCAGCTGGTCGACGTTGTCGGGATCGGCGACGGCGGCCACCGCGTCGGGGTCGGAGACCAGCTGGGGCCGGCGCTGCTCGGCCCGCCACGCGTTGCTGACCACGTTGCGCGCGATGGTGAGCAGGTAGGCCCGGGTGGTGTCCCGGGTGACGTCGATGCGCTCGATGTGCCGCCAGGCCCGCAGGAGGGTGTCCTGCACGAGGTCCTCGGCGCGGTGGCGGTCGCGCTCGTACCGCGAGACGAACGCGAGCAGCACACCGTAGTGCTCGGTGTACAGCGCGGTCATGAGCTCCTCGTCGCGCGTCACGCACTGCCCCTCTCGACGGCCTCCCGGACGGTCTACACCATGAAACTGTTCAGGGTTCAACCATCCCGGGTCACTACAGTACGGCGGGTGAACCCGTACTTCGTCTGGGACGAATACGCCCCGGCCCAGGACTGGCGCCCCTTCACGGAACTGTTGGAGCCCGACGTCGTGGCGCAGCGGGTGGCCGTGTCCCGGCAGGGCCTGATGGCCATGTTCGGCCTGGACGAGGCCGCGGTGCCGGAGCGGGTCGTCGCCTCGGTGCTGTTCCTCGGCTACGCCTCCCGCCTGCTGTCGCCGCTGCTGGCGGAGTCGCTCGACGGGCCGATCCGCGCCGTGGGCCCCGGCGACCTGTGGTGGCGGCCGGTCGCCGGCGGCCCGCTGCCGATGGCGGTGGGCCCGGTCGGCACCCGCCCGGCGGCGGACCTCTTCGACGTGGCCGTGCTGGGGCTGGTGGCGCCGCTGCTGGAGGTCTTCCGGGCGCGGTTCCGGCTCTCGCCGCAGGTGCTGTGGGGCAACGCGGCGTCGGCGCTCGGCGGGGCGGCGGGGCAGCTGCCGGAGGGCGCCTGGGCGGCGGTGGCGGGCCTGCTGCAACGGCCGCCGCTGGCGGGGATGGCGCTCGTCGGGCGCCGCTCGCTGCGCCGGCGCAACTGCTGCCTGTACTACCGCATCCCGGGCGGCGGCACCTGCGGCGACTGCGTGCTGCGGCGCCCATGAGCGTTCGACAGGTCGTGGCGCGCCGGGGCCACGACCTGTCGCCGGGTGGTCTTACGTCCCCGCGTCAGTGGCAGGGGAAGCCGAGGAAGTGCCGGCCGTCGTGGACGAACTCGTGCACGTGGGTGTCGCTGCCGAAGATCGAGACGGCACCCTGGTCGACGCCGATGAAGTAGTACACGAGCAGGGCGAGCAGCGCCGTGCCGCCGAGCCAGAACAGCGATCGCGAGATCGGCAGGACCAGCGGGGTGGCGGCCGTCTGCGGCGTCTCGGCGCCGGAAATGGTGCTCATACGTTATGACAGTAGGAGCCGCCCACTCCTTACGTCAATCGGGCCGGCACCGCGCAAAGGCGCACGACACCGGCCCGACCTCAGTCACGCATGCGCACCCGGAGGGATCACGCCGTAAATCAGGGCCGTCGATCCCGAGCCCTTGTGGTTGATGAAGCCGCCGCACAGCACCGAGGCGCCGGTGGCCGGGAACTGGGCCAGCCCGGCCAGGATCTCCAGGCTGACCCGGTGCCGCTGGTACACCAGCAGCGAGGCGAGGAACTCCGGGTCCGTGCCCAGGTCCGGGCCGAACGTGTCGATGCCGGTGCCGCCGTTGTGGCCGATCCGGCCGGTGTCGATGAACCACTGGACCGTCTGCGGCGCGAAGCCGGGCTGGTGCAGCACGCCGTCGGCGTCGAGGTTGGGGAAGGCCGGGGTGCCCCACTTGTACTCCCAGCCGGTCCACATGATGATCATGGACTCGTTGGGGATGCGGCCGTGGCGGCGCTCCCACTGCTTCACGTCGTCGACGGTGAGCGCGTAGTCGGCGTTCCGCGCGCACTTGTCCCGCACGTCGATCTTCACCGCGGGCAGGAAGAGATCGTTCGGGTCGAGCTCGTCGGCGAGCGGCTCGCCGGCGTTGAAGTGCCCCGGCGCGCCCCAGTGCGTGCCGGTCGCCTCGCCCTCTCGGACGTACTGCAGGTAGTACCCCTCGTTCTCGATCGTGGCGATGGTCTCGAGCGTGAACGCGGGGTCCCCGGGGTAGATGTTCGTCTTGGCGGGGTCGTTGACGTGGGACAGGCTGATCAGACGGGTCTTGCCGGGCCGCAGCGCGTCGGCCCCGGCGGGCGCGGCAGCGGCGCTGCCGGCCAGCCCGGCGGCCCCGGCGACCGCTCCGCCGGCGGCCGCGAGCAGGTGTCGTCTCTGCATCTTCTTATCGCCCCTTCGCATCCGTGCACGACGATGTTGCCGCCGACTTTAGGCCTTTCTCACCCCGCGGTTCGGGACCTTGGACCCGGCCGCGCGACGCGCCGGACGGCCTACGATCGGACCTCGGCGGGTGATCTTTGCCGAGTTCCGGGGAACCAGGACCACGGCGCGTGCGACTAAGACAAGACCGACGTTTCTCCGGAAGGTGGCCGCGTGTCCAAACGGCAGCGCGACTCGCGCGAATATGCGCGCCGAATGCGGATGATCCAGGAGCGGGCGGCGGCCCGGCACAGCCGCCTCCGGACGGCGTACCTCGCCATCGGCGCCGTCCTGCTGGTCTTCGCCGTGATGATCGTGGTCCGGCTCGGGTCCGGGACGGGCGGCGGGGGCGGTCAGGCGCCCAGCGCCCTGCCGACGGGCGCCGCCGCCGCCGAGATCACCGCCGGGGTCACCTCGGTGCCGGCGGCCACCCTCGACCAGGTCGGCAAGGGCTCCGCCCAGGTGCTGCCGACGGTGGTCACCGGGCAGCAGACGCTGACCGAGGGCGGGAAGCCGCTGCTGCTGTACGTCGGGGCCGAGTACTGCCCCTTCTGCGCCGCCCAGCGCTGGCCCGTGGTGGTGGCCCTGTCGCGGTTCGGGACCTTCAGCAACCTCGCGCTGACCACGTCCGCGGCCGACGACGTGTTCCCCAACACGCCGACGCTGTCGTTCCACGGCTCGACGTACACCAGCCAGTACATCGTCTTCCAGGGCGTGGAGACGACCACGAACGTGCGCAAGAACGGCCAGTACACGCCGCTGGACCAGCTGACGGCCGCCCAGGCGCAGATCGTGCAGAAGTTCAACGCGCCGCCGTACGTCCCCAAGGACTCGGCCGGATCGATCCCCTTCATGGACTTCGCCAACCGGGCCGTGCTGGCCGGCTCCTCCTACAGCCCCGAGCTGCTGGAGAACCACTCGCACGCCCAGATCGTCGCCGCCATCAAGGACCCGAGCACCCAGCTCGGCGGCGCCATCGACGGCAACGCCAACGCGCTCACCGCGCTCATCTGCAAGCTGACCGGCGCGCAGCCGGCCGACGTGTGTTCCAGCGCCGCCGTGAAGGCCTTCCAGGGGGAGTTCGCCAATGCAGGTCAGTGAGGTCGAGATCGACCGCAGCCTGGTGCAGCCCTGGGTGCCGCTCGCGTCGCTGGTGCTGGCCGTCGTCGGCCTGGCCGTGTCGGTGTACCTCACCATCGAGCACTTCACGTCCTCTACCACCCTCGCCTGCCCGGAGACCGGCGCGCTGAACTGCCTGAAGGTCACCACGTCGGCGCAGTCGTCGTTCCTGGGCATCCCGGTCGCCATTCTGGGCCTGGTGTACTTCGTGATCATGCTCGCCGCGTCGCTCCCGGCCCTGTGGCGCTCGCCGGCGCCGGCCCTGCGGTACGGCCGCCTGATCTTCGCCGCGATCGGCGTGCTCTTCGTCTTCTACCTGGTCTTCGCCGAACTGTTCACGCTGAAGGCCATCTGCCTGTGGTGCACGGCGGTGCACGTGCTCGCGGTCGCGCTCTTCGCGCTGGTCGCGATCGGCACCGCCTGGGCCGACCCCGGTGACCTGAAGGAAGCCCGGTAACCAGCTGGGAGCCATTCGGGAACTTTGTGGGGATGTGTGGCGACTAACCGCGCGACACATCCCCGGTACCCGAGAGGAACTCCTCGTCATGCGCCTGACCCACGTGGTCCGCGCCGGTGTCGCCGCGGCGGCGGCCATCACCGCGGCGCTCGCCTTCCCCGCCATCGCCTCCGCGCACGTCACCGTCAACCCGAACACGGCCGTCCAGGGCGGCTACACCAAGGTGACCTTCCGCGTGCCGAACGAGCGCGACGACGCCAGCACCACGAAGCTGGAGGTGGCCATCCCGACCGACAAGCCGATCGCGTCGGTGTCGCTCAAGCCGGTGCAGGGCTGGACGGCGGTGACCGAGACCTCGAAGCTCGCCACCCCCATCAAGACCGGCGACGGGGAGGTCACCGAGGCCGTCTCGAAGATCACCTGGACGGCCGACGCAGACTCGGGCATCAAGCCGCACCAGTTCCAGGAGTTCGACGTCTCCCTCGGCCCGCTGCCGCAGACCGACCAGATCGTGTTCAAGGCCCTGCAGACGTACTCCGGCGGCGAGATCGTCCGCTGGATCGACGAGCCGTCGGCGGGCGCCGAGGCCGAGCACCCGGCCCCGGTCCTGAAGCTCACCAAGAAGGCCGACACGACCGCCGCCTCGGCCACGACCTCGGCCGGCCCGACGGCGACCACGCAGGCGTCGGACTCCGGCAGCGACGGCACCGCCATCGGCCTCGGCATCGCGGGCCTGGTCCTCGGCCTCGCCGGCCTGGTCGTCGGCGTGCTGGCCTACCGCCGCTCCTCGCCCGCCTAGCTCTTTCGCGCGGGAGATCGCCCAGCTTCTTCGCACGGGAAGTCGCCCAGCTCTTTCGCGCGGGAGATCGCCCAGCTTCTTCGCACGGGAAGTCGCCCAGCTCTTTCGCACGGGAGATCGCCCAGCTTTTCGCACGGGAGGTCCCGGAATGTCGCCCGACATTCCGGGACTTCTCGCATTGATGAGCCTTAGGATTTGTGTTCCTGTGGCCACTTGGCTACATTGAGCGAATGGTGCGCTACCTGGATGTCGCGGACGCACTGCGCGAGCGGATCACCTCCGGCGCGCTGGCGCCCGGGGAGGCGGTGCCGAGTGCCGAGCGGCTGGCCCGCGATCACGGCACCGGGCGGGACACCGCCCTCAAGGCGCTGCGCGTGCTGCGCCGCGAGGGACTGCTCCTGCTCGGCCGCGACAACGTCGTGCGGGTCGGCCCGGTCGAGCGCCGGCCCGTCACCGGCGCGGCGGACGCGCCACCGACGGTCGTGGACGTCCCGGCGCAGGCGGTGGTGCGGGCCCGGATGCCCACGCCGCGCGAGCGCGAGGAGCTCGGCCTTCCCGACGGCGTGCCGGTGCTGGTGGTCGTCCTCGGCGACGTCGAGGAGGTCCACCCGGCCGCGGAGACCGGCATGCGCTGGCCCCGCCAGCGCACCTGACGCCTGATCCGCAAGACCTGATCCGCAAGAAACGACATTCCCCCACCTGACCGGCCTTCCGCCCGCCGGGGTATAAGTCCGATAAGTCGTGGCGCGCCAGCGCCCGACTTATCGCGCGAAAGGCCGCCGATACGGGTCAGTCCAGGCGGTAGTCGACCACCACGACGGTCACGTTGTCGCGGCCGCCGGCCAGGACCGCGCGCCGGACCAGCTCGTCGGCTGCCTCGACCGGGTCCGGGATCGAGACGAGCACGGTGGCGATCTCGTCGTCGGTGAGCTCGAGCGAAAGGCCGTCGGAGCAGACCAGGTAGCGCTCGCCGGGCACCGCCGTGCGCACCCACAGGTCGGGCCGCGGGCCCGGGTCGGTGCCCAGTGCCCGGGTGATCACTCCCCGGCGCATGGTGACCGCCTCGGGGGCCACGTGGTCGACCGTGAGCTGTTCGAGGCCGCCCTCGGCGCAGCGGTACACCCGGGAGTCGCCGACGTTGAACACGATCCAGCACTCGTCGCCGTCCACGACGCCGAGGGTCAGGCCCGCGGCGGTGGTGCCCATGCCGCCCTGCGTGGGGTCGGCCGCGGCGGCGCCGAGGATGTCGGCGTTGGCCTGCACGATCGCGTCGCGCACGTCCAGGGGGCCGACGCCGTTCGCGCCGGCCGCGTCGTCGAGGCGCTGCAGGGCCTCGACCGCGATCCGGCTGGCCACGTCGCCGGCCGCGTGGCCGCCCATGCCGTCGGCGACGGCGAAGACGTTCCGTCCGGCCAGCGCGCTGTCCTCATTGCGGCGCCGCACCTTGCCGACGTCGCTCGCCGCACCGGCGCGGATGTTCGCCATCAGTCCTCCACCGCCATCGCCCCAGCCAACCGTCCGGGCCTGCCATACCCCGACCGGCCACCGTCAGAAACCGCAATCATCGGCCCGTCGCCCGCCCGAAGCCAGCCACCATCAGATCAGACCCGGTGATCCGAGCGGACACCACCGTCCAACCGGTCATGTGTGCGGCCATCAGACGCCCACCGGTTGTGCGAGGAGGCTCAGCAGCCGGGCCACCACGGCCTCGCGGCCGAGCGGAGGGCCCGGGTCGGGGCGCTCCAGCGAGTCGGAGACGAACCAGGCCCCGGCGGCGCTGCGGGCCACCGCCACGCCGGCCTCGTCCGCCTCGCCGGCCTGGGTGCGCACCAGCACCGTCGCCGCGCCGCGGCCCGACGTGCACAGGTCCAGGAAGCGCAGCACCGGGGCGGACAGCGGCTCGGCGGCGTCGATCAGCTCCACCGCGAACAGCCCGTAGGAGCCCGGGTACACGGCCAGCCGACCGGTCACCCCGCTGAAGAGGTGCACGACGACCGGGCGCTCGTCCATCCACCCGGCCGCCTCGGTGCTGGTGTGCCGGGTCGCCAGGGCGGCGATCGCGCACTGCACGAACTCGCCGGGCACCAGCCGGTCCCCCTCCAGCCGGCACAGGTCGCGGGCGAGTAGCGAGGCGATGCCGGAGGCGACGACGATGCCGGTCGAGACGCCGGGCTGGAAGTTGAGGCGGCGGCGCACGCTGTCGACGTCGACCCCGCGCTCGGCCGCGGAGCGCAGGACGAACTCCAGCTCCGCGAACGTCAGCGTCACCGGTCCACCGGCGGCGCCGGCGGACTGGTCCGCTCGATGGTCGGGCATGGTCGTGGCTTGCTCCCTCAAACCGCTGAGATTATCAAACCGCTGGGATCTTCGATGGCCGACAGCCCGCCCGCGCCGGCCCCGGCCACTTCGACAACGAGATCGACATGGCCGGCCTGGCCCGCACCCCCGGGATCACCAAAACCGAGATCAAACCCCACGCCCTCGGCGCCGTCGCCGCCGCCGCGCCACTCCTCGCGCACCGCGGCCCGGCCGTCGGGCAGCACGAGCGGGGCCGGGGTCTCCACGACCCCGGCCGCCCAGCCGCCCCATCCCTCACATCGGGCACATCGGCCGGCCGGTCGGGAACTTGAGCGAAACGCCCAAACCGGCCGTTTCCTGCGTGATCTTGGACCGCCCGCCCCGGCGAATCGGTGCGCAACGGCCGCAGACTACCCACTCCGACTTGATCGGCATCTATTTTGCATTTGCGCCGCCGGGCTACCGTTGCCTCATTCCCTGTCCGGTTGAGCGACGGAAACCCGGTGGTGCGGCATGGCGCCCGAAGACGCGCACGGGCAACAATTCGGGACCGAGTTGAAGCGGTGGCGGCGGGATCGCGACCTTTCGCTGGAGGCGCTCGCCGACCTGTCGAAGTACAGCAAGGGATATCTGAGCAAGATCGAATCCGGGGCGAAGCCGCCGAATGTCGCCCTCGCGCGGCGGCTCGACAATCTCCTCGGCGCGGGCGGGGCACTCGCCGGGCTGGTCCCGGTCCACCACCCGCCGCGCGCCGAGGCCGGCGCGACGGACGCGGGCGGGGACTGGACGATCCAGATGCAGGACGACGGCGCCGGTGGCTTCCAGGCGATCAGCCGGCGCGCGCTGCTGACCTCGACGGCGGCCACGGTGGCGATGGGCTGGCCCCGGCCGCGGGCCGCGCCGACCGGGCCGGTGCTGGGCGACGGGGTCGCCGCCTACGTCCAGCTGCTGCACGACGTGCGCCGGCTCGGGCAGTCCGGGCGGCCGGCCGACGTCCTGAAGATCGTGGCCGCGGTCGTGCACTCGCTGCGGACCCAGGCGGGCCTCGCCCGCGAGGCCGACCGGCCGGGGCTGCTGCGCGTCGGCGCCCGGTTCGCGGAGTACGCGGGCTGGATGGCCCAGGAGAGCGGCGACCCGCGGGCCTGCGCCTGGTGGAACGGGCTGGCCGGCGATATGGCCCGCGAGGCCGGCGACGGGGAGCTCGGCACCTACATGCTGATCCGGGCCGCGGAGGTGGCGCTGTACGAGGACGACCCGCTCGGCACCGTGCGGGCCGCCGAGGCCGCGCTGGCCGCCGCCACCACGCCACGGGTGCGTGCGATGGCCCTGCAGCGGCTGGCCCAGGGGCACGGGCTGGCCGGCGACGAGCTCGAGTGCCTGCGCCTGCTGGACCGGGCCGCCGAGCAGGCGCAGGAGGCCGACCCGGCGCCCGCGGCGGCGCTGCCGGTGCTGGGCAGCGCGACCATGCGTGACCCGGCCGCGTTCGTGCGCGGCTGGTGCCTGCTCGACCTGGCGCGGCCCCGGGAGTCGGCCGAGATCCTGGGCCGGGAGTTCGAGCACATCCCCGCACACGCGCACCGGGTCCGGGCCCGCTACGGCGCCCGGCTCGCCCTGGCGCTGGCCGAGCAGCGCGAGCTCGAGGCCGCCTGCGCGGTGCTCGGGCCGGTGGTCGAGGTCGTCCGGTTCGTCGATTCGGCCACCGTGCGCAGCGACCTTCGGCGGCTCAACCAGACCCTCCGGCGATGGCACGGCGACCCCGCCGTCGTCCGAATCATGCCCGAATTGGCGATGGCCCTGCATCCCTGAATTTGCCACGTATGGTGATAGCCGGAATGGGGTCGGCCGAAAGCCAATTCCGACCGGTCTCGCCGTATCCCGTTGTCCGCCCGAAGGGGCCATGGGCAACCATTGATTTCCGGCCGTCGCCGATGCCACGCTGGGGCCTCACTTCTTGCGTGAAAGGCCACCGGAATGTCCGGCGTATTCATCAATTACCGCACCGGCGACGGCCACCAGAGCGCGGCGCATCTCAATCGGGAGCTGCGCCGGGAATTCGGCGAGGAAAAGATCTTCCTGGACTCGACCGACCTCCCGCCGGGGGCTGCATTTCCCCCGGAGCTGGACCGCCGCCTGCGCGACTGCACCGTGTTGCTCGTCCTCATCGGCCCGAACTGGCTCATCCTGCGCAACCCGCTCGGGGAGCGGCTCATCGACCAGGAGAAGGACTACGTCCGGTACGAGATCGAGACGTCGCTGCGGCGCGACATCACGATCATTCCGCTGTTGCTGGACGGCACCCCGCTGCCCAAGGCGGCGGATCTGCCGAGCGAGATCGCCGAGCTCAGGAACCGCGCGGCGATGAGCCTGCGCTCCCGAGACCTGAAGCTGGACCTGCCCGAGCTCGTGGCCGTGCTGTCCGAGCACATCCCCCGGCCCGCCCGGCCGGAGCCCGCCGGTTCGCACGGCGCCCGGACGGCCACGCTCGGGCGCGGCGTGCTGATCCAGGGCGACCACGGCATCGGCACGTACTACGAGAACGGCACCTGATGGACGAACAGGAGGAGACCGAGGAGTCGCCCGAGCCGTTACCGCCGGACGAGGTCGACGCCGGGGACGACGGCGCCGAACTCGACGCCGAACTCGCCGTCAACCTCGGTGTCGACCTCGGCGTCGGGGCGGAGAAGCCGGCCGAGGGCCCGGAGGCGGCCGAGGCCGCGAAGCCGGAGCCCGCCAAGTCGGCGCTGGACTCGGTCGCCTCGCTCAGCTCCCGGCAGAGCATCGGGGGCATCGAGGGCAAGCAGCCCGAGGGCGGACCGGGCTCGGCCGAGGACGGCGGCGGCCGGTACGACAACATGCCCGAGGAGATGCGGGCCGTCGCCGCCGGCCGGGAGACCCTGAACGAGGCGCACGTCCACCGCGGCGCCGTCGGCCAGGGCGACCACTCGCAGAACAACTACTACGAGCACCAGTACAACGAGTACATCTCGATCGGCGGCCGCCAGGTCACGGTGCAGAAGGCGACCTTCGGCGCCGACTTCGTCGCGCGGGAGATCGAGACGTACGTCCCCGTCGACCGGGTCGGCGACATGCTCGCCGAGCTTCGCGGCCGTCACCTGGTCGTCCTCGGCGGGGCGCCCGGCAGCGGGCGGACGACGACCGGCCTGTACCTGCTGGCGGGGGCCGGCTGCGACCCCGCCCGGATCGGCACCCTCGAGGTCGACGACGAGAACATCTTCGCCGTCCTCTACGACGAGGTGACGCTGAAGCCCGGGCAGGGGTTCCTGATCGAGCGCGCCGGCCGGCCGATGCGCGCCAACAGCGTCGAGGCGCTGCGCCAGCGGGCCGCGGACAGCGGCGCCTTCCTCGTCATCGTCGACGGGCCGCAGGAGCCGGGCCCGTTCACCGTGCAGCGCCCGGACGGGGCCGAGGTCCTCGACCGGCACCTGGAGGTCCGGCTGCGCCGGCACCGGGCCGGCTGCCGGGCGGGGTGCGACGAGGCGAGCCAGCTGCGGTACCGCCGGCGGGTGGCGGACGACCCCGCCGTGCGCGCCCGGCTGCTGCTGACCAGGTCGGTCTCCGACGTCGTGCGGCTGCTGGTGGCGCCGCTGACCCGGCCGGACGTGGTGCACAGCGGCAAGCCGCTGGACGACGTCGACCCGGCCTGGGACGACGCCCTGCGCAGCCTGGCGAAGGAGCTGCTGCAGGCCCCGCCGAGCGATCCGGCCAAGCCGCAGCTGGTGCCGCACCAGCAGGCGTTCCGGATCTCCTACGCGGTCTTCCACGGCCTGCCGCTGTCGTACGTGTTCCAGGCGGCCGAGCTGCTGAGCCAGAAGATCATGCCGCTGTACGAGGTGCGGGAGTCGGCCCCGGCCCACCTGATCTTCGACGCCAGCCTGGACACGCTCATCGACCAGCGCATGGTCGCGCCGCAGCCGGCCGAGGTCGCCGCCGACGGCGCCCCACGCACGGCGCAGCTGTCCGACGTACGCCTGCTGGGCTCGCTGCTGGAGGTCGCCTGGCACGACTACGACACGCTGCGCCGGCCCATCATGCTGTGGCTGCAGGTGCTCGGCGGGAGCCCGATCGCGCAGGTCCGGGTGCGCGCCGGGCAGATCGTCGGGCTACTCGCGGCGTTCGACTTCGCCGAGGTGTACGCCACCGTGATCCGGGTCTGGGCGGGCTGGCAGGTGCAGTACCGCTTCTCGGCGGCGGCCGCCATGGACCAGGCGTACCGCGCGAAGGGCCTCGCCGAGCGGGTGCACGGGCAGGTCGACGTCTGGGCCGGCAGCTCCGACCCGCAGCTGCAGGACGCCGCCGCGCGCACCTATGGGCTCGACATCGGCACGGCCGACGTCCGCCACGCGATCAGGATGATCGCCCGGCTCGGCGGCCGGCCCGGCCTCGCGACCAGCAACGCGGTCTCGGTGGCCATGGGCTGGCTGTTCCTCAACGGCGGCGGCGACCTCGTCATGCGGGAGATCTCCGAGTGGATCTCGAGCGAGAACCAGCACCTGCGCCAGCATGCGGTCCGGGTGCTGGTCATCCTCGCTCGCTATGCCGGGAGCGCGGGCCTGGAGGGGTGGCCCGCGCTCCCCGAGATCGCGGCCGGCAACCACGAGTACCGCGACGCCCTCGTGGCGCTGTGGCGCCGGGCGCTCACCGGCCCCATGACCTCCCGCCGCGCCTGGACGCCGATGCTGCAGTGGCTGCTGCTGGCCGACCGCGACCCGGAGCTGGCCGCGTTCGTCGAGGCCATGGCGCTGGACGTGTTCCGGGGCGCGCTCGCACAGCGGGCGCTGTTCAACCTCACCATCTGGCGCAAGCGCAACCCCAAGGCCGGGCTGATCGAGGCGCTGTTCCACCGCTTGAAGACCACTACGGAGGCACCGACACCATGAGCTTCTTCCGACGGATCGTGGACTGGTTCAAGGGCACCGGGCCGGAGCCGGAGACGCTCGACGAGCCCCCCGAGGAGGCGCCGAAGGAGCCGTTGCGCCCGACCGGGACGTTCGAGCCGCGGCCGATCCCGACGCCGTTCATCGTGCCGGCCGCCGGTGACGTGTTCGACTTCCACGTCATCCTGCACCTGAGCTGGCGCAACCCGGCGGGCAAGCAGCTGGAGTACGCCCGGCTGGAGGAGCTCGCCGGCATCTACCACGACACGGCGGTCAACTCGTTCCTCAAGACGATCTGGCGGCTGGCCCGGACCCTCGAGCCGCTGCACCCCGCGTCGGCGGAGACCACGATGAACGCCGACCGCGAGATGCGCCAGGGCATGTGCTTCGGCGACGACAACGGCATGGTCCAGTGCGTGCCCACGGTCCGGGTCTTCCTCGACCCGAAGCTGCGGGAGGAGAAGGCCCCGCTGGAGCTGCGCCGGATCAAGATCGAGGAGGAGCACCTCAGCAACACGCTGCGGGACCACTTCATCCGCGAGCGCACCGAGGCCTGGCTGCGCGGCCTCCAGCAGCTCGAGCAGTTCGCCGACCTGGGCAAGGACGAGCGGCAGTTCCTGCTGCTCTTCGCGGCCAGCATGGTCGACGACCGGTTCTCGAAGGTGACCCAGGCGCTGGCCCGCGACCGCGAGCGGCGCTACAACGACCTCGTCGGGGTGCTGCGGCGGGCCGTGGGCGACCACGAGCGGCTGGGCCTGTTCGAGTTCGCCAACGCCTACGACAAGGCGCTGCAGACCTTCTGCCGGCAGATGGGCGTCGACATCGGGCAGTGGAACCTGGCCGACTTCGGCGAGGCCGGCCCGGCTGACACCGAGGCGCTGGAGGCCCAGCTGTGAGCGCCGGGCGTACGGCGGCGGCGCTGCTCGCGCTCCTGCTGTGCACGGCGGGGGTGGCGGCCTGCGAGGCGCCGCGCCAGCAGGCCAAGTGCGGCTGGATGAGCCAGCGTCAGGACGGGGCGGGACGGACCGCCGTGCTGCTGGACACCACGAACTCGACGCGGGCGGGCGGCCCCGCGGCCCAGTCGCCGGACTACGCCGACGCGCTGCGGCCGATGGCCGACGACGCCGTGCACCGCCGCGACACGATCTCAATCGCGCCCTTCAGCGGTACCACGGCCGACCTCGCGTGGACGGCCAAGGACCGCTCCACCGACTGGCAAGAGGGCGTCAAGAACACCGTCAACCAGCAGAGCCGGGAGAAGGAGGCCGGCGGCTGCATCGGCGCCGACCTGGCCACCGCCGCCGCGAGCCCGCCGCTGGCCAAGGGCAGCGACATCGCCAAGGCGATCAGCCTCGCGGCCGGCTGGCTGCGCGACGGCAAGGGGGCCAAGCACCTCGTCGTGGCCACAGACGGGCTGGCCAACACCGGCTGCGCCAACCTGGTCCACGCGAACTTCGCCAACGCCCAGGAGATCGACGCCATCGCGCGGGAGTGCGCCGGCGGTGACCTCAAGCCCGGCACCCTGGATGGCGTCACGGTGGAGTTCGTCGGCATCGGCAAGCCGGCCGCGCAGCAGCCGGTCCCGACCACCGAGCAGGTCGCCTGGCTCAGCCAGCTGTGGCAGAAGGTCTGCACCGGGGCCGGCGGGCGGTGCACGGTGAGCACGACGTCGGTGACGAGCGCCGGCACCGGCGACGGCACGCCGCCGAGCAAGTCCGTCGAGGACCCGTCGGTGCCGTTCGACCCCTCGCGCTCGGTCTACTCGATCTCCGCGGCGCAGTTCGACACGGACCAGACCACGCTGCGGGCCAGCGCCATGGACCTGATCCTGCAGATCTCCGTGGAGATCCGCGACCGGCCCAACCTCAAGGTCGAGGTGTTCGGTTACGCCGACCCGCGGGGCTCGGCCGGGCACAACCAGGACCTGTCGCAACGGCGGGCCGAGGCCGTCGCCGCCGCGCTGCAGCGCAACAAGGTGCCCGGCGTGACGCCGCGCGGGCTGGGCGTGACCCAGTCCTGCCCGTTCCCGATCGAGGTGCCGGCCGGGGCCGGCGACGACGAGAAGCTGCAGTGCTTCCGGCGCGTCGACATCGTCGCCACGTGAGCTGAGGGAGTCTTCATGGCGGAGTTGAGCTCCAACAACGGCGCGCGGACCGGCCGCTGGTCCGGGCCGGTCCCCTGCTCGCGCGACGCCGGGCCGGTGCCGATCCGGATCGGCTCGCCCACGCAGGTCACGCAGAGCGTCGACGACCTCGAGGCGGCGGCGCTGCTGCGCGCCTTCAACACCGGCAACGCGTCGCTGCGCGAGGCGTTGCCCGGCATCCGGCTGGCCTGCGACCTGGTGATCAACCGGTTCCAGGAGGCGGCCGCGGCGATCGACCGGGTCGCGACCTTCCGCGCCGTCGGCAGCGCGGCCGAGGCGTGCCGCCAGCGCGAGCAGATGGTCTCGGACCACGCCGACGACGGGCCCGAGGACCTGCGGCGCCGGTCCATCCCCAAGTGGCTGGTTTGGGCGGTGCTCGCCATCGCGTCGGTCTTCGACGGCCAGTTCGTCGGCAGCCTCGTGCAGCGCATCCTCGACCTGCCGGACGGCAGCCTGTTCGCCTACCTCGCCTACCTGCCGGCCGTGGGCATGGCGCTGTGCCTGCTGCTGGCCGGCGACAAGCTGGCCGAGCATCTGTTCCGCCGGCGGGCCAGGGTCACCCGGCGCCGGCTCCTGCCCGCGCTCAACCCGGTCATCCTGCTGCGCCGCATCTTCTGGGAGTGGCGGCCCGAGCCGCTCGAGCGGCACGTGGCCGACCTGCCCTGGCCGCGCCTGACGTTCCCGGTGCTGGCGGCGGCGTCCACCGTCGGCCTGCTCGGCGTGGCCGCGTACGTGCGGGCCACCACGGCCGGCGCGGCCTTCGACGACCTGGCCGACTACCGCTGGGCCTTCGTGGTGATCCTGCTGCTGCTCAGCGTCTCGGCCATCGGCGTGAAGGTGCAGTCGCACAACCCTTTCGCCGACCGCGCGGACGCGGTGGCCCGGGGCGTCGAGCGAGCGCGGACGCGGAGCGAGCGGGACATCGACGCGGCCCGGGAGGCTCTCGGCGAGCACGGCAAGGCCTGGAACGCGCTGCAGTCGGCGATCTCCGGCGCCAAGGGCCGGGCCCGCGAGGTGTTCGAGGAGGGGTGCGCCGCGATCCTCGAGGACCGCGGCCGCAACGGGGTGGGCGGCCGGCTCCCGCTGCCGCTGGTCCGCCTGCGCTGGCCGCGGGACGACGAGCGGCTGGCCACGGAGCCCGACGACGATGAGCCGCAGCTGCCCGACCTCAACCTGGCCGTCCTGCGCGACGCGCGCGACGTCGCCCAGCGGTACTCCCACGGCCGGCTCGAGGAGCGACTCAACGGCGAGGTCGCGCAGCTGCACGCGCAGTTCGCGGTCGTCGTCGACCGGGGCAGCCGCGCGGCGCCGCAGTGGCAGCAGGCGACCGGGACGCCGAGAATCCCGGCGCAGCGGTAGCTCACACCGGCCGGCAGGAGCGCCGCCGGCCGGTAGCTCACACCGGCCGGTAGGAGCACTGCCGGGCCGGTAGGAGCACTGCCGGGCCGGTAGGAGCACTGCCGGGCCGGTAGGAGCACTGCCGGGCCGGTAGGAGCACTGCCGGGCCGGTAGGAGCACTGCCGGGCCGGTAGGTCACACCGGCCGGTAGGAGCACTGCCGGCCGGTGTGGACCGTCTCCCGCAGGTGCCGGCCCAGGCGGGGGTCGGACTCCTCGACCTTCGCGATGGCGCGGCGGATCGCCTTGCCGACCGCGACCCGGGCCCGCTCGGCGTTGTCGGCGAACCGCCGGCTGCGCCCGCCGATGCCGACGCTGCCGGCCAGCTCGGCCAGCAACGCCTCCGTCTCGCGCTCGGCGGCCGCGCGGCGGCGGTCCGAGGTGGACTCGATCTCGCGGCGCAGCTCGGCGACGCGGTTGCGGTACCGCCGCATCGCCTCCTGGTCGAGCACGGCCTGCGGCGACGTGCGCGAGCCGGCCGCCTGCGCCAGTCCCGTGACCCCCATCGCCAGCTCGACGGCCGGGATCTCGGTGCCGGCGTTGGCCAGCAGCACGGCCAGGTGCAGCATGCCGACGCTGTTCTCGACCAGCACCGGGCGGCCGCCCCACTCCAGCCGCCAGTGCTGGCGCTCCCGCACGCACGAGGCCCGCTCCGGCTCCGCCGGCGCGAGCCGCTCCAGCGCCCGGCGGGACTCCTCGGCGGCCGGCCAGTGCCCGAGCGCCCGGTTGCGCTCGACGGCCCGGGTGAGGTGCTCCTCGGCGAGGTCCCGGCGGCCGAAGGTGGCCGCGGCGACGCCCAGGGCGTGGTGCACCGAGCCGAAGCAGGCGATGCCGAGGCTGACCATGGCCGGCAGCTCGGCGTGCGGGCGCAGCAGCTCGTAGGCCTCGGCGGCCAGGTCGGCGTCGCCGAGGATGCGCGCCGCCTCGACGATGCCGTGCATGGTGACCAGCCAGCTGCCGGAGTGCGGCAGCTCCTTGAGCGACCGGCCGCGCAGCCGGGCCAGGGCCCCGGCGGCCGTGCGCAGGTCGCCCGCCTCGGCCGCGGCGACGGCGTGCACGGCGAAGTAGGCGTTGTCCACGTCGGAGAGCGCCGGCGAGTGCACCAGCTGGTCCAGCATCGGGCGCAGCTCCCGCAGCCGGCCCTGGTACCAGCGGATGGCGACCAGGTGCCCGCCGTACCAGCCCGTGGCGTCGGCGTCACCGGCCCGCACGCCCAGCTCCGAGCAACGCTCGGCCAGCCGCTCGGCCTCGGCGAAGCGCCCGGCCCGGATCTCGCCCATGACCTCGATGGCGGCGGTCACGTACCCGATCGCGAGGTGTTCGTGCACCTGCAGCAGGCCGCGCAGCTCGGCCAGGCGGCGCTCGGCGTGCCGATCCCCGTCCAGCAGCAGGTCGGACGTCCACCACATCAGGCCCATGAGCAGGTCGCCGCGGCGGCCGGTGCGGGAGCTGACCCCGAGCAGCTCCACGGCGATCTCCCGGCGCAGCCCGCGCTGCTCGGGGCCGAGCAGGCAATGGTGGGCCAGGCTCAGCGCCTCGGCGTGCGCGATCGGGTCGCCCAGCGCCCGCGCCTCCTCCAGGGCGGCCAGGACGGCGTCGGCCCGGCCCTCGCGGTAGTCGCGCTCGGCGGCCAGCCGCGCCCGGACCCGCACGGCGAGCGCGCCGTCGGGGTCGACCAGCGCGCGCACGCGCTGCAGCCGCTGCTCGAGCACGGCCGCGGCCGCGCCGGTGCGGTGCTCGTGCACCCAGACGCCCGCGTAGCCCAGCGCCGCCTCGGCCATGGCGGGGACGTCCCCCTCGGCCTCGGCGCGCGCCCACGCGGCGTCGAAGTACCTCCGTGCGTTGTGCAGGTCGCCGTCCACGTGCAGCGCGCGCGTGCCCGCGGCGACCGGTTCGATGTCAGTCTCGACGCCCAGCCGGGTGTCGGAACCGGACGACATTGCCGTTCTCCAACCTCTGCCCGCGCCAATCATGGTCGATCGGCACGCCCTCGGCCCGGCCCGCGACGGGTTCTCGACACATCCGCCACATGGCGAACCAACCGGGCGGCCCCGGTGTAGCGGCCGGTACGCTGCTGCGATGGGCGTGACCCTGCGACCGGTGACGGCGGCGGACCTGTGGCTGCTGCAACGGCAGGCCGACGAGCCGGAGGCCGGCGGCGCGTTCAACTGGTCCGGCTACCGCGACATCGCCGGCACCCTGCGCCGCTTCGAGGAGAACCGGCTGATCGGCCCGGACGGCGGCTGCCTGCTGGTGCAGCTGCCGGAGGCGGTCGCCGGCACCGTGACCTGGGGCCGGGCCACCTACGGGATCCCGTCCTGGAGCTGCTGGAACATCGGCGCCTCGCTGCTTCCCGAGCACCGCGGGCAGGGCCACGGCACCCGGGCCCAGCGCCTCCTCGCCGAGTACCTCTTCGGCACCACCGCGGTCGAGCGGGTGGAGGCCCACACCGACGTCGAGAACGTGGCCGAGCAGCGGGCGCTGGAGAAGGCCGGGTTCAGCCGGGAAGGGCTGATCCGCGCGGCGCAGTTCCGCGAGGGGCGGTGGCGGTCGGTGTACCTCTACTCGCTGCTGCGCGCCGAGCTGACCCCCTCGCCGAGCGCGTAGACCGCCCGGGCCGCCCGGCGCCGGTCATGGCGATAATCCGTGCGTGGACGTCATCCCCGGTCTCGACCGCGTTGCCTGGGCCTCGTTGCACGGCACCTACCGGTCGGCGGAAGACCTGCCCGGCCAGATCGAAGCGCTCCGCTCGCCGGACAGCGGCGTGCGCCGCGAGGCACTGCACAAGCTGTCGGATGCCGTCGTCCACCAGGGCACGCGCTGGCAGGTCAGCGCCCACGTGGTGCCCTTCCTCGCCTGGCTGGTCGACGATCCCGCGACGGCCGACCGGGGTGACCTGATGGCGTTGTTGCGGCACGTGGGTCTCGGCCCACGGGATGACGGCGACCTGCCGTTCGACCCGGACACCGCCTTCGCCCGCTTCGGTGGCCAGACGGTGACTGAGGAGCAGGAAGCCATGGTCATCGAGCGGGTGTACTACCTCGAGGACCAGTTCGACGACGACTGGGTCGACGTCGCTGACGCGTGCGCCGAGAAGTGGGACGCAGACGCCTACTGGGCCGCCGCCGCGCACGTCGAGGCGTACCGTCGCTGGCTGGCCGACGACGATCCCGAGGTCGCGGCACCGGCGGCGGAGTTGCTGGCCTGGTTCCCCGCGGCCGGACCCACCATGGCGGCGCTGCTTTCCGCGGACCGGGACGACGCCGTGCGGGCCAGCGCCAACCTCGCCCTCGCGCATCTCGGCGTGCCCAGCGCCGCCACGGTCGAGCGGATGACATCCCTGCTCGATCACGGCTCGTTCATGGTTCGGATCACGGCCGCGGTCACCCTGGCGTACAGCACCGGTGAGCGCCTGCCCGACCGCGCCCTCTCCATCCTCATCCACGCCAAGGAACACGAGGAACTGCCGGAGTTCCCTCCCGGCTGGCGTCAGCGGGCGCAGCGCGGGTACGTCGCCCTGGCCCTCCAACGCCTCGGACTGGGCTAGCAGCCCGGCCGCACGCCCCGATCGCTTGCGGCCGGCTTGTCGGGTCAGCTCAGCGCGGCTCGCAACGCCAGCGCGAGGGAGTCGCGCTCCGGCTCCGGGACGGCGTGCTCCTCCGAGACGCCGAGCAGGCCGAAGATGCCCGGCCCGAGCAGGGGCGCCGCGAGGTCGGGCATGCGCGGCACCACGTGGAAGTGCACGTGCGCGAACCCCTCCTTCTCCGCGAACTGGGCGAGGTAGGTTTTTGCGCAGCCGGTCACGTCGCGCAGCGCCCGGGACAGGCGGGTCAGCCAGGTGCCCAGGCCCGCGGCCTCCTCGTCGGTGAGGTCGGCGACGGTGGTGACGTGCCGGCGTGGCATGAGGACCAGCCAGCCCGGCAGCGCGGTGTCGAAGACGTGCGCCACGCGCCAGTACGGGTCGGACGCGACCTCCTCGCGGGGCGGGAGGTCGCCGGAGCGGGCGTTCATATCGCAGGTGTAGCAGCTCATGACATGTCCCACCGTTCCAGCTCGCGCAGCCAGGCGTTGGCGTTGCCGTCCGAGGGTGCGCGCCAGTCGCCGCGCGGGGAGAGGGAGCCGCCGGCCGAGACCTTCGGGCCGTTGGGCAGGGCGGAGCGCTTGAACTGGGCGAAGCCGAAGTACCGCCGGCAGAACACCTCGAGCCAGTGGCGGATCTGCGGCAGGTCGTAGGCGACCCGCTTGGCCTCGGGGAAGTGGGCCGGCCACGCGCCGGCGGCGGCGTCGCGCCAGGCGTGCCAGGCCAGGAACGCGATCTTCGAGGGGCGCATGCCGTAGCGCAGCACATGGAACAGCGTGAAGTCCTGCAGCGCGTAGGGGCCGACCTTCGACTCCGAGGACTGCAGCTCCTCCCCCGGCACCAGCTCGGGCGAGATCTCCTGGTCGAGGATGGCAAGGAGGATCTTGACGACCTCCTCGTCGAACTCGCCGGTGGCCGCGACCCAGCGGATCAGGTGCTGGATCAGGGTCTTCGGCACGCCGCCGTTGACGTTGTAGTGGCTCATGTGGTCGCCGACGCCGTACGTCGACCAGCCCAGCGCCAGCTCCGAGAGGTCCCCGGTGCCGAGCACGATGCCGCCGCGGTGGTTGGCGATCCGGAACAGGTAGTCGTAGCGCAGCCCGGCCTGCACGTTCTCGAACGTCACGTCGTAGACGGGCTCGCCCTTGGCGAACGGGTGGTCCAGCTCGGCCAGCATGAGCCGCGCGGTCGGGGTGATGTCCAGCTCGTGCACGCTGACGCCGAGGGCCCGCATGAGGGCGTGGGCGTTCTCCTTGGTACCGCTGGACGTGGCGAACCCCGGCATCGTGTACGCCAGGATGTCGGTGCGCGGCCGCCCGGCCCGGTCCATCGCGCGCGCCGCCACGATGAGGGCCTGGGTGGAGTCGAGGCCGCCGGACACGCCGATGACGATCTTGGGCTCGCCGATCGCGGCCAGGCGCTGGCTGAGCCCGGCGACCTGGATGTTGTACGCCTCGTAGCAGTCCAGCGCGAGCCGCTCCACGTCGGCCGGCACGAACGGGAACCGCTCGACCACCCGCCGCAGCCCGAGGTCGCCGTCGGGCGCGTCGAGCGTGAACGCCACCCGGCGGAAGTCCCCGGTGCGCGCCGCGTGGGTGCGCCGGTTGTCGTCGAACGTGCCCATCCGCTGCCGCTCCTGGCGCAGCAGGTCCAGGTCGACGTCGGCCACCGAGCGCCGCGGCCCGTCCGGGAACCGCTCGGTCTCGGCCAGCAGCGAGCCGTTCTCGTAGATCATGGTCTGGCCGTCCCACGACAGGTCGGTCGTGGACTCGCCGAGGCCGGCCGCCGAGTACACGTAGGCGG
Source organism: Dactylosporangium salmoneum (assembly GCF_039532525.1). Lineage (NCBI taxonomy): Bacteria > Bacillati > Actinomycetota > Actinomycetes > Micromonosporales > Micromonosporaceae > Dactylosporangium > Dactylosporangium salmoneum. The sequence continues at coordinate 171,389 of NZ_BAAARV010000053.1, forward strand.
CCAGGCACCGCGACGACGCGGACCGGCACAGCAGCCGCCGGTCCTCGGCCCGCCCGACCGTGATCGGGCTGCCGGAGAGGTTCGCCAGGATCGTCGCGCCCGCGAGGGCCGCCTCCGCGCTCGGCGGGACGGGCACCCACATGTCCTCGCAGATCTCGACGTGCAGTACCAGATCCGGGAAATCCTCGGCCGCGAAGAGCAGATCGGTGCCGAAGGGCACGTCGGCGCCCCCGACCCGGATCGTCCCGCCGCGGATCTCGTCGCCCGCGGTGAGCTGCCGCGCCTCGTAGAACTCGCGGTAGTTCGGCAGGTACGACTTGGGCGCCACCCCCAGGACCCGCCCGCGATGCACCACGACCGCGCAGTTGTACACCCGGCCGCGGTGCCGCAGCGGCGCCCCCACGACCAGCACCGTCAGCAGCTCGGACGACCCGGCCACGACGGTCGCGAGCGCGTCCTCGACCCCGTCGAGCACCGCGTCCTGCAGCAGAAGGTCCTCGATGCTGTACCCGCACAGCCCCAGCTCCGGGAACACCGCCAGGGCCACGCCCTCGTCGGAGCACTCCCGCGCCTGCGTCAGCACCGCTTCGGCGTTGGCGGGCGGGTCGGCGATGGCGGTCCGCCCGGTGCAGGCAGCCACCCGCACGAACCCGTGAGCGTAGATCGACCGGAAGTTCACCGGTCAATTCTGCACGCCCGCCGCGGGCCTGGGATCCGACATCGGGCGCGCCGTGCGCCACACCCGCATCCTCACGACTCGGCGGCTGCTCGCATCCTCACGACTCGGCGGCTGCTCGCATCCTCACGACTCGGCGGCTGCTCGCAGATGGCGCACGGCCGGGATGATCAGCAACGTCACGCAGCCGAGCGCGCTCACCGCGGCCGAGGTCCCCAGCACCCGCTCCGCGCCGACCAGCCCGGCGACGGGCCCGGCGAGGGCCTGGCCGAGCGGGAGGCTGCCGTCGGAGCCGAAGACCTCGTAGGAGGTGATCCGGTTGAGCATCCCGGGCGGCACGTGGGTCTGCACGCTGGTCTGCCACATCACCGACCAGAACGCCCAGGCCGCACCGTTCACCGCGGCCGCGCCGAGCAGCGCCGGCAGCCCGGCGTGCAGGGCGATCGCCAGCGGCAGCAGCCCGTAGCCGAACATCGCGACCGCCCCGGCGACGAGCGGCCGGGCCGGCCGGACCCGCAGCGCGGCGAGCCCGCCGACCACGGTGCCGACCCCCAGCGCCGATTCCGTCCAGCCGTACGCCAGGGGGCCCAGCCGCCCGCTGATCAGCACGGCGCCGAGCGGGACGAGCGGGCCGAAGAGCGTGATGCCGTACACCACCCAGACCAAAATCACGCTCCAGATCCACGTCCGCTCCCGGAACCCGCGCCAGCCCTCGACCAGGTCACGCAGCGGCGACGAGTCACCGGCGCTGACCCGCCCCAGCCGCAGCCCCGCCAGGCAGACCGCGCTCACCGCGAAGGTGGCCGCGTCCACCGCGTACACGGGCCCGGCCCCGGCCAGCCCGAACACCACCCCGGCGGTGGCCGGCCCGAGCAGCTGCGCCACGCTGCCGGCCACCTTGATGACCGCGTTGGCCCGATGCCGGTCCTCGGCCACCAGCGGCACGATGCCGTTGACCCCGGGCTGGAACATCGCCGCCGCGCAGCCGCTGACCGCGGAACAGACGAGCAGGAGCCACAGTCCCGGCGTACCGGCGAAGAACGCCACGGCCAGGATGCCCTGCGCGACCACCCGGACCAGGTCGGCCCCGAGCATCAGCGGCCGCGCCCCCACCCGGTCGGCGAACACCCCGCCGAAGAGGATGCAGCAGAGGAACGGCACCGTCCAGGCGGCGAGCACCAGCCCGACCCCGGTCGCCCCGTACACCCGCCCGACCGCCAGCGCCGAGGCGACGACGAGCATCGCGTCCCCGAACACCGAAACCGCCCGGGCGATGAAGTACCGCGTGAAGTTCCCCGTCCACAGATGCACGCGAGGAAGGATCACACAGCCTCAGAGGGCCGGCACCATCCCGCTGTGCGGCTGCGGCCATGGGATCCGCGGTGCGACCTGGGAGTGCAGGCATGCATCGACGGCGATAACCTCTGCAGCATGATGAGGCGGTGCCTCACGTTCGTCGTCGCGGCCGCGGTGCAGCTCGCCTCGCTCAGCTGCCTTGCGCTGGGCGTCTGGCTGTGCGCTCGGCACTTCCCGAGCGTCGGGCTGCTGCCGGGCGTGGTGCTGCTGGCGCTCGGCGCCCTGACGCTGCCCCGCCCGCCGGCGCTGCCACGCGAGGCCACCCGGCTGTCCCGGGCCGAGGCGCCCGCGCTGCACGACCTGGCCGGCCGGGTCAGCGCCGCGCTCGGCCTCCCGCGCCCGCGGGTGGTGGCGGTCGATGACCGCCTGGACGCCGCCAGCGGCTTCGACGGCGTTTTCCGGCGCCGGTACCTCAGGATCGGCGCCCCGCTGTGGGCCGTCCTCGACGGCCGCCAGCGCATCGCCCTGCTCGCCATGGAGCTGGCCCGCAACGGCACCGGCGACCCGGGCCGCGCACCGGTCACCGGATGGGTGGACCGCAGCCTCGGCGAGCTGGAGGCGCTGCTGGAGCCGCAGCGGGACGAGTCGCTGCGCGCCCTGCAGGACCCGGCGATCGTGGCGGCCAGTTCGACCCGGATGGGCAGCCAGATGACCGGGAACCAGTCTCTGGTGTGGGTCGCGGAGCTGCTGCTGTTTCCGGTGGTCTGGGTGGTACGAGGCGCGGTTGGGCTGCTGCGCCGGGCGTACGTCGCGCTGCAGCGCCCCGCCGCGGTGCGCGCCCTGCACGCCGCCGACGCCGCCGGGGCGGGGCTGGCCGGCTCCGCGGCCGTCCGCGACGTGCTCGCGATCCGGGCCCTGGCCCCGTCGATCGCCACCGTGCTGCGCCGCGACGCCCGGGCCGGCGACCACGCGGGCGCGGACGCGGCGGCACTGCGCCGCGGCCCGGTCGGCCCGGTTGTGGCGGCCTGGCCGGCGCTTGTCGCGCAGATCCGGGCCGCGCAGCCGTCCCCTGTGGACGACGACCCGGCGGCATACCCGCCGTCGCTGACCCGGCGCGCGGCACTGCTGGCGGACGCGGCCGGCGACCCGGCGCTGGACCTGGACACCTCGGCCACCGACGCAGAGCTGGAGCCGATCTACCGGCGAGTGGTCCGCGACCTGCGCACCGGCTGATCGCCGCCGCTCGCCGATGCCCGGGTGAATCATGTGTCGTCTGAACGACACGTCCCCGGGCGAACAAACCTCCGGCGGGGCGCATCGAACCTACGAAACCGATGACGACCCTGAAGGAGTCCACCATGAACGCCAAGTCCCTTACCGCCGCCACCGCCGTCCTCGCCGCCGGCCTACTGCTGGCCGCCTGCACCACGCCCCAGCACCAGAGCGGCGTTGCGGCCCCGGCCGGCGCCCCCGCGTCTCCCACCGCCGCCCCGACCAGCCCTGCGACCACCACCTCGCCCACGAAGGACTTGTCCGTCGTACTCGGCCCGAACGGGTTCGGCTCGCTGAAGCTCGGCATGAACCGGCAGCAGGCCCTCGCGATGCGTCGGTAATGATCTCGTTCAGTGTTGAGTTGCGCAGTATCAAGCGTGCGACGCACGTGGACGTCGGTAACGAGGCGCTGATGCGAAGCGAGTGGAGGAATCCACCGCCGAGGGGGGAGCCGCTTGAGCAGGCTCGCCCCTCGATGGTGGGCGATACGCGTTCACACCAGACCTGCTGAAACCCGTGGTGCCGCAACGGTTCTAGGTCCGCGAGCGTTCGCCAGCGTACGTGGCTGTTCACAGCGGTGACCCCCTGATTGCCCCCACCGAGACGGCTGGAGCATGGGGTGATCATCGATGTTCGGAGACGCTGGGCGCGCTTGCTCCGGGGGATGGCACGGTGTGACTGGCCGACCCGCAAACCGGGGCGACCTGCGCGATCAACCCCCTACTTGCGCTGCGCGTACTCGGCGATCTCGCCGAAGTCCAGGGCCACACACTCCTCGTCGCCGACCACCTCGGCGTCGTGGCCGGGCAGGATCGCCGCCAACTCGCCAGGCGTGAGCTCCTGCTCGCTGCCATCGTTCATGTGGATGCGCAGGCGCCCCTGGAGCACGTACATCAGATGCGAAAACTCACAGGACTCCGTGCCCGCGATGGGCTTGACGTTGTTCGACCAGCGCCAGCCCGGTTCGAAGTGCCCACACTCCACCGTCTTGCCGGCCACGGTCACCATGTCGGCGTACCCCTTGCCCTCGAAGGGCCGCGTCTCGTCCGGCTTGTCGAAGGTCTTTACCTCGACTCTCACGACAACCACCCCCTGGTTACCATCGAGCCCCTCTTTCGGACCGTAACGCCTAGTCAGGCAGGGGTGCCAAGTCTTCGTCACCGGCCGACTGCGGATCGCGTCCGCGCGGGCCGGGCAGACCGCTCAACCGGGCTGGAGTGGTCTCAGCCCCCCACTGATCTTGCTGCGCGCCTCTGGGGCGACCCCCGCCAGGGCGCAGGTCAGGTCCCGGTGGATGCGGCGAACGTCCGACGGCATTCCGCCGGATGGCCAAGACGTCCGGGCTCGACTGGGACGACTGGACGCCGCGCGAGCTGCGGCACAGCTTCGTCTCGATCCCATCCGCACTTGGCTGACCTTGGAGCAGATCGCCGATCTTGTTGGTCACAACGGTTCTAAGGCGTGTTTCAAAAGGCGGTCGCCCGGTTGAGGCCGCGGCGTGGCGGTGATCGATAACTGAAG